>JABRWC010000130.1:0-17967 GCA_039961675.1 Phycisphaerae bacterium
GCGTGCCGCCGGCCGAGCGCGTGCCGGCGCAGCTCGCGATCGTCACGCCGCGGCAGGTCAACGAAATGGTGCGCGGGGCGATCGCGCGCTGCGTGCCGTCAACACTGCACGTGCTGGGCGAGCTGGGCGATTTCAGTCGCCCCGCCAGCGGCCACCTGTACTTTTCGCTCAAAGACGCCGAGAGCGAGCTGCGCTGTGTAATGTGGCGCAGCGCCGCGGTGAACGTGCGCTTCGAGCCGCAGCCCGGCCTTGAGGTCATCGCCACCGGCGCGCTCGAAGTCTACGCCCCGCGCGGCGCATTCCAGCTCGTCGTCCGCAAGCTGGAGCCGCGCGGCGTCGGCGCGCTGGAGCTGGCGTTCCGCCAGCTTCGCGAGAAGCTCGAGCGCGCCGGCTTTTTCGATCTGGCCCGCAAGCGGCCGCTGCCGCCGTTTCCTTCGCGGATCGCAATCATCACCAGCCCAACCGGCGCCGCGATCCGCGACATCCTCCAGACGATCCGGCGGCGCTACCCCGTGCCGGAGCTGCTGGTCTTTCCGGTGCGCGTGCAGGGTGAAGGCGCCGCGGGCGAAATCGCCGCCGCCATCCGGCTCATGAACCAGCACGCCGCCGCGCTGGGCGGGATCGACGTGGCGATCGTCGGCCGCGGCGGCGGGTCGCTGGAAGACCTTTGGGCGTTCAACGAGGAGGTCGTGGCCCGCGCGATCTTTGAAAGCCGCGTGCCGATCGTCAGCGCCGTCGGGCACGAGGTGGACGTCAGCATCAGCGACCTGGTCGCCGACGTGCGCGCCGCAACGCCCACCGCCGCGGCGGAACTGGTGACGCCACGGCTGGCGGACGTCCTCCAGCGCCTCGACGCGATTGCCTCCCGCGCCGGCCGGACCGTCCGGCACGCGTGCGACCGCGCATCGCAGGAGCTGCGGATTCTCTCGGCATCGGAGTGGCTGGCGCGCCCGCTGACTCGCCTTCGCCAGCACGCGCAGCGGCTCGACGAGACGCTGCACCGGCTCGACGCCGCGACCGCGCGCCGGCTGCACGCCGAGCGACAGCGCCTGGCGCGGTTCGAACTGGCCGCGGCACGGCTGTCGTCCGGGGCGGCATTTAGCGCAGCGCGCGAGCGGCTGCACCGTGCGGCGCTGCGGCTCGATCAGGGCGTGCGGGACCGGGCCGGCCGCGGCCGCCGGGCGATTGAGCGGGAGTGGAGTCGGCTGGAGTTCGCCGGTCCGCTCGCCCGGCTCAGCCGGCTGGACGAGCGGCTGCGCCACACGGAGCTTCGTGTGCATTCCCGGGTGCGCGACCTGCTGGCGCGGCGCGCGTACGCGTTGCGCGCCAGCGGCGAGCTGCTGGAAGCGTGCGGGCCGCGGCGCGTGCTGGCGCGCGGCTACAGCATCACGCGCGACGCGCGCACCCGCGCGGTGCTGCGCAGCATCGCCGCGATCCGTGACGGGCAGCGCATCGTCACCGAACTGGCCGACGGCGAGTTCCGCAGCACCGCGGAAGACCCGCGGCAACCGGGGCTCTTTGATTAGGCGAGCGGCGCCCGACCGGCTCAGTCGCCGTTGCGGTCGCCCAAATCGTCGAGCAGGTTTTCGAACCAGTTGCCGTCGTCGTCGTTGACCTCGTCGCCGATGTCCTCCAGCTCCTCGGATAAGTCGTAGAAGAAATCCGACGAGCAGGCGCTGACGAGCGGCGAAAGCGCGAGAAGAAGCAGAGTAGCGGCCGCGAGCTGCTTGCGGTTCATGGCTGGTCCTCCCTGAGCTCGAAACCCGCGCGGCCTTCCTGGCACGCGCGCCGGCGGGCGGCGCCGCCGTCGCCCGAGCCGGCCGCCGCAGGATAGCACCAGCGGGCCCGCGAGCCAAGCGGCGACGAGCGTCGGGTCTAATCGATTCGAGGTCATGTCGCAAAAACCGACTCGCCGCGCTGGAAGCGCGCCGCCGCTTGGTGGCACAATACACGCTGGCGCCTGCGCCTCGCGGCCGGGCGCGGCGGGGATACAACGATGATGCGGGTTGCGTTGATCGGTTCTCCGGAGAAACCGATGGCGCCCCAGACGATGGAGCGCACACGCCGCTGGTTGAACGGCCGGGCCGAAGTGGTCTTCGCCGAGATCACGTACGACAGCGGCAAGGCGCTCGCGCTGGCGCCCGACCTGCTGTTCGTGCTCGGCGGCGACGGAACCGTGATCGCCGCCGTGCACGCCCTGCGGGAGCGGCAGATTCCGATCGTCGGCATCAATCTCGGCAAGCTCGGCTTTCTGGCCGAGTTCACGCTGCCGCAGCTTGAGCAGGAGGGGGAGTTCCTGTTCAACGGCGAGCTGCCGGTGACGCGGCGCGTGATGCTGAACGTGCGGCTGGAGCGCAGCGGCGGCGAGAGGTTCGAATCGCCTGCGGTGAACGACTGTGTGGTCGTGGCCGGCCCACCGTACCGGATCATCGAGCTGAAGCTCGAGGCTGATGGCGACGACGTGGCCGAGTTGCGGAGCGACGGGCTGATCATCGCCACGGCCTCCGGCTCCACGGCGCACAACCTTTCCGCAGGCGGGCCGATTCTGGAGCCGACCGCGCAGGCGTTCACGCTAACGCCGATCTGCCCGCACGCGCTCACGTTCCGCCCGCTGGCGATCGATTCGGGACGGGAGGTCGTGGTGCATCCGCGCAAGACGAACGGCGGCACGACGGTCGTGATCGACGGGCACGATACGCAGCCGTTCCACACCGGCGACCGGCTGGTCCTTTCACGATACAAGGCGGACTTTCTGCTGGTCCGCAATCCGCGACGGTCGATCTGGTACGCGCTGCGCGGCAAGCTGATGTGGGGCGAGAATCCGAAGATCGGCGAGTGAGGCGGCCCTGGGCGCGGCCGTTTCCGTCCGCGATGGAAGTGAGCGAATACGGCGCGGGCCGGAGCGGGTTTCCCCGCTCCAGCCCTCGGGCCGCATCGATCGGAGGAACTTGCGCTCCCCGCGCTACCGCAGCAGTGCCAGGATCTGCGAACTCTGCTGGTTCGCCAGCCCCAGCAGCGAGATCGCCGACTGCAACAGCACGTTCTGCCGGTTGAGGTTGGCGGTCTCGACCGCGTAGTCCGCGTCGTTGATGGTGCTGATGGCGGCCGTCAGCCCTTCCTTGCTGGCCGTCATCTGGTTGAGCGCCGTCTCAACCTGGAACTTCTGGAAGCCGCCCAGGCGGCCCTGAACCTTGGCAAGCTGCTCGGCCGCGGCTGAGGCGATCTGCGAGGCCTGGTTCGGGTTGTTGAGCAGGCTGTTCTCTGCGCCGCCGCGGAGCGACGACAGATACCCGACAGCCGCCTCGCCCATCTGGTGCGAGAACAGGCCGTCCACGCCGATTGTGGCGCGCGTGTCGGACGTCGTCCCGAGCTGGAATGTCGCGCCGCCGTCGTCCTCGACCACGAACGTGCTCGAGCCGCCGCTGGTGTTGAACGTTTCGGTCAGGTTGAACGAGATCGAAACGCCGTTGGCGGTGTATCCGACGTTCAGACCATCGACCGCGGCCCGCTGGCCGTTGACCGTCACTTCCGCGTCGTCGCCCGTGTCGCTCCCGCCGGCGAACGAGGTGTCGGTGGTGTCGGTGTCCACGACGTTCACGCGCACAAACGCCGCCGAGCCGTAGTCCGAGCTGAGCAGCGTGAGGCTGCCGCTGGAGGCCGAAGCGGTAACGCCGGTCTGGGCGGTGGCGGCGTTGATCTTGGCCGCGACGGAGGAGAGGTTTTCGCCGGCGGCGATGTCGATGATGACCGTGCCGTCCTTGCCCTGGACGGAGATCTGCGTGTCCGCGGTCGCGGAGGTCGTGGCGACTTCGAGCTCGGCCTTGGCCGCCGAGTTGGTAACTTCAACCGTCAGCGAGGTGCTCGAGTTCGCGTTCCGCGAGTAGACCTTCAGGTCGGTGATATCGGCCGTGTCGACGCTGCTGGTGACGATGCCGAGCGAGCCGTCGAGCAGTTTCTTGCCGTTGAATTCTGTGGAGCCGATGATGCGGTCGATGGCCGCGATGGCGTTGTCGATCTGGGCCTGATTGGCCGCCAGCTCGTCGGCGCTGATGCCGTCCTGGTTCGCCGATTCCAGCGCCAGGCTCTTGATCTCGCTGAGCAGGTCCGCGACTTCATTGAGCGCCTTATCGGCCACGCCCAGCATCGCGCCGGTTCGCTGGTTGTTTCCGATCGCCGCATCGACGGCTGTCAGCTCGGTGCTCAGTCCGCGGAACGCGATCAGGCCCGCCGGGTCGTCCTTGCCGGAGTTGATGCGGAAGCCCGTGGACAGTCGTGTGAGTGTGTTGCTCTGGTCTGCGGATGTGCGGTTCAGGATGTTCAGGAGTGAGAGCGAGTTTACGTTTGTGACTGTGAGTGCCATAGCCCCATGCTCCGATTGCGTGCCCAAATGATCTCGAAACCCACGCTGAAACATGGGATACGCGGCAAGCGCATGCGAAAAAAAAACTTGGGCGGCAGGCGTTATGGGGCGCGAAGCGACGCAGCGACGGACGATGCGCGCCTCCTAAGCAGCGGCGAGGTCCGGCAGAGGGCGCCGGGCGCGGGTCAGTTCTGAGTTGCGAGTGGCGGGTAGCGAGTTATAGGCGGTCGATCGCCAGTGTCAGCGTTGCGAGCGGAAAGGCACGACAGCAAAACGAACCGGCAAGAAGATCGGATGAGCGCCCGGAGGAAGGCCCCAGGAACCCGAGGCGCATGCGCCCGGCAGGACAGGCCGCAGGACCGAGATCGCGGCGGACGGGCAGGGGAGGGGGAGCGCCGGCCGCCTGGCAGCGGCGCGCGGCGGCCGGCGCTCCACGAAGCGCGTCAGTTGCAGGAAGTTCCGTAGTCGGTCAGCAATGCCGACAGGTCCGCAAGATCGACGTCGCCGTCACCGTCGATGTCGCCGTCCTCGTGCCGCATGCCGTCAACGGTGCCGAAGTTCGACAGGATGATCGACAGGTCGACGAGATTCACTTCGCCGTTGCCGCTCAGGTCGGCCGGGCACTGCGGCTCCGGCAGGCCCGCCATCGCGTCCACTTCGATCGGCGCCGAGAACGAATTGATGACCTGCCCGTTTTGCGAGTTCACGCGCACCAGGTCTCCGGAGTTGTCGCTCACCAGCAGCTCCTGGCCGTAGACCTTGACTGCCCGGGGCGCCGGCGACACGAAGTAGACCTGATCGATCTGACCGGTCGTAAGACGGATGCGTGAAATCAGTCCGGCCTCTTCGGCCAGGATCAGGTGCGTGTCGTCCGTGTCCAGCGCCTGGACGCGAGTGAAGCACACGCACGCGAAATACGTGTCCGTGCCGTTGAGCAGGTTGACGCGCCAGACACTGCCCTCATCACCGCCGATGTAGGCGTAATCGCCGCGGACCGTCATGGCCTCGATCCCCATGGGGATGTGCGTCTGGAACGTGCCCAGCTCCGCGCCGGTCTCGGGATCGACGCGGATGATCGTGCCGTCCGTGCCGGAGATCAGCAGTTCCTGGCCGTGCACAGCCACCGCGGTCGCGTCGTTCGACACCGTGAACGACGAGACGATCTGGTGCGTCAGCAGGTCGATCCGGTACACGGTTCCATCCACGGTGCCCGCGTACAACTGGTTGTCGTACACGGCCATAGAGTCGATTGACCCGCCGCACAGCCCAAACGACTCGAAGTCGCCAAGCTGCGAATCGCCGCGGTAGATCTGCCCCGCGGGACCGCCGACGAACACGTCTGCGGCCGGTGCGGCAACGGCCAGCGCGAACGCGCCTGTGAGAATCGAGCCTCCGACTCGGGCAACAAAGCTGCTCATGGTGCGCCTCCTTTGGTTACGCGAATGAGCGAAAGAGAGATTCGACCCGACCCTCAGCTAGCAGGCGGTGTGCCGCGCGACGAGCGTGCAGCAAGACGCAACCAAATCTGCAATTAGTGCGTTATTATCAGGCTATTGCGCGAAGCACGCGCATACAGGACGCGATATTTCGTGCTATCTGGCGATTTTTCGTGGGCACGAATCGCGGCGTGGCAGATTCTGATCGCCGTTCCGAGAGTGGTTGAGTTGCCAGCAAAGGGCCCGTTGAGAAACCTGTGGCATGGGTGTCCCGCCCGTGTTTTCGTCGGCGGGACGCCGGTGCCACAACGGCCTGGTTGCGTTTTTCATCGGGCTGCATGGCGCGAGGGGGTATCAGGCGTAGCGCTTGACGCCCAGCTTTCGCATGCGTGAACGGAGCGTCGAGGGTCGCAGGCCGAGCAGCGCCGCCGCGCCGTTGGGGCCTTGGATGCGGCCGCCGGTGGCCAGCAGCGCCTGACGGATGTGCGCGGCCTGGGCGGCGTCGAGCGAGGTGATGGTCCGCGGCGGCGCGGACGGCGTCAAGACCAGGGGCGGCTGCGGCTCGGTGTCGTCGGCCAACGCCAGCATCGGACCCTCGCAGAGGATCATGGCGCGTTCGATGACGTGGCGCAGCTCGCGGATGTTGCCGGGCCAGCGCCGCATCATGAGCCGTTCCTGCGAGACCGGGTCGATGCGTTCGACGCGCTTTCCCATGCGGCGGTTGAAGTGCGCGACGAACGCCTCGATCAGCACGGGGATGTCCTCGGGTCGGTCGCACAGCGGCGGCACGTGGATGGGGAACACCGCGAGACGGTAGTACAGGTCGGAGCGGAACGCGCCGCTCTCGACCATCGCCGGGAGGTCGCGGTTGGTCGCGGCGATGATGCGCACATTGGTGCGGATCGTCTTTGTGCCGCCGACGCGTTCAAACTCGCCGTCCTGGAGCACGCGCAGCAGCTTGGACTGCACCGTGAGCGAGAGTTCGCCGACCTCGTCCAGAAACAGCGTGCCCTCGTTGGAGAGCTCAAACCGCCCGATGCGCCGATCGACGGCGGAGGTGAACGCGCCGCGTTCGTGGCCGAACAGCTCGCTCTCGACCATGCCTTCGGGGATCGCGGCGCAGTTCACCTTGACCATGGGCTGCTCGCCGCGGGCGCTGGCCTCGTGAATGGCGCGGGCGACGAGCTCCTTGCCGACGCCGGTCTGACCGTAGATCAGCACGGTGGAGTCGGTGGGCGCGACGCGCGCGATGGTCTGCCGCAGCTTCAGCATGGCGGGACTGCGTCCGACCATTTCTCCGGCGTCGTGCTCGAGCCGGATTTCCTCGCGCAGGTAGACGTTCTGCTGGGCGAGCCGTTCGGAGGACTTATGGAGCTGGAGGAACTGGCGGGCGTTCTCGATCGCCAGGCCGGTCTGGAGCGCTATGTTCTCGTAGAGCCAGACGTCCATGCGTAGCGGCGGGTGCGGGCTGGTGGAGCCCATGAACAGCGAGCCGATCACGTCGCCGCGCACGATCATCGGCGCGACCACGTAGCGGCGGACTCCGGCGGCGCACAGCTCTCCGTCGAGCCGGAAACGCCTCTCGCGCGACAGGTCGCCGGATTCGTGCGTCTTGCGATGTTCGCGGACCCAACTCAGCGGCGAACCTTCGAGCGGGAGCGCGAGCGGGTCAACCGCCGGCGCGAACGGGGGGCGGAGCGGACCGCCGGCGCGGTACACATGCACGGTGCGTCCGTCGGCGTCCAGCAGGTCGATCGAGCAACCGGCGTCGTCGGCGAGCGAGTCCACGGCCTTTCGGGCGGCGGTGATCACGGCGTCGAATTCGAGCGAGGCGTTGATCGCGGCGCCGAACGCGATCAGGACGTCCCGGCGCCGATCGCCGCGGCGAAGGCGTTCCTGCGTCAGGCAGTTCCAAAGCACGGGGGCCGCGAGGCTCGCGAGCAGCTCCAGGTAGTCAACCACGTCGTGCGGCGGCCGGACCGGCGCGCCCCAACCGGCGAACAGGCAGCCGACGATTCGATCCGCGAAGCACATCGGCACGGCGAGATAGCGGCGAACTCGCAGCCGGGCGATGTCGGCGAGCGGCGGCGGACAGCTCTCGTCGAGGTCGTCGGAAACGTACGCGACGGCCTGCTCGCCGATCAGCGGCAACTCGGATTCATCGGCGCGGAGCGTGACGGCGGCGAGCGGACCGTCGGGCGCGTCGAGGCGGAACCAGATTCGCTCGAAGGCCTCGCGCTCCGCGTTGTGCACGCCGATCCCGCCCACGGCCAGGCCGGGCACCTCGCGCAGCGAGCGGCGGACCGTCTCGACGAGACGGCGCGTGTCGTCGAGCCCGCGCAGGGCGAGCGCGTCGAGCAGCAGGGCGTCGCGGAGGCCGTCGGGCATGTTCTGCATGCGGGTAGATTGGGCGCGGCGAAGGGGTTTGTGAAGGTCTGGACCGCGCGTGGCCCGCGTTGAGCCGTCCGGCGGGCGCGTCTACACTTCGGCGATGAACGGCGATCCGATCTCAGGGGCAGCGAGCGCGGCAGAACTTGCACCGGCGCCGTCGTGCCCAGCGCCGGTCGTGGAAGTGCTCGGTCTCACCAAGGTCTATGCAAGCGTGGAGGCGCCGGTCATTGCGCTCGACGGCATCTCGCTTCACGTAGCCGCGGGCCAGTTCATGGCGATCATGGGGGCCAGCGGTTCCGGGAAGAGCACGCTGCTGCACGTGATCGGCGGGCTTACGGGGCCAACGTCGGGCCGGGTACTGGTTGAAGGCCACGACCTGGGCCGAATGTCCGACCGCCGGCGGACCATCTTTCGCCGGCGCCGGCTGGGAATCGTGTTCCAGGAGTTCAATCTCCTTCCGAGCCTCACCGCGGCGGAGAACGTGTCGCTGCCGTGGCTGCTGGACGGCCGGGCGATGCGCGACATGGAACGGCGCGTCGACGAGCTGCTGCGGGTCGTGCATCTTGAACATCGCAAGTCGCACCGGCCGGACGCGCTCTCGGGCGGCGAGCAGCAGCGGGTGGCCATCGCCCGCGCGCTGCTGAACGACCCGGCGATCATTTTGGCGGACGAGCCGACGGGGAATCTCGACTCGAAGCAGTCGCTTGAAATCTGGCAGCTTCTCCGGCGCATCTCGCGCGAGCAGTCCAAGACGATCCTGATGGTCACGCACGAGGCGCACGGCGCGGCGCACGCCGACGAGGTGATCGTGCTGCGCGACGGCCGGCTCATCGGCCGGATCGAGCCCCAAGGGAGCGGCGATGCGGCACTGGTCGCAACTGGCTACCAGGAATTGGCGGGATAGGCCCGCGCGGACGCTCGGCGCGCTGCTGGCCATCTCGCTGGGCGTCGCCGCGGTCGTGTGGGTCTCCACCTGCTACGAATCCGTCCGGCAGACCGTCCTCGGCTGGGCGCTGGGCTACATCGGCAACGCCGACATTTCGATCACCTCGCCGCTGGGCAAGTACGACCAGATCCCGCAGCGCCTGGCGGCGCAGATTCGCGAGCTGGACAACGTCGCGCTGGTCACGCCGCAACTGGTGAACCGCCTGCCGTGCGAGCCGTGGCCGCGCGCCCTTGCCGACGCCGGTGCGACGCAGCCCGCGTCACGGACGGAGCACACGCCGGAGATCGACCTGACCGGCATCGACCTGGGGAGCGAGTTCGCGATCCGGCAGTACGTGCTGACGGCCGGGCGCATGCTGGGCGACGGGGACGAGCTGGCCTGCGTGCTGGAGGCCGGATTCGCGGAGCGCGCCGGGCTGGGCGTCGGCGACTACCTGCTGGTGTTCGCAGCGGCCGAGCCGAGCCCGCATGCGCTCGAGATCGTGGGGCTGTTCGACCGCAAGCGCGTGGCGCGGTTCCAGGCGCCGGCGGCGCTGATCCGGCTGCCGGTGCTCCAGCAGCTCAACGTGAAGCAGGGCCTGCTCACCTCGATCGACGTGGTGCTGGAGGACGGCGGGGCCGCGGCGCTGGCGCGCTCGGCGCAGCACGTCCGCGAGCGCGTGCGACGCATTTCTCGCGAAGCCACGGTGCGCACCAGCGAAGCGCGCCTGAAGCAGATCGAGGCCGCCCAGTCGCAGCAGCAGTTCGTGGTGGCCCTGCTGAGCAGCGTGGCGCTGCTGACCGCGCTGTTCATCATCCTCAGCACGCTCAGCATGGGAATGGTCGAGCGCATCCGCGCGCTCGGGCTGCTACGCTGCGTTGGAACGACGCGCCTGCGCCTGGCGGCACTGATCCTCGCCGAGGTCCTTCCGCTGGGCGTCGCGGGCGTGGTGCTCGGCTCGGCGATCGGGCTGGCGCTGGCGGCGATGACCGTCTGGCTCGTGCCGGACTACGTGGGACAGTTCCCGTTCTCCTGGGATGAGCTGCGCCGCGCCGCCGCAGGGGGCGCCGGACCGCTGATCTCGAAGCTCGGGGACCTGGCCGCGCGCAACGGCCTGCTCACGGGCGCCGCGGCGGGGCTGCTCACCACGCTGCTCGCGGCGCTGTTGCCCGCGGCGGCGGCGCTGGGCGTGTCGCCCATGGAAGCCACGCGGCCGCGAAGCCGGCGGACCCGCGTCGGGCTGATTCTGGCCGTCGGTTTGCTGGCCGTCGGGACGCTCCTGGGGCAGCATTTCGGGCTGGTCGAGCAGACGCGCCGCGCGACCACGTTCCTGCAATACGCCTCGGCGGGCGTGATGGTGCTGTACCTGGGCTACGCGATGCTTGCCCCGCTGGCCGTGCGGATGATCGGCACACTCGCCGTCTACGCCGCGGCCGGCATGCTCGCGGTTCGGGCGCGGCTGCTCCAAGACCAGGTGGGGCACGCGGTCTGGCGCTCGTCGGGCATCTGCTGCGGGCTGATGGTCGGGCTTTCGCTGATCGTGGCGGTGTCGGTCGTCAACAAGAGCATCACCGACGGCTGGCAGTTCCCCAAGCAGTTTCCGGAAGCGTATCTGTGGAGCTTCTCGCAGCTCACGGGGGACGCCGACGACCGCCTGCGGGGCGTGAACGGCATCGCATCGGTGACGGTTGCGAACTCGGTGAACGTGATCGTCGAGGAGCGGCCGGTCTTCGCGGAACAGCTCCTGCTCTCGGTCACGTGGTTCATGGGGGTGGACCCGGACACGTTCTTCGACCTGGTGCGGCTGGAGTTTCTCGAAGGCGACGAGAGATCCGCACGGGCGCTGCTTCGCGAGGGCGGCCACGTCCTGGTCTCGGACGACTTCGCCCGCTCGCGCAACAAGAACCTCGGCGACTCGATCAACGTGCACTACCTGTCCTCGCCGCCGCGCACGCGGCAGTTCAAGATCGCCGGCGTGGTGCGCTCGCCCGCGCTGGACATTGCCGCCGGCTATTTCCAGCTCCAGACGCAGTACAGCGTCGCGGCGTCGGGATCGGTGATGGGCACGCGGCGGGATCTGGCCCGGCAGTTCGGCGTGGACGGGGCCAACCTTGTGCTGCTGAACTTCGACTTCACGGAGGACGACGCGCCGGCGGACTGGCCGCCGGTCGACGACACGCCCGCGGCCGCCGGACTGACCGCACGCGACTACGACGAGTCCGTGCCGGCGGCGAAGCGCTGGCGGCGTCACCGGCAGGAGGCGGTCCTGCGCGAGGTACAGGACCGGCTCGACGCGCCGCAATCGTTCACCGGCTCGGTCGCGGAGCTGAAAGACGAGATCGACGTCGAGCTGAAGCGGATGACGCAATTGCTGACGGCGGTGCCGGGTGTGGCGCTGCTGGTGGCGGCGATCGGCGTCGCGAACCTGATGACAGCGAACGTGACGGCGCGCGTACGCGAAATGGCGATCCTCCGGGCGGTCGGTGCGACCCGCGGCGTGTTGCTGCGGCTGGTGGTCGGCGAGGCGCTAGTCCTGGGGCTGCTGGGCAGCGCGCTCGGCCTGGCGTTGGGACTGCACCTGGCGTGCGACACCACGCTGCTGATCGACCGCATGTGGGGCTTCCGGGTCGCGATGGAGCTTCCCTGGGACCTGATCGCCGGCGCCGTGCTGTTGACCGTGGGGCTGTGCGTCGTCGCGGGCGTCGCGCCCGCGCGGTACGCTGCGCGCACCGACGTCGTGCGGGCGTTGCACTCGACCTGAGCGGTTGGCGGTGCCGGTGCGCCCGCCCTGGGGAACACGCGCGATGCGCACGCTGGCGCCGTTTGTCCTCGTTTGTGCAGTGCTGGCCGGGCTGGCGATCTGGTTGCTGGCCGGCTCGTTCGCCGCGACGCCGAAGGGTCAGCGCGCGGCGCCGCGCGCGCCCGGCCCGCCGAGCGGGGCACGTATCGGCGCGGCGCGGCGGCCGGAATCCCCGATCTCGGATGACACCGTCGCGGGCGAGGCGTCGGTGACGTCCGCGCGCCTGCCGGCGGATGCAAGCCCTGCGGGCGCAATCAGGTCTGAAACGCCGGCGGATTCAGTTCCGCCGGAATCGTCGCACGATCCGGTGCGCTGGCCGCAGGACGAGCGGAAGCGCGAAAAGCGCGAACAGTATCTGGCGCTGCGCGCCGAGATCGACGCGGATTCGGCAAACGAACTGGCGCTGCGCGAGGCGCTTGCGGCGGCGCTGGAGCTGGAGTGGTGGGACGAGGCGCGCGAAGTTTCGGCCCGCATCGCGGCGCTGCGTCCGGACGACGCCGACACGTGGTTCGAGTACGGCACGCTGCTGATGCGCGTGCAGCGCTGGGTGGAGGCGATCGAGCCGTTGGGGCGGGCCGCCGAGCTGAGCCCGCAGAACGCCCGCGCGTGGTTCAACCTTGCGGTCGCGCACCAGCGCCTGGGACACCTGCTCGAAGCGCTGCGTGCCTGGGACCGCTGCGCCGAACTCTCGTCGGACGACGCCGAAGTGCTCGCGCGCCGCGCGGAAACGCTGCTCGACCTTTGCGACTGGAACCGCGCGTCGGCCGACCTGCGCCGGGCGCTGGAGCTCGATCCGGCGCAGGACGACGCGCGGCTGAATCTGTCGCTGGCGCTGTTGCGTCTGGGCCGGTTCGATGAGGCGAGCGGCGCGTGCGAGGCGCTGCTGGCGCGCCGGCCGCGGCACGTGCCGGCGCTGAACCGCCTGGCGCAGATCGCCTGGGAGCGGCACGAGGCGACGCCGGGGTTGTCCGTCGATCTGTTGGCCGAGGTCGCGCAGCGCTGCGAACAGTCGTTGGCGATTGATGCCGGGCAACCGGAAGCGCAGGCGCTGCTGGAGCGGGCGCGCGAGGCGCTCGCGCGCGCGCGGCCTTGAGTCCTCGCGTCGGCAAGGCGAGCCGATTATGCGATTTCGTGCGAGGGGGGCAGAAACTGCGCACCTCGTCAACGCGGCCGTGGGTGCTACAATCGCAGCCGCCGACGCATGCGCGCGGCGACGAACGGCCAGGAGATCTGCGTGCGTTGCGACTGCTCGCGTTGGGTTTCAGTCCTGTTGCTCGCACTTTCCTCATCGCCGATTTCGGTCGGCGCTTCGTCCGACCCGCAGGCGTCGACATCGGTGCCGGCCGCCGGTCCGCCGCTGCTGATCGTCGGCTTCGAGAACGGCGCAGAGTCGCAGCCGCGCGACGCGTGGTTGCCGGCCGCGTTGGAGGAATTCCTGACCTGGCGTCTGCGGCGCGTTCCCGCCCTTTGCGTGATCCCGACCGTCCGAGCGCACCAGGCTTGGCGCGATCTGGCGCCAGCGGCGGAGACCCAGGCCGACTGGCCGCGCGTCGGCCGCATGCTCGGCGCCCGGCATTGGCTCTCGGCGACGTGCAGCGGACACGCCGACCAGCTTTCGCTGGAGCTGCGGTTGGCGCCGCTGAACGACGCGGCGCAGCCGAAGGCGGTGCAGGTCGGACCCGCGCGCTTCAACGAGGCGCTGGACGCGGCGACGCAGTGGGTGCTGGCCGAAAGCGGCGTGCCGGCGCTCGAGTCGCGCCTGCACGCCTTGGTGTTCAGTACGCCGAGCGATTCGGCCGGGGCGGTCGAGTACTTCGCGCGGGCGGTGCTGGCGATCCGCCAGGAGCGCACCCGCGACGCGCTGCGCTACGCGCAGCAGGCGGTGGAGCTGGATGCCATGATGCGCCCGGCGCAGCTCGTGCTCGCGCAGCTCGAGCTCCACGTCTCGGACCGCGGGCAGGCGAACGCGGCGGCGCGGCTGCGGGCGCTGCGGGAGATTGCGCGGCGCGCCGACGACCGCCTGGACTTGGCGCAGATCGAGCTGACCGAGGGGCTGCTCCTGGCCGGGACCAGCGCCTACGACGCCGCGCTGATTCGCATGGAGACCGCGCTGAAGTGGTCGCGCGAATGCGGCGAGCGATACACGCAGTTGGCGGCGATGACGAACCTGTGCGACGTTTACCTGAGCCGCCGCCCGGGTTCGGCGGATCTTGGAGAGGAGGCTCTGCGCGCGTTTTCGACGGAGAACCTGAAGGCGGCCGCCCTATGGCAGGAGCGCGTGCTGGAGCTGCTTCGGAGCCTGGGCGACGTGGTGACCGAGGCGCCGACGTGCAACAAGCTGGCGCTGATCTACGAGCGGCTCGCGCAGCCGGAGAAGGCGCTGGAAATGCACCGCCGCACGCTCGCCGCGGCGCAGGCGTGCGGCTCGGCGCGCACCGAGGCCACCGGGTGGATGTTTCTGGGACAGTTCTTCCGCTCGCAGCAGCGCCTGCCCGAGGCGCTGGATGCGATCACGCGGTGCCATGAGCTGGCGGAGGAATCGGCCCGCCCCGGCGTGCTCGTGGCGCTCGCGGACGTGTATCGCGAGCTGAAGCAGCCGAAAGAAGCGCTGGCACGCTACGAGGAAGCGTCGCAGCGCTTCAGCGCCAGCGAAGACCTCTTCCAGCAGCTTGTCTGTCTGCGGCGGATCGCGCAACTACGAGAAGAGCTTGGCGATCGGAAAGCGGCCGTGCGGTCGCTGCGCGAGGCGCTCGACATCGCCCACGCGCTGAAACTGCCGGAAGGCGAGGTCATCCAGAAGCAGCTCGCGGACTGGGGCGAGAAGACGCCGTGAGCAACGCGACCGCCGCGTGCAAGCCTCGCTGTGAGCGAGAAAGGAATCGCCGCGTCTCGGTCGCGACGAAGCCGGCAGGTGTTACGGGCGCAGAGATCCGCGGCTCACGCCCATTCTTCGAGCTCGCGGATGATTTCTCGATTAATCGCGGGCATGTCGAGCCGTCGGAGTTCGCCGAGCGTGACCCAGCGGCACTCCTGGCTCGCCAGCGCCGTTGCTTCACCGTCAATCCACCGACAGAGCACGGGGTGAAGTTTGACGATGCGGTCGTCATACTCGCAATCGAGCGGCGCCAACTCGCGCTCGACCTCCGCGTCCACGTCGCACTCTTCGCGCAGCTCGCGCAAGGCGGCGCGCGCCGGCGTTTCACCGGCATCAAGCTTGCCACCTGGAAACTCCCAATGGCCTCCGAGATGCACGTGGTCGTGGCGACGGGCGACGAGCCAGCGGTCATGCTGGCGGACTATGGCGACGGCAACCTGGAAGCGGGGTTTGGACACGACGATAACCGGCTGTAATCGTTAAGGTTAAGTTCTGTTTCCTCGTGGAGTTGAGACTTGGATGTCTCTCATTCGTGCGCGATCACGGAGAATCGGGGAGCAGCGGACCGTTCGGAACTGGACGATTCGGCACTGACGGGTTGATTTCGACTGTAAGCTGTTAATTTGAAGCACGTTACGGAATTCCGCTCCACTCGGGCATATTTGCCATCCGTCGATGGACACCCCCGGCTCGTTGGGGTATAGTGCGCGCCGTCGTACCCCAACGAGAAAAGCGGCTGTTCTAGCCGTGGCGCACTTCCGGGGCCGGCCATCTGGTGCGGTCCCGGAAGTTTTTTTTGCGTGCCCGGGCAGCAATCCATCAAACCTCGCCGTTTTCCGTCGCGCGACTACATCCCAGCGTTGGCGAGATCGCTCGCCCGAAGACAGAATACGGCACGTGAGTCGAACCTCGAGCCGCGCGACATCTCGACCGCAGGATTCGCTGCCGGCTCTGTGCACAGCGAATGCTCGGATCGCGGACGTGTCGCACGTCTGCCGCGAGCACGTCCGCGTCGAGTTCACGCTCCCGCACTTTCCGCCATCGCATCCGGGGCAGTTCCTCCAAGTGCTTTGCCGCGAACCGTCGAGCACCAGCTACGCGGACGCAGACTGGCCCGAGAGCGGGTTTCCGAAACTGCACAGCCTCGCGTGGCCGCCGCGCGCCGCGTACCTTCGTCGGCCGTTCAGCATCGCGGACCACTCGGTGGACGACCAGGGCCAGGCGCGGCTGGCGATCATCTCGCGCGCCGTTGGACCGGGCACGACCTGGCTGGACGGGCTCGCACGCGGCGCGGATTTGAACATCACGGGGCCGCTGGGGCAAGGCTTTGGCATTCCCGCGGATGATCGAGCGCTGGTCCTGGTTGGCGGCGGCGTCGGGATTCCGCCGATGATCTATCTGAGCCGGCGGCTGGCGGAGCTCGGGCGGATCGACGTGACGGTGATCTTCGGCGCGTTGTCGCGCGAGCTGCTGCCCGCGGGGCTGCGGAGCGAACCGAGCGACGCGGGCGATCCGCGGCCGTGCTTGGCGCTTCCCGGCGGGGCAGCGCGATATGGCGCGATCGTCACGACGGACGACGGGAGTTGCGGACTTCGCGGCTTTACGACGGACGGGCTGTCGCGATGGATCGACCGGAACGCGGGGCGGCCGGCGACGGTCTTCGCGTGCGGGCCGGAGGCGATGCTGCGCGCCGTGGCGAGCGTGTGCGGGGGGGTGGGCCTGGGATGCCAGTTGTGCGTGGAGCGCAACATGGGCTGCGGATTGGGGACGTGTCTCTCCTGCGTCGTGCGAGTCCGTGATCCGGGGCGGCCGCAAGGTTGGCGCTGGGCGCTGTCGTGCGGCGAGGGGCCGGTATTCGAGGCAGGGCAGCTCTGCGACTACGGCGAACGCCGCGCGGGGGACGACTGAAGCATTGCGCCGGCGCGATGCACCCCACGGTGCGGCGCGAGTTGCGCGGCGGCTGCGACCGTGGCAGGCCGCCGCGGGTAAGTAGATAATGTGAGCGCGAGGAGTATTGCGATGCGCAAGCGTGCCTGCGGATTGCTGATGGGGGCGAGTGCGGCGGTCGGGCTGCTGGCGGGTTGCACGGGCGGGCTGCCGCACCGGTTCCTGAGCCTGATCGGCCTGAGCCAGAAGCCGCTGGTGATGGCGTTCGTCCTCACCGAGCATGAGAGCGAGGGCGGGCTGGCCGCGCTGGTAAGTCCGTTCGCGCCGTATCGGCCGCTGAACGAGGGACTCGGCCACGCGGTCGGGCGCCAAGTGGTCGAGGATGTGTGCTTCCCGTTCCAGCTTGGGCCGAGCCTCCAGCTTGGCGTTGCGCATTTGGCGATGATCGCGCCGGTGCACTACGCGCAGCTTTCCCGCAGCGGCAAGTTTGAAGTGCTCGCGGTGTCGGCTGACGAGAACGGGCAGGTCGCGCGGCCGGGACTGCTGATCGTGCCGGCGAGTTCTCCGATCCGCGAGGTGGCGGACATGCGCGGGAAGATCGTCGCGTTCGGGCCGCCGAGCGATGGGCGAACGCACGAGGCCGCGCTGTTGCTGCTGGCGGAACACGGGTTGAAGCCGACCGATTTGGCGCTGGAAGCGCTGCCCGTGGTTGGGTCGCTGAAGACGTTCCCCAAGAGCAAGGACGTGGCGCAGAGCGTGATGAACGGCAGCTCGGACGCGGGGTTCGTAGACGAGTCGGCGTGGAACACGTGGGGCGCGTCGCAGCCGCTGCGCGAGGGCGAGCCGACGCAGGGGCGGTTCCGGGTGATCGCGAAGACGATGCCCGTTCCCGACTATCTCGTAGTCGCGTCTCCCGCTCTGGATGCCACGACGGCGTCCGCGACGCGCGAGTTCCTGCTGAGCGTGGACAAATCGAATCCGAAGCTGCTCGAATCGCTGCGTGCAAGCGGATATCGAGCGCCGGACCCGGAGTTGCTCGCCGCGTGTGCGCGGCTGCTTCCGGCCGAGGCCGCGTCTCCACTGCCGGCCGACAACGGTTCATCGCCGTCCGCGAGTACGGCAGGGGATGAGGCGGGCACTGCTCCTCGAGCGCCGACGGTGGCCTCGAACTGATTCAGCCACCGGCGTGGTCAGGCTGTTCATCGTCGTCGCGCCCGCGCGCGGGGGTCATCCTTCGTCGTCACCTCCGCGGAGGCGGGGGTCCAGGGGTTGTCGCGCGGTCTGGATTCCCGC
>JABRWC010000131.1:0-15217 GCA_039961675.1 Phycisphaerae bacterium
GCCGTAGCCCGCCGCGTGGATCGCCTTCACGCCGTACTGGTGCTGGTTCTCGTTCACCTCCAGCTCGCTGCCCTCGGCCAGCGCCTGCACCTGCACCGGCAGCTCCTCCTGGAAGATGAACGGCCGGCTCTGGCCGTCCGTGCGGAACACCGCGAACTTGTCCGTCCAGGTCAGCCGCGGGTTCGCCACCCAGTCCACGCGGAACGGCGTCGCGGTCGCCAGCGGGTTGCTCGACGCGTCCACCTGCTGCGCCGAGAGCGCCGTCAGCGTCGCGGGCAGAAACGACATGGGCACCATCACCAAAAACTCTCGCGCGCTCTCGTTCATCGGCTCGCCCTGGTCGTCCTTGAACCCGATGATCTGCGAAATGCCCTTGACGATCCCGTCGTACATCTCCTGGCCGCTGGGCGAGGTCGGCGTCGCCGCGTCGTGAGAGACGCTGTTGCTCTGTGTGCCGGAATCGCCCTCGCTGCGACTGCTGGAAAAGAATGCCGCCCCGTCGTAGGCCGTCGCGCTCGTGCCGCTCAGCACGAGCTGCGTCAGCAGCTTGTTGGGGTGCGTCGCCACGCGGCGCGCCAGCTCGTTCACGCGGATCATGATCTGGCCCGTCTTGTCGCGGCGCGATTCGTCCGCGTCGACGCGGATCGTCGCCTCCCAGACCTTGTTGGCGATCGTGACCCCCTGCGAGCGCAGCGGCTTGACCACCCGCCCGCCGACCCACTCGCGCACCTGCGGCACCGTCCCCAGCCAGCGGTACGTCTCCGATTCCTGGCTGCTCTCGAAGCGCATCGCCAGCCGCGTCCACCACGCCGCCTGCGCGAATTCCTCCAAGCGCCGGTAGAACCGCCCGATGATCGCTTTCGACGTCAACCCCGTATCCACAACCACCGCCATGTGAATCCTCTCCTCCGGCGCGGTTCGCCGGGCTTGCTTCCGATTCGGTCTCTACCGGACGGCTACCGTCCGAACACCGGCTGGCAACGCACGCGCACCAGGTTCGTTCCCTCCAGCGACACGATCCGCCCCACCAGGCTGTTGCCGCTGGCCGTCAAGGTCAGCGTGTCGTCCGCGCTGGCGTACACCAGCGCGCCGACGTTTGTCTGCGTCGCGCCGCTGAGCGTGTGAACGATGTCCACGTGCTGATGCAGCCGGGCCCGAATTCCGCCCGCGGTGTGCCCGCTGATCGTGTTGTCCGCCTGCTTGTACGCCACGCCCAGGAACGCATCGCCCGCGACCAGAGGCCGCGCGTAGCCGGTGCTCGCGTTCAGCCCCACCAGCGCGCCCTTGTAGATCTTCACGTTGTCGTCCACCGTCGGTTCCACCAGCTCCTGCGTGGCGAAGAACTGGAGCTCCCGATTCGCCGTCAGCGCCATGCGCCCGTCCTCCTGTTTCCAAACCGATCCGTCGTCCCTGCCCTTGATGCGGCCGCGACGCGGGGTACGTCCCCGCGATTAGCCGGCGCTCAACCGCACGCGCCCCGCCGCCGCCGCCCGCTCGTACGCCGCCAGATCCTCGCGCTGGATGCCCCAGCGCGCGTTCAGTTCTGTGCCGCTTTCGGCTGCCGTCCCCGTGCGGCCAGTTCGCACGCCGCCAGACTCGCCCGCCACCAGCCGCCCCGGCGGCAGCAGCACCGGGGCGCGCGCCAGACGCTGCTCGGCGCGCTGTGGGTCGCTCATGTAGTCCTCGCGCCAGTCCATGCTGGTGCTGTCCAGGATCTTGCCCAACCGCAGCCCGCGCTCGACGAACGCGTCCGCCTCCTGCAACTCGAGCTTGCGTTGCAGCAACGCGATCTCCCGCCGCGCCGCATCGAGTTTGTTCGCCAACACAACCTCACTCGCCGGCGGCATTACGACGGCGTCCTCGCCCTCGTTCTGGACGCTCGCGTCCAGCGGTTTGTCCGCGCCCGTCGCGCCCGCGACGTCATCCGCCGCATCCGCATTGCTCGCGCCCGCTCCGCGACGCCCCGCCGCCAGCGGCTGCACGCCCGCCATCGCCGGGTCGTTGGTCAGCGCCACCGGCCCCAGGCCGGCCACGTCGCTGTGGTCCTCGTCGGTCCAGTAGATCACCGGCGAGAAGTAGCGGTACTCGCCGGTGCGCAGCAGCTCCGCCGCCTTCGGCGTCCACGTGACGTCGACCGCCCACAGCCCGTCGGGCCGCACTTCCAGCCCGCCCACCCAGCCGGCCGCCGGCCGCAGCCCGTCCGAGCGCCCGGCGCCGGCCGTCAGGCTCTGGTGCTCGTAGTCGATCGCCAGCGTCCGACCCAAACGGTCGAACCAGCGCTTCGCCGACTCCGCGTGGCGCGGCGTGAACACGAAGCTCGCACCCGACACCGCGCGATCCACCTGCACCGAGCCAACCGGGATCAGCAGGAACTCGCGCACCGGTTCGACGCCCGCCTTGCCCAGCACCGCGGCCGCCGGGCGCGAGACGCGCGACGAAACGGCGCGCGGCGGTGCCTGTTGCCGGACGAGCTGCCAGGCGTCGGCGTGGTCCGCCGCTTCGTCCAGCAGGCCGCGAAGCTCTTGCAACCGCCCGGCCGCATTCTGCTCGCATAGCTCAATCGCGCGGCGCAGTCGTTCCAGAATGTGTTCGCGCGCCACCGCGTCCAGCGGCGATGATTCAACGGATCGAATTCCCGGAATTGCGGACACGAAGTTCTCCTTACTTTCCGCGTGAACGCTCCGCATGACGCTTGCCCCCGCCCGTCTCGCTGCGCCGGCGCGAAGGTCCGCCTTCGGCTCGCGCCAGACCGTCGGCGCGCTCGCCCGGCCGCCGGCGCATCAGCTCGATGTTCCCGTGGTCGTTCTGCCGTCCTGTGCTGGCGAAGCCGAGCGAGCGATAGAACCCGCGCGGATCGCCCGTGGACATGTCGATTTTGGCCCGCACCTCGGTCGCGCCGCTGGCCCGCACCAGCTCGCGGCCGATGCCCAGCCCGCGGTACGCCGGGTGCACGAGCGCGTTCACCAGCCGCGAGCCGCGGGTCGTGATCGCCACTCCCACCAGCACCGTGTCGATCTCCGCCACGTACACCTGGTGATGCCGCCCGCCGAGGATGTCCGCGAGCTGCCCCCGCCGCACGAAGTAGTCGCGCCGCAACACGGTGTCGAAGAAGAAACCCAGCGGCGTCAGGTCGCCGCGCTCCGCGCGCCGCACGGTCAGCGACGCCACCCGCGCCGAGCCGGTCGTCGCGGGCGCCGCCTTTTCCTCGGCCGCGCTCATCGAATGCCTCCCGCAGCCAACACCGGTTCGCGCTCGACGGGTTCGGGGATCCCCAACGCCCGGTGCACCCAGCGCCGCGGCACCGAAAGCCCCAGCTCGCGCACCGCGACCGAGAGCGTGTCGGCCAGCACGCGCGTGTCCACGCTCTGAATCAGCGAACGTCGGAAGTGCGGCGCCGGGGCGGCGTCGCCGAAGCGAGCCTGCACCATCGGCCGCAACAGATCCCGCCGCAGCGCCTGCCCCTCCTCGGCGATGTCGTTCACCAGCAGGTCTTCGCGCACGCGGTCGTGAATTTCGGCCGCGGCCCGCGAGCCGCCCGCCCGAATCTCCGTCGTCAGGTGCTGCCCGAGCCAAAGAATCGTGATCTCGTTGTTGCAATACTCCTGGAGCGGCCGGTACGGCGAGTCGGTCCCCCTGCGGCCTTCCACGAGTTGCAGCTCGACGTTCTTGCTCACGATCGCCACCGCGTCCGTACCCAGCGCCTCCAGCATCCGCAGCAGCTCGCGCTTGTCGGATTCCGGCGTGCCCGGCTCAAACCGCGCCACACGCACCGGCATGCCCGCAATTTGCGAGTACACCAGCCAGTCCTTGAAGCTCAGGTTCTGCGCCAGGTACAGCAGCGCCGACGCCCGCAGCAACCCGCCCTCGAAGTACCGCCCGACCGCAGCTCGCGGCGCATGGACGATCCACTTGTACGGCTGCTCGTCGACTGCCACGCCTACGCTCGGCGACTCGTCGGTCAGCACGCGCAGCCGCCAGGGCTCGTGCGCATCGGCCACCAGCCGCGCGTGCGGCACCGCCGCGATGTCCACCAGTCGCGACCGGTCCCACACCAACTCGGCCACGGCGATGCCGTAGCCGATGGCCTGCCCCAGGTGCCCGAGCGCCTCGCGGAACTGGCCCAGCGAGCGCAGCGACGCGTGACAGTATTCGGCCGCCTCGCGCGCCAGGCGCAGCGCCTCCGGCCCGCCGCCCGGCGCCTCGTCGGCGACGATCTCCCAGTCCAGCCCGGTGAGCGCCAGCCGCCGCGTCGCCTCGACCGCGGCCAGCCGCGGCCACTTCTGGAGCATCTCCTGGAACAGCTCGAACTGGAGTTGCGGATAGCCGGCGTCCGCCGCCTGGAGCATCGCCAGCAGCCGCGACGGCGTGATGCCCACGCTGGGATAGCTGTGCAGCGAGTCCTCGCGTCGCGGGCGGACGATCCGACCGTCGCCCGCTCGGCGCCGCCGCGCCAGCGGGAGGAGCGAACCGAGCACCCTTACGGCCGACCTGAGCTGCTTGCCCGCCTGCTGAATCACCGCGGCCTCCCTGCGCCGGCCCGCGCCGCCCGCGGCACGGCCACGCCGCCTCAAGCATAGCCGGAAATAATAGGAAATCTAGGAGCGGCGGATGGTTTGTCGCCGCCTGGCGGCTTCCGCCGCCCGCTCGTCGCCGACCGCCGCGCACCGATCGCCGGGAATCCACCGAAAAACGCTTGCGAACCTGTGGATCGGCCCACGCGCTCCGAAACTTTCAAGGAATCTCAGCGCGGCGCGTACGGAGCCGGGTCCGCCACCCCTACCGCCGCGAACGCCGCCAGCCGCAGCCGGCAACTGTCGCAACGCCCGCACGCACGCCCCGCGGCGTCCGGGTCGTAGCAGCTCCGCGTCAGCCCGAAGTCCACGCCGTACGACAACCCCAGCCGGATGATCTCCGCCTTCGGCAGTTCGATCAGCGGCGCGTGGATGCGAACCGGCGCCCCTTCGACCCCCGCGCGGGTCGCCAGCGCCGCCATTCGCTCGAACGCGGCGATGAACTCTGGCCGACAGTCGGGATAGCCGCTGTAGTCCACCGCGTTCACGCCGATGAAGATGTCTTGCGCGCCGCGCGTCTCGGCCAGCGCCAGCGCGTACGAAAGGAAGATCGTGTTCCTCGCCGGGACGTACGTGATGGGTATCTCGCGCGCCGTTGCAGCGGCGTCCCGCTCCTTCGGCACCGCGACGTCGGCAGTCAGCGCGGAGCCGCCGATCGCGCGCAAATCAATGTCCAGCACCAGGTGCGAGCGGACGCCGCGCGCGGCTGCGACGGCCCGCGCCGCGTCCACTTCGACGGCGTGGCGCTGCCCATAGCGAAACGTGAGTGCGACGCACTCGAAGCCCTGTGCCGCCGCAACCGCCAGCACCGTCGCGCTGTCCAGCCCGCCAGACAGCAGCACCGCTGCTTGAGGTCTTTCACCCATGCCCGCACCGTCGGGCCTCGGCGCCCCAGGTACTACGTCTCCGCCTCCGGCTCCTGCGGCGCGCTGTGATCGATCTCACTCACACGCTCGATCCGCAGCGCCCGACCGGACTGGGGATCGAGCTCAATCAACGCCGCGCTCAGCCGCACGTCGCGCGTCGCCACGGTGTACGGATGCGGAATGCCCGTGATCAGCGACTGGATCACGCTGTGCCGATCCCGCCCGAGCACCGATTCGTACGGCCCCGTCATGCCCAGGTCCGTCACGTACGCCGTCCCGCCGGGCAGTACGCACAGGTCCGCGGTGGGTATGTGTGTATGCGTACCGACCACCGCCGTCACCCGCCCGTCGAGGTGCCAGCCCATCGCCACTTTCTCGCTGGTCGTCTCCGCGTGCATGTCCACCACGATGATCCGCACATCCGGTTCGAGCGCCGCGAGAACCCGGTCCACCGCGTGAAAGGGGCAGTCCGAGCGCACGTTCATGTACGTGCGCCCCAGCAGCGAGATCACCGCTACTCGCGCCCCGTTCCGCGCCTCCAGGACCGTGAACTCGCGCCCGGGCGCCTCGGGGGGGAGATTCGCCGGCTTCACAATCCGCTCCGAATCGTCCAGTTCGCCGAAGATCTCGCGCCGCCGGTAGATGTGGTCCCCCATCGTGCAACAGTCCACGCCCTGGTGCAGAAGTTTGTGGAACGCTTGCGGCGTCAGGCCGCTGCCGGCCACCACGTTCTCAGCGTTGGCGATCACGAAATCGACGCCGCGCTCACGAATGTAACGCGGAACGATCTGCGATACGGCGTGCTTGCCGGGACGCCCGACGACGTCGCCGACAACCAGAATCCTCATGTCTAACCCTTTCGCGCGCCGGCGGCGTCGCAGTGACGCGGTGCAACGCCGCTACTATACCGCCGCACGCGCGAACCGTGACGGTCCTCGCTCGCATGCAGGCGCGGTTCAAGGCGAGAGCCGCTCGATCACCCACGATTCGGCGCCGACGCGCCGGTAGCGCAGCCGGTCGTGCAGCCGGCGCGGCCGCCCCTGCCAGAACTCGATCACCATCGGGTGCAGCCGAAAGCCCCCCCACTCCGGCGGGCGCGGCACGGATTGCTCGGCGAACGTGCGCTCCAGCTCAGCCAGCCGCCGCTCAAGCTCGGCACGGCCGCCAATCACCTCGCTCTGCCGCGAGACGCGCGCCCCGAGTTGGCTTTCGCGCGGCCGCGTGGCGAAGTACGCGTCCGACTCCCCGGCCGCAATTCGTTCCACGGTGCCCTCGATCCGAACCTGCCGTTCCAGCTCGGCCCACCAGAAGCAGAGCGCCGCGCGGTTGTTGGCGTCCAGGTCGCGCGCCTTTCGGCTACGGTAGTCGGAATAGAAGACGAAGCCGCGCGCGTCGAAGCCCTTCAGAAGCACAATCCGCGCGGACGGTTGTCCGGCAGCGTCCACCGTCGCCAGGGTCATCGCGTTCGGCTCCTTGATTCCGGCCCGCACGGCCGCGTCGAACCACGCGTCAAACTGCCGCAGGGCGTCGGGGTCGGCCGCATCCTCGCGCAGTTCGTTCAATCCATAATCGCGTCGCGGGATGCCGATCGGCTTGTCCATTAGGCTCCCCCTTACCGGAGCGCATGCGCCAGATGTTCCGGCCCGCCCGCCTCGCGGCAGTGGGTCGATTGGCAAAATCGCGACCACAGAATAGCACGGAACGCCGGCTGAGCGCGCCGGACATGGATTTCGCCCGGGCACCGCCGAGCGTAAGTCCCGATCCCGCTTCCACCGCGAGCGGAGGCGATTCATGCGGCACGCTGGCAGTTGCGTCGTGGGCACCACGATCGTTCAGCAGAGGGCGGCCGCTGACGATCATTCGCCGGACATTTGGCACTGTCTGGCTCGGTGCCGTTATGCGCAAGTGCCTTAATAATAGTAATTTAAGTAGATCAAATCGCGTTTGTCTGACGGTTTTGCGTCTAATCCAGCGTGGGCTTACGCCGCAGGGCCGACGCCGTTTACGAACTATAACTGTTTTTGTGGCATATTGTTACAAACACAGGCGTAGAAGTTCGCTGTTCGGCACGTCGCATGCTTGGTCAGTGGCGGCAGGTTGCGCGCGCACGTAGTCTGCGCACAGTTCTTGCAACTTCCGAACGAGGGGTACCGGTTCGCACGAGGTGAACCCGGTAACAAAGGGACAAGGGAGGTGAACATGGTCCGACCAAAACTGCGCGGATGGCTGACGGGGCTGCTCGCTGCCGGGCTGGCCGTCTCGTCCGTCGCCGCCGACCAGACCCGGTCGTCCGCCAGCGCAGACGACAAGGTCAGCCGCCTCGAAGCTCTGCTCGAGGCCCAGCAGAAGAAGCTCGATGCGCTGGAGGCGCAGTTGACCGCAGCGAGTGAGAAGGACGCGGAAGCCGCACGAGTGGAAGCGATGCGGGCTCAAATCCGCGAAATCCTGAGCGAGCAGGAGTTTCGCGAGAGCCTCATGCCGTCGATCACGACTGCCGGCTACGACAAGGGCTTCTACATCCGCAGCACGGACGAGAAGTTCCTGGCGAAGCTGAACGGCTATCTCCAATTTCGCTGGACGCACTACGGCAACCAGAGCCGCAACCGCTACCTGCTCCCGCGGCTCGAACGAAACGATCGCACGGGCTTCGACGTGCAGCGGCTGCGGTTCCACCTGTCGGGCCACATCTACAACGAGGACATCACGTACAACCTCCAAGTGCGTGCCGACGCGCCCGACACCTGGGACTTCGTCCTCCACCGCATGTGGGTCAACTTCCGCTTCCACGACGAGCTCCAGTTGAAGGCCGGCGTGTTCCAAACCGCCATGATGCGCTCGCAGTTGCTCGCCGATGAGTACGGCCAGCAGTTCGTCGATCGCAGCATGGTCGACGCCGTCTTCGGCCTCGGAAACGGCCTCGGCGTCCGGCTCTGGGGGCAGCTCTTCGACAAGAAGCTCGAGTACTTCGTGGACGTGGTTAATTCGCTCAACGGCGTCGCCAACCGCACGATCACGCCGGACCCGGCCGAGCATGACAACAACCCCGCGATCCTGGCCCGGCTGGTGTGGCACGCGCTCGGCGACGACCTGAAGACCTGGTCCACCGAGGGCGACGTCGAGCATCACGATTCGCCGCAGCTCGACTTTGGCTTCTCCTATGCCTTCAACGAGGACGACGGCGACCAGGCCACCACGCGCATCCCGTTCCCCTGGACGCGACGCGTGGGCAACGCGATCGGCGGCTACGGCCTGACCTCAACCAACGGCTTGCAGATCAACCAGTTCGGCTGGGATACCGCGTTCAAGTACATGGGCTTCTCGGCCACGGGCGAGTACGTCATCCGCCTGGTCGATCCCACGCAGGTCGCCAGCCGCCCGTTCACTCCCTGGTACCTGCTTACCGGCCAGGAAGACACGACGGTCCAGCACGGCGCGTACGTGCAGGTCGGGTACTTCCTGCCCATTCCCGGCCTGGAGAAAAAGATCGAAGCCGTCGCCCGCGTCGGCGGCATCTCGGCGCTCGCCAACGGCCAGGAAGGCTCGTGGGAGTATGCCGGCGGATTGAACTACTACATCGACGGCCACAACATCAAGCTCCAGACCGACGTGACCAAGATCTACGAGGTGCCGATCACGAGCAGCTATTCGAGTCTGGCCAACGTGAACGACAACGCCTTGATCTGGCGCGTGCAGTTGCAGGTCGCTTTCTAGCTTCCTCAAAGTAAACGCATCCGGCGCGGCAGCGCCGTACAGATTCAGAAGGGAGTACAGCAGATGCGGAAGAACCCGATGGGCTTTCGGAAAGCCCTGGTCCTGCTCAGCCTCGGCGGGACGACGTTCGCGTTCGGCCTCAGCAACGCGGTTTGCGCGAGCAACAACAACATCGCCGCGTTCTACCAGGCCTCCGGCGACGCCGCCATCGACACCGCGCTCGACCCGGCGCGCGCCCTCGGCAACGACTTCACGAACATCATCGTGAACCCGGCCAGTGTCTTCCTGCAATCGCTCTGGAACAATCGCGTCGCGCACGCGATCCCGCAGGACGACGTCTTCCCGAACCGCGGCCTCGTGGAATAAGCGCGTCGAAGTGATGGTCACCGACTCAACCGGCCCGCGCCCGCGGCGGGCCGGTTGTTTTCGTCCACTCGCCAACCCGATTGCGCGCCCGCGCGCCGCGGGGCGCCGTATCCACACGCCGCTATGCCGCCTTGCGAGGGCCGTATTCGCGCGTTACCGTCGCTGGCCTGAGGGAGTGTCAGGCGACCTGGTGGCGCCCGCGGCCTTCAAAGCCGTCGCGGGGCTGTACCAACAGCCCCGGGTGGGTTCGATTCCCATCCGCTCCCGTGCGGCTTCCGCGCAACGTCGTCGCTGCGAGCCGCGCCCTACGCAGCGTGAACCGTAAGCCTGAGTCCGATGATCCCCGCCAGAATCAGCCCGATGCACGCCAGGCGCACCGCGTCGCGCGGCTCGTGAAACAGGAGCATTCCGAGTATCGCCGTCCCGACCACGCCGATCCCCGTCCAGACCGCGTAGGCCGTGCCGATTGGCAGACTCCGCGCCGCAAGCGCCAGCAGCCACATGCTGCCGATCATCGCCGCCAGCGTCCAAACGCTCGGCCAGGGCTTGGCGAAGCCGCCCGACTGCTTGAGCCCCACTGCCCACACGACTTCGAGCATTCCCGCGACGACGAGCTGCATCCACGCCACTGCGAATCCTCCGCGTCACACCCCCGCTTTCGGCGACGCGATGATACTCGCACGCGATTGGGCGGTCGGCCGTCACTCCGTTCAGCGCGCAACAATCAGGACCCCGAGCGCAAGCGAGGGTCACAGATCCTGCACTGCGCCGGACGCGCCGCCGGAGCAACGCGCTGACTGTATACAGGCTCCCGCGCTCGCACTTCAGGCTCTCACCCTCCGGCGCGGTGTCCCCCGCTTGCGCTTCATGCTCGAATCGAAAGGCCGCCGCCGCCGCTATTTGCACAGGCGGCATCCTACGATCTCGCGGCCGCGCCGCTTGTCTGCCGGCGCCCGCTCGACTACGCTCTTTGCGGCCGAAACCGACACTCCCGCTGGAGCATATCGCATGCATTCGCTCCGTTTCGCCGCTGTTGCGCGCGTGTGCCTCGCCGGCCTCGTGATGTCCGGTGCCGGCGTTGCGGCCGTCGCGGCGGAGGACTGGCCCAACTTCCGCGGTCCGCACCACGACGGAATCAGCCGCGAGTCCGTGCCGGCGACCATTTGGAACGAGCCCCCCAAACCCGCCTGGGAGCGCGAGATCGGCTCCGGTTTCAGTTCATTCGCCTGCGTGGACGGCAAGCTCTACACCGCCGGGACGCGCGACGGCCAGCAGGTGGTCTACTGCCTGAACAATGCAAACGGCGAGGTCGTCTGGCAGACGCCGATCGAGCCGGAGTACCCGGAGCGCATGGGCGGCGACGGCCCGCGCGCCACGCCGACCGTGGCCGACAGCCGCGTGTACATGCTCGGCGCTCTCGGCCGGTTGGTCTGCCTCGAGACCGAGTCCGGCAAGCTCGTCTGGGAGAAGAAATTCAATCACGTGCCGCAGTGGGGCTACAGCGGTTCCGTCCTGATTGATGGCGAAAACGCCGTTGTCTCCGCCGGCGAGTCCGATGGCGCCCTGGTCGCCTTCAACCGCCGCACGGGCGAGCCGGTCTGGAAGGCCGGCGACGACCCGGTCGGTTACGCCACGCCGTACCCGTTCACGCACGACGGCGTTCGGTATATCGCCGGGTTCACCGGCGTTTCGGCGATCATCGTTCGAGCCGACAACGGCAAGCTCGTGTATCGCCTGCCATGGAAGACGGATTGGAATGTGAACGCCTCGGCGCCGATCTACCACGATGGACACCTGCTCTTCAGCTCTGGCTACCGCCACGGAGCGATCGTCCTGAAGCTCCGCACCGACGGGTCGCGCCTTGCGGCGGACAAGGTTTGGGAGAGCGACAGCCTGCGGAACAAGTTTCAGTCGTGCCTGCTGAAGGACGGCCTGCTCTACACCTGCGACGAGACCGGCCTGAAATGCGTCGAGTTCAAGACCGGCAAGATCCGCTGGGAAGACCGCCGCGCGCCGAACGGTGACGCCTTCGCGCACGGCACGATCGCCATGGCGGGCGACCGTCTGTTCATTCTCAGCGAAGCCGGGACGCTGTTCGTGGCGTCGGCGACGCCCGACGGCTTCAGGCCCCTCGCGCAGGCGCAGATTCTCAGCCCCCGCTGCTGGACCGTGTGCGTCGTCTGCGACGGCAAGCTGTACGCGCGCAACCTGGAGCGCGTGATCTGCCTCGACCTGTCTCGCTGACCGGCCTCGACCCACGTTGACGCCGGCGCTCCTGCCGTTAGCCTATGCCGCAATGGGCAAGCTGCTGCTCGACCACGACCGCCTGGCCGCGACACTGGCCGAGATGACACGCAACATCGCTGCGTCCGCCCCGAGCGACGCGGACGTCGTGGTGGTCGGCATCCGCCGTCGCGGCGAAGTCCTCGCGCAGCGCATGCTGCCACTGCTCAAACGAAACGGCGTAACGCCCGCGCACTGCGGGGCGCTCGACATCACGCTCTACCGCGACGACCTGACCACGATCGGCCCCAAGGCGATCGTGCGCGGCACCGAGATCGACTTCGACATCACCGGCGCCTGGCTGGTCCTCGTTGATGACGTTCTGTACACCGGCCGCAGCGTCCGCGCAGCGCTGAACGCGTTGACCGACCTCGGCCGCCCCCGCGCCATCAAGCTCGCCGTGCTGGTGGATCGCGGCTGGCGTGAACTGCCGATTCAGCCGGATTTCGTCGGTCTCACGGTCCGGACGGCGGCGGACAATATCGTGAAGGTGAAACTGGCGGAGGTGGACGGCGCCGACGAGGTGGAGCTGGCATGAGCTCGCCCGGAGAAGACAGGCCGCCCTGGACGCACAAGCACCTGCTCAGCCTCGAGCATCTGACCCGCGAAGAGATCGTCTACGTCCTCGACACCGCCGAGAGCTTCAAGGAGGTCTCCACGCGCAGCGTCAAGAAGGTGCCGGCGCTGCGCGGCCGCGTGGTCGTAAACATGTTCTTCGAGGAGAGCACCCGCACCCGCATGAGCTTCACGCTCGCTGCCCAGCGGCTCGGCGCCGACGTGCTGGACTTTTCCGCCAAGGTCTCCTCCGCCGCCAAGGGCGAGTCGCTGCGCGACACGGCCCGCAACATCGAGGCCATGGGCGTGGACATCATGATCCTGCGCCACCCCGCCGCGGGCGCTCCGTATGACCTGGCCCGCGCCGTGAATTGCTGCGTCGTGAACGCCGGCGACGGACAGCACGCCCACCCCACGCAGGGGCTGCTCGATCTGTTCACCATCCGCGAACGCAAGGGCCGCATCGAGGGGCTGAACGTCGCCCTCGTCGGCGACATCGCCCATTCGCGCGTGGCGCGCTCCAACCTCGACGGCTTGCTCAAGCTCGGCGCCCGCGTCACGTTCGTCGGGCCGCCGACGCTCGCGCCGAAAGTCTTCGAGAAGCTCGGCGCCCACGTCTCGCATGATCTCGACGCCGTGCTGCCCGAAGCCGATGTGGTCAACATGCTGCGCATCCAGCGCGAGCGCATCACCAGCAACGTGTTCCCCTCCACGCGCGAATACGTCCGCCTCTTCGGCATGAACCGGCAGCGCCTCGCACGCTGCAAGCCCGACGTGCTCATCATGCACCCCGGCCCGGTCAATCGCGGAATCGAGCTGGCCGCCGACGTCGCCGACGGCCCCAGCTCCAGCATCCTGCGCCAGGTCACCAACGGCCTCGCCGTACGCATGGCCGTTCTGTTTCTGTGTCAGCAGGCGGCGGCACAAGCGCATGCTCCGTCCGTGTAGACCGCCGTCCCATAACCCGGACGCCCCGCGCCGCAACTCATGCAACATTCGCGTCCGGCCCGCGTTACGCTTCATAGGTTGAGAGGGTGTCGTGCTCCCGGCCGGACTCGACGCAACGCTGCAACGCGCACGCCGTCGCGATCCGGAGGCGCTCGCCGCCCTGGTCGACGCGTATGGCCGGCGCGTGTACGGGCTGCTGTTTCGTCTGACCGGTTCGCGGGACACGGCCGACGACCTGCTACAGGAGACATTCCTCCGTGTCGTGCGTACGATCGAGTCATACGAGCACGACGGGCGGTTCGAGTCCTGGCTCTTCCGCATCGCCGCGAACCTCGCGCGCGACCACGCGCGCTGCGGCCGCCGGCGCGGCGCGAGCCGGAGCCTCAGCCGACTCGATGAAGAGTCCGATGTCCGCGGCATCGAGCTGCCCGCTTGTAACACGACGCAGCCCGGCGCGGAGCTGGTCCACGCCGAGGCCGGTGAACGCCTCCAGCGCTGCCTGGACCGGCTGCCGGAGTCGGACCGCGAGATCATCCTGCTGCGGCACTTCGCCGAGCTGCCGTTCCGCGAGATCGCCGAGATGCTCGGCGTGCCGCTGGGGACGGCGTTGGCCCGGGCGCATCGAGCGCTCGAGCGCCTGCGACGCGACATGGGCGACGACGGTGAAACATGAACCCGATTGACCGGCAGGCCGAGCTGCGGATCGACCAAGAGCTGGGCGCCTGGGCCGAATTGCTCGATCGCCCCACGCCCGCGCCGGATACGCTGCAACGCGTGCGGGCGGCGGTGCGCGCCGCGGCCCGACGCGAACGATCCGCGCGTCCGCTTTCCTTGCGGATGCGCTCGGCGCTCGGCATCGCGGCGGCTGCCGCGCTGGCCCTGGTGCTGACCGCACCTCCCCTGGTGCAGACCGAAAACACTCCGAATATCGCACTTCAGGACGACCCCGCCGCGCTCCTCGCCGACTGGAGCGCGGCCCTGGATGATTCGCAGGAACTGTTCAGCCGGCTGCTCGAGGACGATCCCTGGCTGCTGACCGACCCGGCGGAAGTGGCGGACCCGGCGGACGCCATCGACGCACTGGACGAATCGCTGGAACGCTTTGAGGAGATTCTGGGAGCGTGACGGTCTTCGGGCCGACGGAACTCGCGACGTACGGCGCACGGCACACCGACGGTCATTCGGCGCCCGCGGTCGCAGAGGTGGATTGATGCCAGGCGGGCCACACATTCGCGTCGCGCTGCTTCTGGTCGTCGCGGCCTGCGCTGCGAGCGCATCGGCTCAACCCCGACCCCCAGGTGGCCCGGAGTTTGGCGGCTTCCCGGGCGCCGAGCTGCTTCGCCCCCTCCCCGAAGACGAGGGTCCGCTTCAGCCCGGCGAGGCCGACGAGCTGTTCGAGTTCGCCCGCCGGAACGTGCCGTTCGTCCACCGGGCCCTGCGGCGGATGGAGGATCTCGCTCCCGACGAATTCGAACACCGGCTTCAGCGCGCCGCGCCGCGCCTGCGGCAGCTCAAACGCATCTTCGACCGCAACCCGCAGCTCGGCGAGCGCATCGTCCGCTTCGCCGAAAACCAGCAGCGCATCCGCTTCGCCAAGCGGAACTGGGATGAGGGTGAGCGCAGCCCCGCCCTGCGCCAGCGCCTCACGCAGGAGATACGCCCACTGTTCGCCGAGAACTTGCGAATCGAGCAGGACGTGCTCCGCGAGCGCCTCGACGACCTGACGGCACGCCGCGAGGTCCAGATCGACCGCGAGGTCGAGCGCCTCACCGCGGACGGCTTCGATCCCGCGGATGTACCCGCCGACGTCCGCGAGCTGCTGCGCAAGTACCGCGACGCCGCCACCGAATCGGAGCTCGACGCGGCGCGCCGCGTCGAGCTCCGATTCGGTGGCGGCGTCGCGGTACTTGCGCAGCA
>JABRWC010000132.1:0-9913 GCA_039961675.1 Phycisphaerae bacterium
GTCCATGTACTTCAAGCGCAAAGCTGACGCGGAATGCGCCGGCCGGGCGCCGACCGCCGTCGTCGCCCGGCTTCGAGCGGAAACGCTTGAATTCAACCGGGCGCCAGCGCTCAGCAATTCTGAAAGCACCGCCGTCGAACAATGGCTCAACCTCTACGTCCTCAGCGGCGAGATCGGAGCGCACCGCACGGACTTGCTCCCGAACGTCGGCCGCGAGGAACTCGGCGCGCGCTTGCGGACACGATATGTCGATTCGATCTTTTCCCCTGGTCTTCGCGTGCCGCGTGGCGATGTACGGCGTGGCGGAAACCCAGACCCGCGACGCCCGCAGCGGTCCCGGCGTGTACTCCTCGATCGCGCCCATTCCCAGCAGGAGCAGACGGAGCGGGTGGCGAGCTTCGCCCTTTCGTCCAGTGTTCAGTAGGCGCAGTCGATCAAGGGCGCGACGTTCGTCATCGGCGAAGCCGGTGCGGGCGAACACCGTCAGATGGTCGAGGCGGCCGTCGCCATCTTCGTCGGTGGGAAGGTAATAGGCGTGGCCGTGGCCGGTGAGGGGATCGCCGGCCTCATCTTTGCCGGAGAAAGCCCCCGCGAGCGAAACGGGCAGGCGCCCGGCCTTGTGTTCATCGCGCGACCACGCGTTGCCGTACTCATCGCGGCCGCGAACGTCCACGAGATGAAACATGAGCGCGCCGCGCGCGGCCTCGGCGACGGGGAGAGTCTCCGTCACCAAGGGCAGGACGGTTGAGTCGAGGGCGTAGCGGGCGACCTGGATACACGGGCGCGGCTGCGAGCGAGCGCCGGTTCGCGCGACCGGCTCAACCTTGAAGCAGTCGCGCGGGCGGGCGTATTGGACCCAGCGCGAACCGGGCGGGTCGGACCAGCGCTCCTTGTGCAGGTGGAGCGTCTCCATGCAGAGGTTCCAGGAGGGGTCGTAGAGTGTGGTACGCTGCTCGATCGACTGCTTGTTCTTGCCGCGGCCCGTGGTCTTCGTGGGTACGGCAACGACACGGTCGTCGGCGAATGCCTCGTTCGGGTGAGGGCACAGCAGGCGGACGATCTCCTGGTCCTTCGGGACGGCGCCGCCGTTGAGCGGCTCGACTTGCCGCCGCCGGGCATTCTGGCAAGACGCGGCCGCTTCGTCGTCAGGAAGCAGCGTCGCTTCGCACCAGGACTCAGAGCGACCGAGCGTGTTGACGTTGGCTAGAATGCGGCTCAGCGTGTGGCGCTGCGCACCAACGAGCGAAGCGTTCGGCCAGCGGGCCAGCAGCGCCGCTTCGCGCGAAACGGCGACAAAGGTGTCAAACACCAGCGTGCGGTCATCCGGGCCTTTTTTGAACCAGGGCATGTAGTGGCGGGTGTGGCCGGTAGAGGCGGCCGGCAGGTCGAATTCGGGCGCCTCGGCCGCGAGGGTTTCGAGGATCGGCTTGACATCCGACTCGGTAATGTCCGGCAGAGTGCGTTTCCAGGTCGCGACCAGCGCGCGGAGGATCCGCCACGGCGAAGGCGGCCACTCGACCGCGCCCTCGTTGACGTGCCGGCCCCACGGCGTGGCGTGATAGCGGCCGGCGAGGAATCTGAACGAAATGGCGATCATTGATCGTCGCCTTCCTCATCACGTCTAGCGCTGTCATCGGCGTTCTCGACCGCGCCCGCCGCGCCTGCCTCACCCTTCCCGCCTTTGCCGCCCTTGTTCCTGCCCGGCTTCCACTCGACCTCGGTGATGGGCGGGTTCGCAAACAGCCGTTTCTCCGCGCACGTCTTGATCAAGCGCGTGCACTCAGTGAGAAGGTTCGCCTCTGAGGCGATCTTGAAATCATCCGGCCGCGTCGCCACAAGGCCATCGCCCGCGATTTCAAGGTCACACGCAGTTCGCAGACGCAGGCCGGTCGATAGGAACCGGCAAATCTTGAACAGCGAGAGCGCGATCAGCAGCTTCTCCGGGTCTGACCACTGAAACGCCTTGTTCTGTGAACTGTCCGCCTTGCGTTCCTCGTGCCCCAGGCCGTAGCCGCGGAGGAGCGCCAGGTCGAGGTTGAAATAGGCCTTGATCTCGCGGGCAACGAATTCGGTGCGGTGGAACGGGACATTGCCGAAGCCCTGTTTCGTGTCGCCACTGGGATCAACGCGGTCGTTCTTGACGCCACCGCTCTCAGCGGGGCGAACTTCCGAGGCTTCGATGAAGCCGCTGAGCAAGCGCGGCAACCGCAGCCGGCCGCCCGCCAGCTCGCTCTTGGCGAGGAACACGCCGTGGATGACGGCGTTGGGGTCGTACTTCAGGATCAGCCGAGCCAGCGCCCGAATGTCCACGGGGCCTTGCTCCATCCCGGCCGCGTCTTGCTTGAGCTTGTCGAAAACGCTTTTGTCACCGCCTTCGAGGATGTAGGGAGAGTTGATCCTGTGCGCTTCGAGGACGGAGTTGGTCAGTGCGCCGTTCTGGCCGTCGGCAGGTCGCTTCACGCGGATGTACGGGAGCCCCTCGAGTTCGCCGATGAGATCGTCTGTTGCCTGATCCCAGCACGCCAGTTCCATGCGGTTGGCCACGGACTGGACCGATTCGACCAGCAGCATTTCGGTGCCGTCCGGCAATGTGTAGCGCGCCGGGCCGAGATCGGCGAAGCCGGTGGACTGGAAGCGGTGGCCCTGGAGCGGCTTGAGCTTTGCCTCCATAAGTAGCCGCGGGGCGTTTTTGAGCACGTCGTAATTGATGAGGTTGTTTCCATTGCTCATTCGGTTTCTCCTTCCGCCGCAAGGGCCAGCGCCTCAGCCGCCGCCGATTCGCCGCGGCAGACGAGGTCGACGAGACAGTTGACGGACTTTGATGAGATTGGGATCAGCAACGCGGCCGCGAGACGCTGAGCGCGGCGCGAGTCCATTGCCCCCTCGGACCAATTGTCGTCGCGCATCACGCCGGTGGGCAATGGGCCCGGCATCGGCACCAATCCGGACATCCGGAGTCGCTGGGCGGCAACGCGGCACGCCTCGCCGACGCGCCCGGCGCGCAGCAAAGGCAGGATGCGCGGCTCGGGACGGATGATCAGGCCGCCTTCCATGCCGCCGCCATCAAGCCGGTGTGCGAGCCGCCACCTGACCGATTCGCCGGATCGCTCGGGCACAAGCGGTCGTGGCAGGAACAGGAGTTTCAGGAGGGCGTATTCGCGCGGCAGCGGGTTGGGACCGGCTCGCTGACGGTCGCGGCTCTGATTCATGCCGGCCCGGGCGGGATGCCGGCGCCGCGTGTCGATCAGCATCAGCCCCCGGATCAGTTCCTCGATGCGCTGGTCGTCAAGCTCGCCGGCGATGAACGCGGCGATGTCGCCCAGCGGTGCCGCATGCCGCGACGCCAGCGGGAGGCGCTCGCAGCCGGCTCGTGCGCCGTCCATCATGCGGCGCTGAAGAACGTTGGCCAGGTTCGTCGCCAGATCCGCGGCCGTCCAGACGACACTGCGCTCCTTCTCCGCCCACGCGCGGCAGCGCTTCTGCCAGTGGACCGGCTCGAGATTCGCGCGGAGCGGGCCGATCTTGCGTTCCCGGTCATCGACCGACGCGAGCGCGCGGGCGACGGCGAACTCGGACGAGCGGTCGGCGGCGGCGTTAATCCAATCCGCGGACAGTCCGGCCAGGGGTTTGAGTTGCTTGTCCTCGCGGAACCGTTCGGCGCTGGCTAGCGCGCGCTCCCCTGCGCCCAGCGCCACGATGATCCTCTGGAAGAAGGCCGCGCCGCCGTACTTGCAGAAGTCGAAGATCGCCGAGTCGATGCGGCGGATCGCCGAACCGAACCGCGGTGGCGCATTCTTGTCGCCGGCGGCACGACGAAAGCGCTCAAGCCACGGATCGACCTCACGGAGAAGATCGACGCCCGGGCGCGCAGCGACCTCAAACCGTCCCAGAGGCGCGGCCAGGAATGCCTTTCCGCTGCGTTTCAGAAAGCCGAGGCGGCTGAATTCTGAGATTCCGCGATCCACGCCGAGGCCCGCCACAGCGCGGGCAAAGTCCGCGCCGTCCCGTGCCGCACGGCCGGCGATGTCTGCCCGACCCTCGCCGAACAATTGGCGGAGTTCGCTGGCGCTTGTCGGGCGGGTCCAGAGCGGCAGCCACAGCTCCCCTCGGGATTCCGCTTCATCCTTGGAGGCTGGCGAATCAAAGCCGGCGGCGACGGTGCGAACCGTGAACGGGAACGCGGCCCGTGCCTCGCCGGTGACACCAAGGCGTCGAACGGCCGCCCCGGCGAGCAACAGCGCCCCCTCCATCATCAGGATGAAATCCCAGGGATTGTCGGTTGAATCGCCCTCCATGCCTTGCGTGGCGTTCGGCCCGCCCGCGCGGCCAGGAGCGAACTGGCCGACGCTGGCCGAGTCGAGCTTCGCCGGTGATGAAAATACACTCTGAGCGAGCCATGCCGGCGATTCTCCGCCCGCTGAAGCGTCCTCGTGCAGACCGAGCGCAACGATCCGCTGCATGAAGTTCTGCGTGAAGTCGAGACGCCCGTCGTTGCCGCCTGTACCGAGCAGAGGGGCAAACCCCTGGCCGTCTTGCTGAACGACCATCGCGGCGTCAATCCACGCGATCACGTCATCGGGCAGTTCACGCCGGTAGCGACGGATCAGGCGATCCTTGTCGTCGTCCTTGGGCTTATCGCCGACTTTCTCCTCCCCGAGGATTGCTTGCACGCTCTGGATCACCGTCCTGTAGAGCGCGGCGCGCGTCGATGTGCTCCCGGCCAACGCAGTCACGGCTGCCTTGTTGTCCTTCTTGAAGAAGCCGGAGCCGCCGGCCCACGGCGCGACGATCGGCGTCGGCCTGTATTCCTCCAGGAAGAACTTCTCCAGCGCGTGGCGGTCAAGCGTGGATCGCAGCCAGAACACGTCGTTCTTCCACCACCCGCGCGCGTCGCGGTCCTTCTGCTCGCTCACCAGGCGCAGAATCCCGAGGGCCTTCAGGTACGCCATCAGCGGTTCCGGCGTGCAGCCCGGCAGCTCCAGGCCGGGGGGCGGCGGTTCAGCCATTGGCTCCCTCCTTCCCCGACGCACCCGCGGACGACGAGATCGGCCCGGCGGCAGCCTGCCTGACTGTCGCCGCACGCTCTGCCGCCTTCGCGCTGGCACGCATGTCCGCCGCGCGCAGGATGGCCTCCAGGTACGCCAGGTGGAACGGGCCGAGCGTATCGCGCAGGCGGATCATGCGCTCGGCCCACGACGGCTGACCGGCAAACGGCGGCTTTTCGCACTGGCCCAGTTCCATCGGTTCCAGTGATAAGGTCACCTTCGGCGCGATGATCCTTGTGTTAACGTCCTCCTGGCCAAGGTCGGTTTCCGGCAATTCGTCGTCGTCCCACACGCCGCGTGCAAAGCGACGCCGAATTGGACTCCAACCACCCTGAGAGCACTCACCGCATTGGCCAGCCGATGCTCCGCACACGGGGGTGGGCCGCATATCATTCGGCAGCGACCGGATCGACAGCCGAACCTTGCCGTGATGTGCGGCGACGAGGTACGCGACAAGGTTGAGGTCATCGTCGCTCAGCGCTTTGAGGGTCTCGTGTGGCCGCTGGAGCACGGCCAGCGCCGACGCCAGTTCGTGACGAAAATGTCGGCGTCCGTAGCGCTTCCACTGGCCCGCTGCTTTGGCCCAGAGCTTCGTCTCATCGGGAATTCCGTCGGGCAAAGCCGCCCAGAACACCTCGTGTCCCTTGCCCCAATCGTGCCAGCGCGCTGCCAGGCGCAGCGCCGCGATCACTTCGCCCTCCAGCGGCAGGGCGTTGATGATCGCGTTCAAGTCGCGACACACCCCGTCGGTATGCTCAGCGATCGTCTGCCAGACGCCGCGGCGGGACAGCCGATCGTTGTCCGTCGCGTCCAGAGGCTCACTCGTCGTGACGGCGGGAGGTGCGACCGGCTCCACACGGATCGCGCTCGCCTGGTTCCAGCCCTGATCCGGCGAGTAAGCGCCGGAGTCGGCATGAATCAGGAACACCTGTCCCGGCGTGATCTTCGCCGGGTCGACCTTCTCCCACGTTTCGTCGAGGAAATCCCACCGCCAGACCTGCCCGGCGTGCTTTTTGGCAAACTCGCGGAACTCGCCAATCGGTACCGGGCAGAGTTCCTCCCGCCGAGGCGCCGGCTCGTCCTTGGCAGGCGGCTCGTGCCCCTTGGGTCGATCCCATGCACGCCAGAACACGCGCACGTCTGAATCCTCGACCTCTCGGACAAAGCGGTCGATGTCGATGTCGTTGCCGGCCAGGTCCGGCGTGGTGTCGAACAGGTCGATCAAATCCCGCCGGCGGATGACGTGGGTGTGCTCGTGCGGAAAGAGCGCCTCCTGTTGCTCTTTGCTCAGGTTCTTCTTGTGCTCGGCGAGCGACCCAAGCCTGACATCAGTGAGCTTTTCCAATTGCTCGGCCGCCGCGCGAAGGTCCGGCAGCTCGTACGGGAACCGCAGCTTCTCGGCCTCCGCATCCTTGGCCGGAAGATCGATCCACCGCACGCAGGCCTGCTCGTTCTGCTCGCCGCACCGGTTGCACCGCCCGAATCGTTGTACCAGCGACGCCCACGGCGCGAGTTCGGTGAACAGCGTCGTCGCGCTCACGTCCACGCCCGCTTCGATCACCTGGGTACTGACGACGATCGTGCCGGGGCCGTCAGGGGCGACGTTCGCGAGCGCCTCCGCGACGCGCTTGGCACGATCGGGTGGTCGGAAGCGCGAATGGAGCAGCACCAAAGCGGGCGAGGGTTTGTCAGCGTTGGAAGTAGGAGGCGCAGTGCCCTTTCCGCTTCTGCCCCGCTTCTTGGCTGCGGGTCTGCCTGCGGCGTTCCCGGCGTCACCCAGCGCTTCAAAGAGCGCACACGCCCGTTTGACCGTGTTCACAACGACGATCGTCCGCGTGCCCGGCCGGTGCGCCTGCCGCACTTCTTTCGCGAGCGCGACGGGGTTGTCCATCGCGCTCGCTGCCCTCGTCAGCGGCTTCTTCGCGTTCCAGCGGCTGCGAACCTGCTCGTTCGCGTGGTCCGCGTCGGAAAGCGAGAGCGCGGCCTTGCCGTCGATGCGTCCCTCATCGTCCATGTGGTCCTTGAAATCCACGGTTCCGAGCCACTCCGGCCGCAGCGTCGCCGACATCCACACGCTCCGGCAGCCGTGGCCGTTCTTCGCCTCCTCGGCGTCAGGTTGCGGGAGCAGTCGCCGGAAAGCCTCCAACTGCGCCGTCGTCGCCAGGCCGCTGCCCATGAGCTGGATTTCGTCGAAGACCCACAGGCAGTCCGTGTGCAGCAGGCCGAACTGCATCGGCCAGCGCGAACGGCTCGCGGCGTACCCGCGATTGAGCGCCCGCGACAAGAGCATGTCCTGCGTGCCGATGATGATCGCTTCGCGCTCCGGGTGGGTGTCCCAATCGTCCTCATCCTCGCCGCCCATCAGGGCGTACACCGCGACTTTGCCCGGTTTGTCGGCGCTTGGCGCGTATGTCGCGACGCGGGGGTTCGGCGTCGCCCGCTGGCCGGCGTTCAGCGGCGGATCGAACGTCACATCACCGCCCAGGCGGCCCAGGTTGTGCAGCCATCGAATGGCGTTGTCCCGCGTTTGCTCCACGAGCACCCGCATCGGCAGGCAGTACACCAACCGGCGCGGCGTCTGAGGGCGAACGTCATCGCCCGCCCCGAACCGGCGCCACAACCACCCAACGACCACCATCGCAGTCTTGCCCAACCCGGTCGGGATGTTGACCAACGGCGGCAGCTTGTCCGCCTCGGCGAAGGTGCACTGAAAGGGGAAGGGCTGCGTGACCGTGGCCCTCTCGAAGAAGCTTTTGAAGTTGTCGGGCATCGAGCGTTCCAGCCGGCCAGAGATACTAACTGATACCGAACATACAGTGTGCGGTCAACCGCTCAACCGCCGGAAACCCCGAACTTGCGGCGAAGCGTCCTTACCGCTTTGTAGCGGCTCGAGTTTTAGGCACGCCCGCCGTTTTCGTGGGCCTCGCGCTGGCGCGGGGTCAGTTGCGCCAGCGCCGAGTGAAGTCGCCCGCGTTCTTCGGCGGCAATCAGCGATTCGAGCGGCGTCGGCGCCGGATCGAAAACTGACGCATCGGCCGGAAGCGCCAGCATGCGGCGCTGACGGTCGCTCTTGCTGCCATCAATCCGGCAGCACCGCGCGGTGCGCGCGGCGTAGCGAACAGGATCGCGAATTGATCCGCGTCGTCGCAGCAGCCGCAGGTTCGTTTCTTGTAGGGCGTCATCGTCGTGACCGACGATGCGGCGAAGCAACGGTTGAAGGCGGATGAGGTCGTCTGAGAGCATCGGTCACCTCCGCCATTATAGACGGATGGTTGACTGATCGCGCTACCCCTCCTGACCTCCCCAAATCATAAAGTTGACAGTCCAGTCACCCCGTGTTATGCTCGCGTAGGCTCGACCGGCACCACGCGATCGGGCGTCGGGCCGGGCCGCAGCGCGACGCGCCAGCGGCGCTCGTGGCCGTCTATATGCATGACGACCTCGGCGTCGGCGCGCGGCAGAGTGCGCGGTTCGTAGAGAATGAGGCGGCCGCCGCCGGTCTGCGCGACGGGATTGCGCTGGCCGTTCATGCGCAGCTCGATGCGAACGTCCGCCGAGTATCCGCGAGGTGCGGCGTCCGGAATGTCTGCGCGGCCCGACATGGATCAGGGCGCCTCACTGTACGCCGAGCGGCGTGACCTGCGGATCGATCGGCCACTCGGCTTCGGTAAGGATGGTACCGTCTTTTCGACGGTGCTTCCAGCGCGCGACGCGACGGCGGTCAAGGTGTTCGAGCAGCAGAACATGTGTCAGCGCGAGTTGGCCGTGTACCGGCGGCTGGACCAGCATGGAGTCACAGAGGTCCACGGGCACAACGTCCCGCTGTTGATCGCGCGGGATGACGAATTGTTCGTGATTGAGATGACCGTGGTTGCCAGGCCTTTCCTGCTCGATTTCGCTGACGCCCGTCTGGATGCGGTGCCCGAGTTCCCCGACGAGGTCCTGGAGCGATGGCACGAGGAGAAGATCGAGCAGTTCGGGGCCGAGTTGTGGGAGCGCGCGCAGTTGGTCATGGCGACGCTGCGCGGCTCGTATGGCATATTCCTGCTTGATATCAACCCCGGGAACATCACGTTCGGCGAGGGCGACCCGTGAAATCGCCCGTTTCCGCGGCACTGGCCGTGGCCCCATTGAAGCATGATCTGGGGCGGTATCCGGTCCGCGCACCAAGCGCTTCCGCGGCGAAACCCGCCGCGGCCCCATTCGAACCCCGCCCTCGCCGGACGATGATTCCTTTTGGCGCAACGAATGCGCCGAATTCCGTCTCAGATGACTACCATCCCCGCATCCTGCTCCGGGCCAAGTGGGTCCATCATTGCGACGAGCCGTCCTGCGGATGACAGAAACGCGACCGGCACCTCCTGGTCGGCGAAGACCGAGAGCGCCTGTGTCGAGACCTGCACGCCGCCCAGGACGGGCAGTGATTCAAGGTTCGCAAGCGGCAGATCGCGGACGAGTTCACCCTCCTTGTCGGTGATTCGCACGGACTGCCCGCGAACGCCGATGCGCACGCCTTCGCGCTGAAGTACGACGTGAATGCCGTCGTCGCGCGGCGCCCAGAGCTTGCGCGGCGTCAGCCGCTCGTCGATCGGCTCGCCGCCCACCGTCAGGGCCGTGAGACGCTGATGGTTGATCTCGTCGGGCAAACAAATCGGCTGGAGCGAGCAGCGAGGACAGCGCGGATCATTCACGAGCGGGGGCGGCCGCGGGCCTTTAGCCACGCTCCGGGCTGCCTCCAGCTCGGCGAGCGCGGCACGGCGCAGGGCATCATCGACTTCGATCCGCAGCCGCTGTCGCTCCGCGGCGTAGTAGATGAACGCTTCCGGGACCGTGTATCCCGCTTCTTCGAGCAGAAGTAACAGTTCACC
>JABRWC010000133.1:0-23237 GCA_039961675.1 Phycisphaerae bacterium
GCTCTACACCGATGACCTGCACTTCGACAACCCGTTCTACGGCGGCGGATACTCGTGGGGCACGTCGCCGGGCACGTTCGTGCTGATGTACAAGCCGAACTGGGACTCGCTCGCGAAGGTATGGGCCAAGTATCCGAGCTGGGGCCTGCGTCCAGGCGACGTGATCGAGGCGGTGCACATCCAGGAGATCATCGACGCGGTCGATTACCTGATCGACAACGGCGTGTGGACCTCGATCGGCACCTGCACGCGCAAGCGCACGCCGGGCCAGTTCATGGGCAAGGACTGCGGCTACCACTACGCCCTGAACTACACCGACTGCTACGGGACGAGCGGGGCCGAGTGGCGCGTCGGCTGCGAGAAGTGCTGCGCGAACGCCGACCAGTGCTGGCCGTATGACCACGTCCTCGGCTACTGGTATCACCAGTGGGGCCCGGGCTACGACGACGAGTACACCGAGTATCCCGACACGTGCGAGACCTGGCCGACGCCGACCTGGGAGGAGTGCACGCAGAACTGCTCGCAGGCGAAGTGCCACATGATGAGCCGCAAGAGCGGCTACTCGCAGTATTCGCCCGAGGGCAACCCGAACTGCCCCTGCGACCGCGGCTACTGGGAGGACACGCAGTGCGACGGCTACGACGTGCCGGACCCCGAGGCCTCGCCGGGCTGCGGCTACCACCGCGACGAGAAGGGCTGCAAGAGCTGGGATTGGCAGAGCGAGCAGTGCGTGACCGACCCGCACAAGGGCTACCACTGCGTGCGACGCGTCGAGGGCTATTCGTACTTCGCCTGCACGCCGGGCGAGTGCAACGACGGCTGGGACGACGACCACGGCGGGCTCTATAAGAAGAACCGGCTCGACCACGAATGGTGTCACGGCATGGACTGCTCGGGTCTGTGGGGCAAGGCGACCGGGCCGCCGGGCAACGAGTTCAGCGGCAACTGCCTCGGCGACATGTACGGCTGCGGCGACACGTTCCCCGGCGGGCCTGACCAGGGGCTGTGGTTCAGCGAGGTCACGGGCATCTACTGGGAAGGCCTCGTGCCGAGCTGGTATCCCGGATGCAGCGGCATGCCGGGCTGCAGTTCGGACTGCTCGTTCGGCGACACGCTGGCGCTGCCGCCGGAGATCCCGGGCTACGGCTACCACGACGAGAACGGCGACCCGCTCTGCGCCCAGTTCGTCGATGCGCTGAGCGGCTGCTTCTCGGCCTGGAACGGCTACGCGTGCTGCACGGGCCACATCTGTCAGTGTTCGCTCGGCGACTTCCCGGTGTGCAAGGGCGACGCGGCGTGGGTCGCGGTCGATCTCAACCTCGACGGGGCCGGCCGCCCGTACCGCAACTTCACCGGCCGCAACGGAAACCTGCCGCCGTACGAAGGCCGCGGCGTGCCGCGCCTGCGCGACTACGACCTGACCAAGGACCCGGCGACGTGGATGCACGATTGCCCTTGTGAGACCTGGACTGGGGCCGGCCAATGCGTGATCTGAAAGACCTTCCCGTGCTCGCTTCGAGCGGCGTCACCGCCGACGGTTACGACTACCTGCTCAGCCGCGGCGTGCCGGCCGAACGACTCGACGCGCTTATTCCGGCGTTCGACCTGCGCTACGACGACCAGGGGCGGCGCGTGGTGTTCCCGGTCCGCGAGGGCGGCATCAACCTCGGCTACACCGCCCGCGCGATCGACGCGAAGCAGCGCAAGCGCTGGCTCAGCTATCCGGTCGAGGGCGGCCACAAGGTCGTCATCTACGAGCCCGACCGCGTCCTCGCCGGCGGCGACACGCTGTTCGTCGTCGAAGGCCCGTTCGACGCGCTGATGGTCACGGCCGCGATGCAGCCGGGCAACGCGTCCGTCGCGACGGCGTTTTTCGGCTCGCTGCCGACGAGCGAGCAGCTCGCATACATCACCAACGCAATCCCGCTGTACCGCATGGTCTACATCATGCTCGACGCCAACGTCTACGGCCGTTGTCGCCGGCTGGCTCAGGACCTGGCGAAGGCGACGAGCGCGCCGAACATCGGCTCGATCCACATCGGCGGCGAGAACCGCGACCCGGGCGCGACGCGCTTCGCCGAGCTGGAGGCGCTGGTCGCGTTCGCGTCGGCGTCGTGGCAGACGGAGATTCGCTGGATGTGGGAGCGCCGGCTGGTGTTTGCCGGCGGAGGACAGGAGTGACGCGATGTCCGTCGTATCGATCAACGTCGGCCCGAAGCGGGTCCACCTGACGGCGTACTGTCCCGACGACGAGCTGGGTCTGCTGGCGTGCGACTACGTCCTCGCGCGCGCCGCCGAGCTGCTGGACGGCACGAGCGAGACGGAGTTGCGGCGCTGGCTGATCGAGCGCGACCCGGAGATCGCCGAACTGTTCGCCATGCTCGACGCCGGCTGGAAGCTGCCGAAGGCGGGCGACTTCACCGTGGACCCGAGCAACGCGCCGGCCGAGGCGCGGATGATCCGCCATCTGCTGCGCGGGCGGATCGAGCAGTGCGCCGGTCGCCCGACTCACGAACTCGCGATGGACAACCCCGGCCCGATCATCGCGCCGGCTCGGACGACCGGCGTGCCGACGGCAGGCGGCGCGGAGGTGACCATCGCGTCGAATCGCTCCGCCACAGCGGCCGCGCCGGGCGGCGCCGCTGCCGGATGTTGCAGGAACAAGGACGAACCCGCGCGCTCAGAACGAGGCGGGGGCAGAAACACGGAGGTTTAAGCCCATGACGAGCATCTTCGAGATCACGGACTGGTCGCACGTTGCTTCGTTCTTCGTCTGGACGCTGGCGGTCTGCGCCATCGCCAAGGCGCTGTTCGGCTCGCTGCCGGCGGCCGAGCTGCAGTACCGCCTGTCGCTGCGCGACGCCCCGCGCCGCCAGCGTCTGAACCGGCTGAACTGGGAGATCGGCAACCGCACCAAGTGGGACGAGGACGTCGCCCGCCGCTCCCCACACGCTGCGCGGCAGCCCTTGTCGGACGAGGCAATCAAATCGAAGCGCCGCGAGCTCCAGCAACTCGCCCACTCGTCGTTCACGTGGCGGGCCTTCACCTACTTCATGGGCTGCTTCGCGTGCCAGACCTTCTGGACGGCCGTCGTGGTGTTCGCGGCGACTCATGGTGTAGGAGACCCCGTCGCCTGGCTGTTCTCGGCAGCGGCATACTCGGGCGCCGCTGTCCTTGCTGTGCCCTTTGTGACCGAACGGAGCGGAGTTCGGCGAACAAGGACAGGCGAGCAAACCGGGTGCGCGAACTGTGGCAGATGAACCGAGCGATGCCTTCGAGCGCGTATCGTTCTCGCGCAGTCGAAGGTTCACGTCTCTATTGCTTCTGGAGGCGCATCAGTCGAAGCCCGTTGAAGACGACCAGCAACGACGCGCCCATGTCGGCCGCAATGGCCATCCAAAGGTTGGCCAGTCCGGGAATCGCCAGCGCCAGGAAGATCGCCTTGATGCCCAGCGACAAGCCGATGTTCTGTGCAATGACGCCGCGCGTGCGACGGCTGTGCCGTATCAGCCAGGGAAGCTTGTGTAGGTCGTCGGTCATCAGCGCGATGTCGGCGGTTTCTAGCGCGGCGTCGGAGCCTCCTGCACCCATGGCGACTCCCACGTTCGCGGCCGCCAGCGCCGGCGCGTCGTTGATCCCATCGCCCACCATGACGACGTGTTTGTGCGATGCGCGCAACTCCTCGACGGCCTTCACCTTGTCGGCCGGTAAGAGCTCGGCGCGCGGCTCGATTCCGCCGCACTCGTCGGCAATGGACCGCGCGGTTCCGGCGTTGTCGCCCGTCAGCATGATTACCCGTTCGACGCCGGCGCGTCGCAACGCGGCGACCGCAGCCGGCGCCTCCTGTCGAAGCCCGTCCGCAAGCAGGATCACGCCGAGCGGCCGCCTGGACGACGCGACTCCGACGACGCTGTGGTGGCAATCCTCGTGCTTGGTCATGATGCGGTGAATCCCGTCTGTGCAAACGTCTCTCTCTTCGAGCAGGCGGTGGTTTCCCAGGAGGTAGCTCTCGCCGTCCACCGTGGCCTGCGCGCCCTTGCCGCGGATGGCCTGGTAGTCGCGACAGGCCAGCGGCGAGACTCCGCGCTCGTTGGCGTAGGTGACGATCGCCTTTGCGATCGCATGTTCGCTTCGCTGCTCGATCGCGGCCGCGAGTTCGAGCAACCTCTGCTCTGTCGTATCGTTAAGCGGCACCACCTCCTGCACGATCGGCGTGCCATGCGTCAGCGTCCCCGTTTTGTCGATCGCGATGACGCGAGTGCGGCCGACGGCCTCCAGGAACTCGCCGCCTTTGACGAGTACGCCGTTGCGGGCCGCGGCCGCGAGCGCGCTGACGATCGACACGGGCGTCGAAATGACCAGCGCACACGGGCACGCGATGACCAGCAGGACGAGCGAGCGATAGAGCCAGGTCGACCAGCTCGCCCCCAGCAGCAACGGCGGAACGACGCAGAGCAGCACAGCGCCTGCGACGACGGCAGGCGTGTAGTAGCGGGCAAACGTGTCGACGAACTGCTCGGACGGCGAACGGCGCGCCTGGGCCTGCTCCACCAGGCGAATCACGCCCGCAAGCACCGTGTCGCCGGCCGGCTTCGTGACGTCAACCGTGATGGCACCGTCCTGATTGATGGTACCGGCGAAGACCTCGTCGCCCAGCGACTTTCCGACCGGAATGGATTCCCCGGTGATCGGCGCCTGATCGACAGTCGTGTCTCCCTCGATCACTCTACCGTCGAGCGGAAGCCTCTCACCGGGACGAACGATGATCCGGCTGCCGACCGGCACGTCCTCAACGCCGCGTTCCTGCTCCGTGCCGTCCGGCCGCAACACCCGGGCCCGCTGCGGGCTGAGCTCCATCAGGGATCGAATGGCCCGCCGTGCGCGGTTGACGCTCCAGGTCTCGAGCAGGTGCGATATGGCGAACAGAACGGCGACGGTCGCGCCTTCGAGCCATTCGCCGAGCCCGACGGCGCCGATCACCGCCACGGTCATCAGGACGTTCATGTCGAGCCGGCCCCGCAGCAGTGCGCTCCACGCCTTGGGCAGGACGTAGCGCCAGGCCGCCACGATCGCCAGCACGTACGCCAGCGCCGCCGGCCACGTGGTGTGATGCACAGTCGCGGCAGGGACAAACGACAGTGCGGCGCCGAGCGCGGTTGCGGCCGCGGAGGTCACCGCCATCCACAGCGGCGCGCGTGGCACAACCGCCTCGATGCGCCGGGTCGCCGTGGACGCGTGATCGGCGGCGACGGCCCGCATCCCTCTCGTTGCCACGCGCCGGATGATCTCGTCCGCGTCGATGCGCGCGGGGTCGTGCTCGACCGTCATCGTCGCCCGTATCAGGTTGAACGACAGCGCGCGGACGCCGTCCACGGCGCCCAGACACTCGCGGAGCTCCGCGATTTCGTCGGGGCAGTCCATGCCCGTTACTCGAAATACCGTGGTCCTTGACATGTCTTATCCTGCGGCCTGCGTTTCAGCTTGTGCGGGCAGCGCAAGCTGAGCCGCAAATGGCCATGCGCAGGCGCCCGCCTCAACCCCCGTTCTTGCGCCTCTGAAGGACCCACACGATCGGGATCGACACCGCCATTCCCGTCACCATGATCACAACGACTGTCTCCTGCGACAGCACATGCCAGTCTCCGTGTGATTCGTAATGCTCGACCATGCGTCGATAGACGAGCCAATCCACGACGGCTGCGGCCACGAAGAACGGGAGCGACCAGAGAACCAAAGACCGAACACCCGGCGGCCCTTTCGAGCCCGAGCGGCCTCGTTTGCGAACGTTTGTGCGCTTTCTCCTGTCGCGCCTGGACATGATTCCAACGTGCCCATGCTGGCCCATTTCCGCCGCACTGCAGCGTGAACGGTCACGACGCCGACGGCTATTCGATCCGTTGCAAGCGGGTGGCGGTGCGTATCTTCATCGCCTGCGCGATGTCGTACACGAAGATCTTCCCGTCGCCGGCGTTGCCCGTGTGCGCCGCCTGCTGGATCAGGTCCATGACGGTGTCGGCCTGATCGTCGTTCACGACGCACTCCAGCTTGACCATTCCGGCCGTTCCGTACTGGACGGCTGCGCCCGAGGACGGTTGCGGGCGCCCGACCGTGCGTCCGAAGCCGCGCACCACCGAGACGGTGACGCCCGGCAGCTCGGGATGGGTGTGAAGCGCGTCTAGGGCGGCGTCGAGCCGATGCGGTCGGATGATCGCCTTGATTTCCTTCATCATGTCGCTCCTGCGAAAGACGGGGGCTAGACCCCGCCGCTATCGGTCAGATTTCCACTTCCTTCGCCGGCACGACGAACCAGCGATAGACACTCGGCAGCACGAGCAGCGTGAGCAGCGTCGAAGTCACCAGCCCGCCGATCACGACGGTCGCCAAGGGTCGCTGCACTTCCGCCCCCGCGCTGGTCGCCAACGCCATCGGAACGAAACCCAGCGACGCGACCAGCGCCGTCATGAGCACTGGCCGCAGGCGAACCCGGGCACCCGCCCTCGCCGCTTCAACCGGCGACATCCCTTCGCCGCGCTTCTGCACGATGTACGAGACCAGCACCACGCCGTTGAGCACGGCGACGCCGAACAGCGCGATGAACCCCACGCCGGCGGAGATCGAGAACGGGTAGCCGCGCACGGCCAGCGCAACCAGTCCGCCGGTGATCGCCATGGGGACGTTCAGATAGATGAGCGCGGAGAGGCGGATCGAGTTGAAGGTGCTGTACAGCAGGACGAAGATCAGAAGCAGCGCCAACGGCACGAGGATGGCTAGGCGGGCCGAGGCGGCCTGAAGGTTTTCGAACTGCCCGCCCCAGTCGATGAACCAGCCGGGCGGCAGCTCGAGTTCGGCGTCCAGCACCCCCTGGGCATCTGCGACGAATGACGCCAGGTCGCGCCCGCGGACGTTGCACTCGACCGAGATGCGCCGGCTGATGTTCTCCCGGCTGATCTGTGCCGGACCCTCCTCGATCGTGATCGAGGCGAGCTGCGATAGCGGGATCATCCGCGGCGGGCCGCCATCCACCGGCGGGCCGGCGATCTTCAGGTCGCCGATGCTCGCCAAGTCGCTGCGCACGGCAGGATCGAAGCGCACCTGGAGCGCGAAGCGCTTCTGGCCTTCCAGCACCGTTCCGACCGGGTTCCCACCCACGGTCTGAACCACTTCCAGCACTTGCTCGGCGTTGATGCCGTAGCGGGCGGTCGCGTCGCGGTCGATGCGCACCCGCATCGTAGGCAGGCCGATCACCTGCTCGGCCTTCACGTCGGCTGCGCCCCGCACGCGGCTTACCAGCCGCACGACCTCGTCGGCCTTCCGCTTCATGAGCTCCAAGTCGTCGCCATATATCTGGATGGCCACGTCGCTGCGGACGCCGGCGATCAACTCCTGGACACGCAGCTCGATCGGCTGCGAGTAGCTGAAGATGGCCCCGGGGACCTTCTCCTGGAGCGTCTCGTCGATCGCCTCGATGAGCGCCTCCTTCGTGCCGAACCGCCACGTGTCCTTGGGCTTGAGCATGATGTACGTGTCGCTGATCTCGACACCCATCGGGTCGGTCGCGATCTCGGCCCGGCCGGTGCGTGAGACGATCGTATCGACTTCGGGGAACTCGTCCTTGAGCACCCTCTCGGCCATCAGGCTGATCTCGTTGGACTCTTCCAGGGAGACGCTCGGCAGCCGCCAGATCTGCATGGCGATGGCGCCCTCATCCAGCCGCGGGATGAACTCCGCGCCCAGGAACGGCGCCAGGCCCAGACTGGCAATGAAGACCGCCAGGGCGGTGGCGAACACGGGCACGGGCTTTCCGACGATGCGGTCCAGCAGCGGGTAGTAGACGCGCTTGGCCGCCCGAAAGAGCAGCGGCTCTTTCTCCTTCACGCGCTTCAGCAATAGCGAGGCCATCACGGGCATCAGCGTCAGGGCACACACCAGCGAGCCCGCCAGGGCGAACACGACGGTGAGCGCCATCGGGCGGAACATCTTGCCCTCCACGCCGCGCAGCGCGAGGATCGGCAGGTAGACGATGATGATGATGCCGACCGCGAACGTAACCGGCCGGGCGACTTCGTGGCAGGCGGCGCGGACTTTCTCCACGTGCGGCCGGCGGTCGTCGCGGTTGTCGTGCAGGTAGCGAACGATGTTCTCGATGATGACCACCGAGCCGTCGACGATCAGGCCGAAGTCGATCGCGCCCAAACTCATCAGGTTGCCGCTGATGCCCGCGAAACGCATCGCGGTGAACGCCACCAGCATCGACAGCGGGATGGCCGAGGCGACGATCAGACCGCCGCGCAGATTCCCGAGCAGCAAGAGCAGCACGATGATGACCAGGATGCCGCCCTCGGTCAGGTTCTTGGCGACGGTCTTGATTGTCTTGTGGACGAGCTCCGTGCGGTCATAGAACGTGTCGATGGTGACGCCCTCCGGCAGAGACTTCCGGATCTGCTCGATCTTCTGCTTGACGTTCTCGACCACCACGCGCGAGTTCTCGCCCATGAGCATCATCACGATGCCGACGACGGCCTCACCGCGGCCGTCGCGGGTTACGGCCCCCTGTCGGATCATCGGGGCGAACTCGACCCGGCCCAGGTCCTTCACGTAGATCGGCGTGCCCTCCGGCCCGTGCTTGACGATCACATTGCCCAGGTCGTCCAGCGTTTCCACCAGCCCCTCGCCGCGAATCAGGTACTGCTCGCCGTGATGGGCGATATAGCCGCCGCCGACGTTACGGTTGTTGGCCTCCAGCGCGTGCAGCACGTCGCCCACCGGAATGTCGTACGCGACGAGCCGGCCGGAATCGAGCGTGACCTGGTACGTCTTCAACTCGCCGCCGAAGGAGTTGACTTCGACGATTCCGGGCACGCTGCGAAGCTGGTAGTTCACGTACCAGTCCAGGATGGTGCGCAGCTCCATCGGGCTGTAGCCGTCGCCGCGCACCTCGAACTGGTAGATTTCGCCTAGCCCGGTCGAGATCGGCCCCATCTCCGGTTCGCCGTATCCTTCGGGGATAGCTTCGCGCGCCTCGACCAGCCGCTCGCCCACGAGCTGCCGGGCCCAGTAGATGTCCGTGCCCTCTTCGAACACGACGGTGACGACGGAGAGGCCGAACTTCGAGACGCTGCGAATCTCCTCGATCGCCGGCAGGCCGCTCATGGCCGTCTCGACCGGGAACGTGATGAAGCGCTCGACCTCCTCCGGCGGCAGCCCCGGCGAATTCGTCAGAATCTGGACCTGGATGTTGGTCACGTCCGGGACGGCGTCGATCGGCAGCTTGAACAGCGAGTTCACACCTGCCGCAACGACCAGCAGCCAGAGCACGACTACCAGGAAGCGATTGTTCAACGAAAAGTCGATGATCCGATGCATCCCGCTTGGCCTCTAATGGCTGTGCCCGCCGCCCATGGCTTCTTTGCCGGCTTCGGACTTCAAGACGAACGTGTCGCCCACCGCGACACGCATCCCGGGCTGTAGCTCGCCCGTCACCTGCGCGAACTCCTTCGACTGCGCGACAACTTGCACGGGTACCTGTCGGTACTCGCCCTCGCCCACGACCTCGAAGACGACGTGACCGGCAGCGAGGCGCTGAAGGGCGGCCATCGGCACCAGCAACCCGCCGGCGTCCGCCGTGGCCTCCGAGAACACACTGACCATGCCGAACATCCCCGGCCGGAAGCGACTATCGGGATTGGGCAGAACGACCCGCGCCTCGACCGTGCGCGTGGATGGATCGAGCTGGCTGCCGATGAAGTCCACGACGCCTTCGAAAAGCTGATCGGGGAATGCGTCGAGCCGCACGGTGGCCTTCTGTCCCTGCTTCAACTGGCGGATGTCGCGTTCGTAGACGCGGCCCATCACCCAAACGTCCGACAGGTCGGCGATGGTGTAGAGCTTGGTTTCGGTGTCGACGAGTTCCCCACGCGTCAGGTGCCGCTCGACAATCACGCCGTCGATCGGGCTGTGGAGCGCGTTGCGAGCGATGTCTTCGTCGATCTCCGCGGCCTGCGTGGTCAGTGCCGCCGTCTGCTCGTTGGTCAGGCCGAGGATGTGCAGCGCACGTTCAGAGTTTCGCATCTCGGTTCGGGCGACGTCGAAGTCGCGCTCGGCCCGCAGGAAGTTCGGCCGCAGGCTGAACGCGATCTCCTCGCGCGTGGAAACATAGTCGGCCCGGGCCGTCTCGTAGGCACCCTGCGCTTCCAGCAGGTCCTGCTCGGTGCCGACGCCCTTCTCGATCAGCGTCCGGGCCCGCTCGAACGTCCGCTGCGTGACGTGCATCGCGGTGTACGCCGTCAGCAGCTTGTTCTTGTTCTCGCCGATCTCCAGGGCCTGTGCCTGCTCGAGCGCCTGCTCGGGCGTCGGATCGGCGTCCAGGATGGCCAGGAGCTTCTGCGTGTTTTCAAAGACGGTTCGGGCACGCTCGAAGTCCGCTTTGGCGACCTCGAAACGACTGAGGTCCGCCAGGTACTCCATCTTGGCGTCGCCCATCTCGCGCGAGTCGAGCACGCACAGCAGGTCGCCCGCGTTCACCTGGTCCCCCAGTGTCTTCTCGACCGAGACGACCACACCGGGGACGCGCGGCGTGACGTGCACGAGGCGGTCAGTGTTCCATTCCACCTGACCGGGAAGCTCGATCACCGACGTCAGGGCGCCCTCGCGGATCTCCACCGGCTCGATGTGCAGCGACGCGAGCTTTTCCGGCGTAAGGTGCACGACCCCCGGCTCGTGGCCCTCTTCGTGCCCCTCCTCGTGGCCGTCCTCGTCGTGCTCATCCTCGCCGGCGTGCTCCGCGTGGTCCTGGCCTTCGTGCTCGTCAGGCTCGGCGTGATCGTCGCGGACCGGCTCCGGTTGGACGATTGGTGCGCCGAGAAAACCTGCCTGCTGCACGGCGTAAAACCCGCCGGCGCCGGCCAGCAGGCCGGCGACCAGGCCGACGATCAGAAACGTGGTCAGTTTTCCCGTCATTGCGATGCTCCAATCCGTCGCGCCGCACTACAGCAGCCAGGCCGCCAGCGCGCTGCGTGCGAAATCCAACGTGAATTCCAAGAGAGCGTCGGCGCTCAGCGGTTCGCATCCCGCCGGCAGCAGCAACAGAGGTAAGCCCATCGCCGCGAGCCGCGCAGCGCGGCGCCACACTGAAAGTTTCACGCTCATGGTTCCGTCCTCTCGGCAGATTCTGGCCCGGCAGGCCGGGTGGTTGGCGTGGGTTCCGGCGGACGCCGCCTCATTTCTTCGAGCAGGTGTTCGAACGGCAGCCCGATCGTCCGCTCTACGAGCGGTGCGGCCGCAGCCGCCAGTTGCATAGCCTCGGCGTATCGATCGCGCGCCGCCAGATACGAGCGTTCGGCGTCGAGCACCGACAGGATCGAAGACTGGCCTGCCCGGTACGACTCGCGTGAAAGCTCCAGGCTCCGCGACACTTGCGGAACCAACTCATCGCGGTAGAAGCGCGCCACCTCCCAAGCGGTCTGCGCCTGGTCGACGGCCTCGCGAACCTCTTGATGAATCGTGCGTCCCAGTCCTTCCAGCACCCGCACACGCTGCTCGAGCGTAAAACGGGCCTTGGCGATCTGCGCCTGGTTCTGATCGAAAACCGGCAGCTCGAGCGACAGCAGTGGGCCGATGATGAAGTCGGTATCGACGCCTCGCGCCGAACGCGACTCGATCTCAGGAGCGGTCAGACGCCCCGCTGCGATCGAAGCGCGCGCGGTATCCGCGAGGATGTCGCGGCCTTGGGCGCGCGGGCGGGCGTCGCGCTCGAACGCCAACCCGAGCGACACGTTCGGAAACACACGTCGCATCTGGAGCACGAGCTGCTCGCGCGCGCCCTGGACGCTTTGCCGCAGTGCCCGCGCATCAAGCCGCTCATCCCAGGCGATCGCGGTGAGCAGCCGCTCATCGAACAGGTGCGCTGGCGGTTCGGGCAGATCCTCGGCAAGCACGAGCTCATCCGCATCGAGCGAAACGCCCAGAACGGTGGCCAGCGCGCGACGCGCCGAGTCCGCCGCCAGCCGCGCGTTCTTAACCGCCAGCTCCGCCTCGAGCAGGACGCCGCGCGCCAGGTTCACGTCCAACTCGCTGCCGGCGCCGGCCTGCCTGCGAAACTCTGTCAGTTCGAGCACCTTCTGCCCGACGTCCAGGTTCTCGCGCGCGATTTCGAGCCTTCGGTTCGCGCCGGCCGCCCCGTAATACGCCGTCCTCGCGCTTGCCGCCGTCTCGGTCGCCAGCCGCGCGACTGCGAGGATCGTGGCGTCGAGTCCTCGCTCCGCCGCGCGCTTGCGCACGGGAATCTGCCACAGCTCGGCGATGTTCTGCGCCAGGTCGAAGTCGATGTTGGCCAACCCGCCCGCCGATGGCAGCCGCAATGCCACGCCGAGCGACGGGTTGGAAAGCAGCCCGGCCTGCACGAGGTCGGCCCGCGCCGCGCCGATGTCGTACAGCGCCGCCTGCAACTCGACGTTGTTGAGCAGGGCGACGCGCGCCGCCTCTTCGGCGGTCAGTCCGTCTGAAAGGCACTCGTCGATATACCGCGCATCCGCTTCGAGCTGCTCCGGGTCGAACAGCCGCTCGACGCCCGCCGAACGCCGCACGTGTTCCGCCGCTCGCTGATAGTCGGGTCTTGGGTTAACGCTGGCGCAGCCGGCGATGGCCGCCGCCACGGCGCAGGTCGAGCCGAGCGCAACTCGGACCATCCAGGTTTGCATGCTTGCTGATCCCTCGAGCCAGTCGGGTCGCCACGGTCACGCGCAGCGGCGCGTGAACAACCGGTCCGCGAGCGGTCCCGCGGACTGGACGCACTACTGGTCGAGGCGGAATCAGTTCAGAAGAGGGAGTCCGGAGTCGGCATACCGGGACGTGCGAATCGACTGCGCGTGCGAATCTTGTGGACGAGCTCCGCCAGCGGCGATGATCCACTCGTCGGCAATCTCGGCCGCCAAGGGCAGCGTGATGGGGGCGAGGTCCGTCGGGACGCGCGGCCCGTCGTCGGACCGCGTCAGAATGGGCGAACAAGGGTCTTCCAGGCAGTTTGACTCGTGGTTGCAGGCGACCCCCGGCGCGCAGGTGCTGCACTCGTGCAACAGCACCCCGCCGGCGCAGAGCACCGGCATGAGCAGAAACGCCCAAGCGGTCACAAGCAGCATGGGTAGTCGGCCGAACATCGCGGGGGATTCTACTCAGGGGCCGCGCCACGTCAAGCCGGCTCTTGCGGGTGGATTCGCCCGCACGGCAGGCGCGGGCCCGGCTATGCTCACTCTGCTTCTCGTTCGCTCGACAGGGCCTGGGTATCCTGCAACGATACACGTCATGAAGCGGAAGCCTCGCCCAACGCCAAACCCTGGCCGCGAGACGTCCCTGTCCGAGCCTGCGTGGTCCCGGCTCGAGGTCGGCACGCTTGAGTCATGGCTCTGGGAGGCGGCGTGCAAAATCCGCGGCCCAGTCGACGCGCCGAAATACAAGGACTACATCCTGCCGCTGATCTTCCTGAAGCGGCTCTCGGACGTGTTCGACGACGAGCTCACGGCGCTCGCGGGCGAGTTGGGTAACCCGAAGACCGCCGCGAAGATGGTCGAGGCCGACCACGCGCTCGTTCGGTTCTACGTCCCCTCCGAGGCCCGCTGGACGGCCATCGCGGCCAAGCGGAAGGGGCTTGGCGAGCACCTGACCGACGCGGTCCGCGCCGTTGCCCGGGAGAATCCCCGTCTCGCCGGCGTGGTCGACGTCGTCGACTTCAACGCCACGACCGCCGGCCAGCGCATCATCGGCGACGACCAGATCGCCGCGCTGGTCGACGTTCTCGGCCGGCAGCGCCTTGGCCTCAACGACGTCGAGCCGGACCTGCTCGGCCGCGCATACGAGTACCTACTGCGCAAGTTCGCCGAGGGCCAAGGCCAGTCCGCCGGCGAGTTCTACACGCCACGGCAGGTCGCGATCCTCATGGCCCGCATCCTCAATCCGCGCCCCGGCGAAGAGGCCTACGACCCCTGCTGCGGCTCCGGCGGCCTGCTCATCAAGTGTCATCTCCGGCTGCTGGAAACACGAGGCCGAACCGAGAACGGCCGCCGCAAGCTCCCTGCCAGGGTCGCCCCGCTCCGGGTCTTTGGCCAGGAGATCAACCACACGACTTATGCGATGGCGAAGATGAACGCCTTTATCCACGACATGGAGGCGGAGGTCCGGCTCGGGGATACGATGAACCGCCCAGGCTTCCTCAACAACGACGGCAGCTTGCGCCGCTTCGACCTGGTTACAGCCAATCCGATGTGGAACCAGGACTTCCCCACCAGCGCCTACGAGCACGACGGTTTCGGCCGCTTCACGTTCGGCACGCCGCCCGGGTCCAGCGCCGACTGGGGCTGGATTCAGCATATGTATGCCTCCCTCGGCAGCGACGGCCGCATGGCTGTCGTGCTCGATACCGGGGCGGTCTCGCGAGGCAGCGGCAATCAGGGCTCGAACCGTGAACGGGACATCCGCAAGCAGTTCGTCGACCGCGACCTGATCGAAGCTGTCCTCCTGCTCCCCGAGAACCTCTTCTACAACACGACCGCCCCGGGCATCATCCTCGTCATCAACCGTCGCAAGCGTCGCAAGGGCGAGATCCTGTTGATCAACGCCAGCCAGCAATTCGTGAAAGGCCGGCCCAAGAACGAACTCACCGACGAGCACGTCGAGCACATCGCCCGGCTCTACGCGGATTGGGCCGCGGAGGAGCACCTGTCCGCGATCATCACGAACGACCAGGCCCAGCGAAACGACTACAACCTGAGCCCGTCCCGCTACGTCGCCAGCAACGACAAGGAGCCCGTCCTGCCCCTGGAGGAGGCCGTCGTGCTGCTGAAAGAGGCCGAGGAGGAGCGGGCGGAGGCGGACAAAGCTCTGGGGCAGGTGCTTGCTCACCTCGGCTTCGACGACGTTATCAGACCCGGTTGACAAACGCTGCTGACATCGAGATAATGTAAACCGAGGCAGCGACATGGCGCCCATCGGCGAGAGAATCCGTCACGCGCGGCGAATGGCCGGGCTTTCCCTGCGCAACCTCGCCGGCGAGGTGGATGTAAGCGCCCAGGCCATCTCGAAGTACGAGCGCGGCATGGACGTGCCGAGCTCCGGCGTGCTTCTCCAGCTCGCCAAGGCGCTCGACGTCAAGGTCGAGTTCTTCCTTCGTCCCGTCACACTCAAGCTCACGACGCCAGCGTTCCGCAAGCGGACCGCGCTTCCGGGCAAGCAGGAGCAGGCGATCCGGGCCAAGGTCCAGGACTGGCTCGAGCGGTACGTTGAAACCGAAAGCCTGATCAGCGACGAGTCCGTGCGGCGGTTCGAGTTCCCGAAGGGCTTTCCGCGTCGGGTGGAGACGTTGGCCGCCGTCGAAGACGCCGCTGTCGCGCTCCGGTGTGCGTGGGATCTCGGCCTCGATCCGATCGAAAACCTCACGTCCGTGCTGGAAGACCGCGGCATCAAGGTCGGCCTTGTCGAGGGGCATCAGGCCTTCGACGCCCTCACGCTGAAGGCCAACGGCTGCCCTGTGATCGTGGTGCGCGACGACCTGCCCGGCGATCGCCAGCGCCTCAGCGTGGCGCACGAGGTCGGGCACCTGTTCCTGGAACCCACCGAGGGTGTGGACGTGGAGAAGGCGGCGTACCGTTTCGCCGCGGCCTTTCTCGTGCCCGACGAGGTGGCGCGATACGAGCTGAGCCCGCCTCGACGCTGGTTCGATTCGATGGAGTTGCACCTGCTCAAGCACAAGTACGGCCTGAGCATGCAGGCCTGGGTCTACCGCGCCAAGGACTTGGGGATCATCTCGGAATCGTCGGCCGTGCAGTTCTTTCGAGTTTTCAGGCAGAATGGCTGGCACCGACAGGAACCAGGTGATCAGCTTCCGCCCGAGCGGCCGTCGCGCATGGAGCGCCTGATCCTGCGGCTCCTGACGGAGGATGTGATTTCCGAACGGCGGGCGACGGAACTTCTCGGCAAGCCACTGAAGCAGTTCCGCAAGGAAGCGTCTCGCGAGCATCAGGGGCTGCCGGTTGGAAATCGTCACGGACACGAATGTCTGGATTGACCTGCATCGCGGCGGGATCATCGCGGAGGCCTTCAGGCTCCGCACGACGTGGTTGGCGCCGGACGTGGTCATCGAAGAACTGCGTGAGCCGGATGGCCATCTGCTTGTCCGGCGACTGCTGAAGCTTGGGCTCCAGCGGGTAGAGTTGTCCGGCGACCAAGTGACGAGCGTGCAGGAGCTGGCCGCCCGGTACCGCCGGCCGTCGACGGCGGACTTGTTCTCGCTCGCGGCGGCGAAGGCCCGTCGGGCGGTGCTGCTGACCGGCGATCGGCGGCTGCGAGATGCTGCGAGCACGGAACACGTCCGCGTTCACGGCACGCTCTGGCTCCTGGACGAGCTGGTCCGCCGGCGGCTGCTGAACCCGGCCAAGGCGGCCGCGGCGCTGCGGCGAATGCTTGATCGCGGCAGCCGCCTGCCGCGCCGCGATTGTGAGCTGCGGCTCAAGAGGTGGCGCGGACGGACGTAGGGACGAGAGCAGGTACGATGGCGCGAGCGAGGTCCCGACAATCTGTGAAGCGTAATGCCCCTGGCGCGCCACTGCGGCGCTCGGGGGCCGCCACGGGCGCCGGTGCGAAGACGCGCGGCGGGCACGCTGGGTGTGCCCAACACAAGCATGCAGCACCTTCGCCTCGCACGCCACACGCGGATCACGTGGCGCCCGGCTACAAAGTGACCGAACTTGGACCTCTGCCCGACGACTGGGACACGGTGGACGTCGCAACGCTCCACGACCGGGGACTCCTAGAGCTTCGGAACGGATTCCCCTGTGGACGCCACAATGATGAAGGACGAGGAACTCCCCACCTGCGCCCATTCAATGTTGCCGAGAACGGGACGATCGCGCTTGAAAAGATCATCTACTGCGAGCCGGCACACGACATATCGCGGTACCTTCTGAGGGAAGGCGACGTCGTCTTCAATAACACGAATAGCGAGGCCCTCGTTGGCAAGACCGCCCTTTGGTCGCGACGGGACGGCACCTTCGTTCCTTCGAATCACATGACCCTGGTACGCGTTCTCGGGCAGAACGGGCCCGACCCGGCGTGGCTCGCTTTACAACTGCAGAAACTCTATCAAGATCGTGTGTTCCAAGCACTTTGTCGACGGCACGTGAACCAAGCGAGCGTTAGCATTGCAAGACTGCGATCGGTTCGTCTCCCTTATCCGCCTCCGCGAGAGCAGCGCCGAATCGCCGCCATCCTGACGACTATCCGTCGGGCGATCGACGCGACGGAGAAGGTGATCACCGCGGCGCGCGAGCTGAAGAAGTCGCTCATGCGGCACCTGTTCACGTACGGCCCCGTGCCGATCGATCAGGCCGACAAGGTGCCGCTGAAGGAAACCGAGATCGGTCCGGTACCGGATGACTGGCGCGTAGTCACGATGGCCGAGGCTGTTGAGTTTCTCCAATACGGAACGTCGGAACGTGCCGCATCGGACGGCACTGGCCTTCCAGTACTCGGTATCCCGCATGTCGTGCGTGGGCGAATCGACGCGCTTGATCTGCGGTACCTTGCACTCCCGGAGACGCGGGCGAACCGCCTCAAGCTCGTCACCGGCGATTTGCTTTTTGTACGCACGAACGCGTCGCGTGAGCGCTGCGGCCGCTGCGCCATCTATCGAGGCGACCCACCAGACGCCCTGTTCGCATCATATCTCATACGCGCTCGCGTGAAGGAGTCGGTTGCACTGCCCGAGTTCGTCCATGCCTTCGCAAACACCGCCGCCGGACAGGCTCAGCTCAGCGGGCGCGCCTCGGGCGCCGCGGACGGAAAGTTCAACATCAATACGCAGATCATCAAATCCGTCGCGCTGCCAGCGCCACCGCTCCACCAGCAGCGAGAAATCGTCGAGACCATCAGGACAGCGGACCGGAAGTTGGAGACTGAGCACGCCCGCAAGTCCGCTCTCGAAGCGCTATTCAAGACCATGCTCCACTTGATGATGACCGGCCGCGTGCGGATGCACTCGGAGGTCGCCGATGGCTAAGAAAACCGCGCCGATGACGACGAACGACCAGATACGCCGGGCGATGCTCCAGTACTTCTATAATCGCAACAAGAATGCGACGAGCATCATGGGCAAGAGGGGATCGGCCGTGAGGATCAGCGACGTAAAGGCCGAATTGAAGGAACAACACGCCCTCACGCAGCAAGAGGTTCAGAGCAATCTAACCTATCTCCTCAGCCAAGGCTGGGTCGAGGAGAAGGAAATCAAGAAGGAGGTGCGTGCCAAGGGGGGCACGCTGATTCCCTCTGTGACCAAGTTCTACCAAATCACGGCCGCCGGCATCGACAAGATCGAGGGTCCGGGCGAGTTCACGCGCGACCCGTTCCACGGTATTCGGATCGAAGCGACAGGGCAGAACATCATCACCGTCGGCGACGGCAACCACGTGAATGCCGTGTATAAGGACGTCAGCGAGGCCCTGTCGGGACTGGCTGACCAGGTCCGCGCGTGCGGCGCCCTGAAGGAAGCCGAGAAGTTGAGTTACGTTGCCGATATCCAGAGCATCCAGACTCAATTGGCAAAGCCGGAGCCGAATCGCTCGGTGCTGCGAACGCTGTGGGACGGCCTCAAGCAACTGGCCACGGTGGACGGGGTCGCCGGCGCGTTCGAGCGAGCCGCGAGCGTGCTGCGCCCGCTGCTGGGAGGTGGGTGATGCCCCGCCTCGGAGGTGAGCGCGCCAGCGTCCATGATCCGCTGCTTCGGTACGCCGAGGAGGCCGGTTGGACGTACGTCGGTTCCGAGGAGGCCGTCCGGATGCGTCGTGGCGAGACCGGGCTGGTGCTGCACGACGTGTTCGTCGAACGCGTCCAGCGACTCAACCCCGGCGTCGTCGACGGCTCGCGGGCCGAGGACCTCCTCCGCCGCATCGAGCGCGTCGCGCCGCGCATCGAGGGCAACCTGGAGGCCTGGGAGTACTTGGCGGGCCTCAAGACCGTCTTCGTGCCGGAGGAGAAGCGCGAGCGCAACGTCGCGCTTCTGGACGATCGCGATTGGCAGCAGAACGCGTTCCACGTCACCGACGAGATGACGTTCGACAACGGCACGCATCGCATCCGGCTGGACGTGGCGTTTTTCGTCAACGGGATTCCCGTGCTGCTGGTCGAAGCCAAGTCGGCCACGAAGCTCGAGGGCATCGCCGAGGCGCTGGACCAGATCCGCCGCTACCACCGTGAAGGACCGGAGCTGCTGGCGTTGCTACAGCTCCACACGCTCACGCACCTGGTACGTTTCCACTACGGCCCCACGTGGAATCTGTCGCGCAAGGCCCTGTTCAACTGGAAGGACGAGACCGCCGGCCGCGACTTCGAGACGCTGGTCAAGACGTTCGTGCATCCGCAGCGGCTGGTGCGCGTGCTGAGCCAGTTCATCCTGTTCACGCGCAAGGACGACGAGCTGAGCAAGGTCATCCTGCGGCCGCACCAGATGCGGGCCGCCGAGCGCGTCGTGAACCGCTGCGCCGACCGCGAGAAGCGGCGCGGCCTCATCTGGCACACGCAGGGTTCGGGCAAGACGTACACCATGATCACCGTCGCCAAACGGCTGATCGACGAGCCCGTGTTCCAGAACCCGACCGTGCTCATGCTCGTCGACCGCAACGAGCTGGAGCAGCAGCTCTTCCGCAACCTGGCCGAGGTCGGGACTACGGACGTCGAGGTCGCGACGAGCAAGCGCCACTTGCAGGACCTGCTGCGCCGGGACCGCCGCGGGCTGATCGTGAGCATGATCCACAAGTTTGACGACATCCCGGCCCACCTGAACACGCGCGACAACGTCTTCGTGCTGGTGGACGAGGCCCACCGCACGACCGGCGGCGACCTGGGCAACTACCTGATGGGAGCGCTGCCAGCCGCCACGTACGTCGGCTTCACGGGGACGCCGATCGACAGGACCGCGTACGGCAAGGGCACGTTCAAGACGTTCGGCACCGACGACCCGCAGGGCTACCTCGACAAGTATAGCATCGCGGAGTCGATCGAGGACGGTACGACGGTCAAGCTGCATTACACGCTGGCGCCCAGCGACCTGCGCGTCGATCGCGAGGTGCTGGAGAGGGAGTTCCTCGATCTGGCGGCCGCCGAGGGCGTGAGCGACGTGGACGAGCTCAACGAGATCCTGGAGCGGGCCGTCACGCTGCGCACGATGCTGAAGAAGCCTGAGCGCGTCGATAAGGTGGCGCGGTTCGTCGCGGCGCATTTCAAGGAGACGGTCGAGCCGATGGGCTACAAGGCCTTCCTGGTCGGCGTCGATCGCGAGGCCTGCGCCATCTACAAGGAAGCGCTGGACCGCTACCTGCCGCCGGAATACAGCCGGGTCGTCTACAGCCCCGCTCACAACGACCAGGAGCCGCTGAAGCGCTTCCACCTCGGCGAGGAGGAGGAGAAGCAGGTCCGCAAGGCGTTTCTCCGTCCTGACGAGCAACCCAAGATTCTGATCGTCACCGAAAAGCTGCTCACCGGGTTCGACGCGCCGATCCTCTACTGCATGTACCTCGACAAGCCCATGCGCGACCACGTGCTGCTCCAGGCGATCGCGCGCGTCAACCGGCCGTACGAGGACGAGGAGCGCGGGCTGCGCAAGCCGGCGGGTTTCGTGCTCGATTTCGTGGGCATCTTCGAAAACCTGGAAAAGGCGCTGGCGTTCGACTCCAAGGACGTCGAGGGCGTCATTCATGACATCGATCTGCTGAAGCAGCGTTTCGCCGGACTGATGGCCGAGGCCCGACGCGTGTATCTGCCGCTGTTCGGCACGGGCGCGGACGACAAGGCCGTGGAGGCCGTGCTGGAGCACTTCCGCGACGAAGAGAAGCGCCACGAGTTCTACCGCTTCGCTCGGGAACTGGGCGACCTGTACGAGATCCTCTCGCCGGACGCGTTTCTGCGGCCGTTCGTGGAGGACTACCAGCGGCTGCTGGACATGTACCGGCTACTGCGCTCGGCGTACGAGCCCGGCGTCATCGTGGACAGGGAACTGCTCCGCAAGACCGCGGCGCTGGTGCAGAAGCACACGGAGAGCGGCCCGATCCAGGATGCCATGCGCGTGTCGCAGATCGACGAGCACACCTTGGATCGCATCGCCGCGAGCCAGAAGCCCGACACCGTCAAGGTCTTCAACCTGCTGAAGAGCCTGCGCGCCAAGATCGAGCAGGACGCGCGGTTCGCCCCCTACCTGCTCTCGATCGGCGAGCGCGCAGAGCGCATCATCGCCGAGTACCAGGGCCGGCAACTCAGCACACAGGAAGCGTTGCGTCAGCTTGAAGCGCTCGTGAAGGAAGTCGCCGAAGCGGAACGCGCCCGTGCCGAGAAGTCGTTGACGGGTGAGGTTTTCGCGGTGTACTGGTTGCTCAGGCGCGCGAACGTGAGCGACGCCGAGGCGGCGGCCAGGAGCATGGGCGAGGCGTTTGAGCAGCACCCGCACTGGGCGTCAAGCGCCGCGCAGGAGCGCGCCGTGCGCACTGCTCTCTACAAAACGCTTCTCGGTAGCGGCCTGAGCGCCGACGATGTCGCGGTGCTGGCGCAGCAGGTGATGAACGTCGTCAGGAGGGCTCGCGCGTGAGCGTCTCGGCGAAGTACATGGGCCGGTTGAAGGAAAGGGAGGGTGCCCCACCGCTCCCAGCCCCGCTCGCCGAGACGGTCCCCGTCGCGATGTTCAAATCCGAGGTTGCAGCGTGGGCGCGGCGGATCGGCGTCGTTCCGCGCGAGGTTCACGTACGGCCCATGAGCCGCAAGTGGGCGAGTTGCTCCAGCCGGGGTCGCGTCACGTTCGATTCCGAGCTACTTCGCCAGCCGGCCGCGTTCCGCGCCGAGGTCGTGGCTCACGAGCTTCTCCACCTGAAGGTCCCGAATCACGGAAAGGTGTTCAAGTCGCTCCTGAGAGCCTATTTGCGCGATAACGGCAGATGTTCGAGTGAGCTTCGGGAGCACCCGTGATTTGTTCGTATGGCGGTTGGCCCCTCCCCGCATTGACGCTGAACTCTGCTCATAACTGATTGTAAACAGGCGACTTATAGCGAATTCCCAGGCTTGAGGCCCACCGTCTTGACCGTCCGCGATCAACATGGAATAATACTGCCGGTGATACCAACCGATGAAGATGAGGAAGTGCATTCTCCTGCTGCCCACGACCTTCGACGGCGTGGCTGAAGTGCCGGCGGAAACGCTCGGAAGCATCCTCAAGGACATCGATAAGGCCTTTGATGGCCACACGGTCGATGGCCTGTGCGACGGAGCGTACCGCAAGCGCGACGGCTCGATGGCGCACGACCGTTCGGTAAAGGTTTGGGTTGCGGTCGATCCGGGACGCGTCGACGAGCTTCGGCGGTTCGCCGGTCGCATCGCGAAGAAACTGAAGCAGGAGTCCCTCTACTTCGAGGTGACAGAGGCGGAAGTCGAGTTTGTTCGACCGCCGCCCGAGGATGGTGAGATCACATGAGCAAAGTCAACGACATCCTGACCAAGGCGACCCGCCTGGCCGAGACGTCGGCGACGTGGGCTGACTTGTCGAACGCCCTGTTCGACCCGCTCGACGGTCTGGTCGCAAAGAACTTTACTGAACCGGCTGACCGGGCCGCCTTCCGCAAGTCGGAGGCGTACAACAAGCTCCACGAGCTCGTGGAGCGGAAGATGAAGCAGACTGGGGTCGCCGCCGGATCGGAGCCTGAGAAAAGCGGCCGGTTTGTCGTGCGGCTCCCGAAGACGCTGCACGCGGCCCTTGAACAGGAAGCGCAGGCCGAAGGGACGAGCCTGAACCAGCTCGTCCTGGCGAAGTTGGCGGCCCGGCTGAGCTCGCTCGTGGCCGGGGGCAAGAGCTCGTTGATCCAGGCTTTCGGCGAAGTCCGTGACGGCTATTCGGCGGATCGCGTTGTCGCGGACCCGGAGCTGAACCGCAAGTTTCTGCGGCGTTGCCGGGAACTCGGTCTGTCCGGGACGGACTACGAACTGAACTGGGCGTTGCTGAATGCACGCAAGAACCGGCTGTTGAGCGATCTCCCGAAGACGAAGAAGTACACCGTACGGGAGACGGATGAGTTCGAATACGCGTCCGAGCTCGCGGTGCGACATTTGCAGCGCACACAGGACGTGTCGCTCGACCAGATCATCTGCGATCCGGACCTCGCGCGGCAGTTCGACGCCTTCGCGCAGCGCCTTTCCCCCGGCTACAGCCCACTGGAGTATCGGTG
>JABRWC010000134.1:0-30098 GCA_039961675.1 Phycisphaerae bacterium
CCACGTGGCCGGGGGTGTCGATGAAGTTGAGCAGGTGAGGCTCGCCCTTGTGCGTGTGTCGAACGCTGACCGCGGAGGCCTTGATGGTGATGCCGCGCTCGCGTTCCAGGTCCATGTCGTCGAGGGTCTGGTCGCGGGCTTCGCGGTCGGAGATAGCCCCCGTGCGCTGGAGCAGGCGGTCCGCCAGCGTGCTCTTGCCGTGGTCGATGTGGGCGATGATCGAGAAATTCCGTATCAGCTTCTGATTCATGTACTTACACCAACCCGCCCGGCGCGCGGCGACGCCGCGGACGCGGCATTATAGCGGCCGTGCTCGAATGGGCGGGAACCGAACGCGAAGCGGCGTGTCACAGCTTTCGATCGAGCTGCTTTCGCGCCGCTTCCACCGTGTTGCGCAGCAGCATCATGACGGTCACGGGGCCGACGCCGCCGGGAACCGGCGTGATCGTTCCGGCGACGTCCACGACCTCGTCGAAGCGCACGTCGCCGACCGTCCGCCGTTGCTCTCCGCCGCGCTCGTCCGCGACCTTGATCGAGTTGATCCCCACGTCGATGACCAGCGCGCCGGGCTTGACGTACTCGCGGCCGACGGCGAGCGGCTTGCCGATGGCGACCACCAGGATGTCGGCCCGCGCCGCGATCGCCGGCACGTCGCGCGTGTCGATGTGGCAGCTCGTGACGGTCGCGAGCTGCGTGGTGAGAAACATCGAGATCGGCCGGCCGGCGATGCGGCTCTGCCCGATCACCACCGCATCCGCGCCGCGGACCTCGACGCCGCTGCGGCGGATCATCTCCATCACGGCCAGCGCCGTGCACGGCGCGATGATCGGCTCGCCGTAGAACAGCCAGCCGATGTTCGCAGGGTTCACGCCCTCGACGTCCTTGTAGGGGTCGATGCGGTACTGCGCGCGGGCCGCGTCCAGGTGCGGCGGGAGGGGAAGCTGGAGCATGACGCCCGTGACGGTCGCGTCGGCGTTCAGGCGGTCGATGAGCGCCATAAGCTGCGCTTGCGGGACATCCTCCGGCAGCTCGATCAACTCGTGCTGCACGCCGGCCTGGAGGCAGCGCTTGCGCTGCGAATCGGCGTAGAGGCGCGCCGAACGATCGCTGCCGACGAGCACCGCCGCCAGCCGGATCGGCCCGTGCCGCACGGTGTGGTCGGCGATGCGCGCAGAGACCTCGTTGCGGATTTCCGCGGCGATCGCATTGCCGTCGAGGATGTTCGCGGCCATCAGTCACCGGTCTCCGGGTCGATCATCGCGTGATGGGAAACCGGTTGCAAGCCGGCCGCGACAGCGGTCTCCGACCGCGGCTCGGACGGGAATGTCGCGGCCCGACGCGTCGGACACGGAGGTGCGACGTTACGGCGGTCGCGGATGGGATGACGTAGCTACGTCCCCGCGCGGCCGATGACGGCGATCCCACGGCTTCGGGCGAGCGCCAGCGCGCGCTCCCGCTCCAGGATGATCGTCTTCCCCGCTTCGACCACCAGCCCGGCCGCGCCTGCCGCATGGAGATTCTCGATCGTGTTGGGCCCGATCGTCGGCACGTCGAAGCGCATGTCCTGGTTCGGCTTGGCGACCTTGACCAGCGTCCAGCCGCCGGCGGGACACAACTCGCCCGCCCGGCGGATCAGCTTGTCCGTGCCTTCGATCGCCTCGACGGCCAGCACCTCGCGCTCCTTCACCGCAATGCTCTGTCCGATGTCCAGCGCGGCGATCTGCTTGATGAGCGGCCAGGCGAACTCCGCGTCGTCCAGCACGCGACGCGGCGCGACGGCCGCGGGATGGGGGCCGTCGGGGGTAAGCAATCCTTCCTCCGCCAGCGCCTCAGGACAGTATTGCGTTGAGTCGATCATCGTCAGGCCCCGCCGCTGCATTTCGTCCGCGACCGCGGCCAGCAGCGAGTCGTTGCGCCGGTCGCGTGCGCGGAAATAGTAGACGCGGATGCTGGTCCAGTCCGGCAGGTATTGTAGCCACTGAAGCCAGCGCGGACCGGCGAACAGCGCGGCCTTGCGCACGCGGCCGACCATCACCACCTCGCGGCAGCCGAAGCGGCGCAGCACGCGAATCCAGCGCCCAAGCTGCACCACGCCGCGCCAGCGGAACACGTCGGCCGCGGCCTGGAGCTGCGGGTGGGCGTATCCCCGAAGCCCGACGCACACCAGCCGGCGCCCCGCGCGCCGGATGTTGCGCGCCACCAGCCGCGGCAGCTCGCCCTCGCCGGCGATCAGCCCGAGCGGCGGCGGGGCGGCGGAGTTTGCTTCGGCCGCGGCCGCGCCGGCAGGATGCATGGAATTCTCGACTGTCATGGCGGTGGCACTCGGTCGCGCGCGCCGCGGCCGATTGGCCGCAACTCGCCCGTCCCGCGATGGGAGCATACGGAGCGACGGTCCGGGTGTGCAACGTCCCCCGGCGGCCGAAGCGTCTCCTCGCCGTGCGGGCGGCGCCGCCCGTTGACGGCTTCGGCTGTTGGCGATGTCCGATCCCGGACGGCCGCCGTATACTGCTTGCGGCCCGCGCGGCGCGATCCAACCGGCGCGCGGACGGGAGCGCGCGGCGGGGCCCGTGCGTGACCCGAAGGGCCGCGCGACGCGAGGTGACGAACGATGGGGCTGTCCAAAGCACGGGCGAACCCGCCCGACCCGTCCGCCGAGCTGACGCTGCCGGTGGAGGGCGACATGAAGACATACGAAGTCTTCACGCAGCTCGAACGCGGCAAGCCGCACGTCTACGCGGGCAGCGTGGACGCGGCCGACGACCGCATGGCGCTGCTGTTCGCTCGCGAGCACTACGGCCGCGACCAGGAATGCGTGCAGATCTGGGTCGTCCCGCGGTCCGCGATCATCCGCACGGACTATGAGCGCGACCTGGTATTCCGCCTGACGGACCAGAGCTACCGCTTCGCACGCGGCTACAACGTGGGCGAGAAGTGGCGCGCGTTCATGAGCCAGAAGGAATACGTCGAGTACAAAGAGGAAGACATCAAGGAGCATTTCTAGCCCGGTCCTGACTTTCGCGCGGCGTGCTGCGCCGCGCGCACCACGGAACGCATGCAACGCTGGCGGGGACGCATGGAAACACTGCCCGATTCGCTCACGACGCCGCTGGTCGAGCTCCTCCTGAGCATCGCCGACGACAAGCTGATCCTGGGAAGCCGCAACTCCGACTGGACCGGCCTGGCGCCAATCCTCGAAGAGGACATCGCGTTCTCGGCCCTGGCGCAGGACGACATCGCCCATGCCGCAAGCCTGTACGAATTCGTCGCGCAGCTGACCGGCGACCGCGCCGACCGGCTCGCGTACGGCCGCCAGCCGGAGGAGTACCGCTGCGCGCAGCTCGTGGAGCTGGAAGACGGCTTCGACTGGGCCAACGTGCTTGCGCGGCAGTTCTACTGTGACCACCTGGACGAGCTGCGGCTGAGCCGCCTGGCGAGATCATGCTACAGGCCGCTTGCCGCGCTCGCCGCCCGGCTGCTCGCGGAAGAACGATTGTCTCTCGGCCACGCCGACGGCTGGATCTCGCGGCTGCTCGGCTCGACCGAGGAAGCCCGTCAGCGAATGCTCGCGGCGCTCACCGCGCTCGCGGCGCCGGCCTGCGCGTTGTGCGAGCCGACGGTCGGTGTCGAGGCGCTGGAATCGGCCGGCGTGTACCCGCCGGCGGAAGGCGAGATGTTCGCGCTCTGGTCCGGCGCCGTGGCGAAGACGCTGCAAGGGGCGGGAGTTCGGCTCGATCTTCGGCCGCCGGGGTCGGAGTACACGGGTGGCCGCCGTGGCCGGCGCAGCGAGGCATTCGCGGCTTTGCTGGACGAGATCGCCGAGGTTTACCGCGTCGAACCGGAGGCGGCCTGGTAGCGGGCGCCTGGCTTCAACGGGCGCCGGCCTTCCGACCGGTCCACTCGTCGGGCCCGGAGGCCCGACGCCACGGGTCCAGACTGGTAGGTACGATCTCGTAGAAGGCCGCGCGTTGCATGCGCGGAATCGCGGCGTTTCTCGGCGGCAGAAGGGCACGTGATTACGAACGAGCGAATCCGGCGGGTCCTGGAGACGATCCCCGATCCGGAGATGCCGATCAGCATCGTGGACCTGGGGCTGCTCCATGCGGTGCGCGTACTTCGCCCCGACGCGGAGCACGATGCCAGTCGCGGAGCGCCAAGCCCCTCGCACGTCCGCGTCGAGATCGACCTCATCCCGACGTTCGTCGGCTGCCCAGCACTGGACATGATCCGCGAGCAGGTGTGCGCGAAGGTCGCGTCGGAGACCGGCTGCCGTGACGTGCGCGTGAACTTCGTGCACGAGCCGCCGTGGTCCGTGGACCGCATCAGCGCCGCCGGCCGCGAGCAATTGCGCTCGTTCGGCGTGACGGTTCCGGACCGCTCGTCGCCGGGCGCAGCGGGAGCGCTCGTACCGCTCACCGTATCCGGCGCCGCCCCGGCCTGCCCGTTCTGCGGCGCGGCCCAGGTCGAGCTGACCAGCCGATTCGGACCGACGCGCTGCAAGATGATCTACTATTGCAACGCCTGCCGGAACTCGTTCGAGCATCTCAAGCCCGTGTGAGTCCTCCGCATGGCGGCTCGCTGCACCATCCTCGGGATCGAAACGTCGTGCGATGAAACCTCCGCCGCTGTCGTCGTCGATGGCCGCGACGTGCGCTCCAACGTCGTCGGCTCGCAGGTCGATCTGCACGCGCGCTACCACGGCGTCGTGCCGGAGATCGCCGCCCGGGCGCACGTGGAGCGCATCGCGCCGATCCTCGACGAGGCGTTGCGGTTGGCCGACGTGAAGCTCGCGGACATCGACGCGATCGCCGTCACGGACGGCCCCGGCCTGATCGGCTCGCTGCTGATCGGCGTCACGGCGGCCAAGACGCTCGCGCTGGCGCTGGGCAAGCCGCTGGTCGGCGTGGACCACATCCACGCCCACGCGGTCAGCGCGGCGCTGGCGGCGTCGTCGCCGCCGTGGCCGGCGGTGTCGCTGGTCGTCAGCGGAGGACATACGTCGCTGTATTTCGTGCGCGATTCGCTGGACATCGAGCTGCTCGGGCAGACGCACGACGACGCCGCGGGCGAGGCGTTCGACAAGGTCGCCGCGATCCTGGAGCTCGGGTACCCGGGCGGTCCGCTGATCGACGCGCTGGCCCGCGAGGGCGATCCCGCGGCGCACAGTTTCCCGCGCGCCTGGCTGAACGAGCCGCACTTCGATTTCTCGTACAGCGGGCTCAAGACCGCGGTGCTGTACAAGGTGCACGGCGTCGGCGCGAAATACGGCTCAGTCCGGAGTCTGACCCGCCGGCAGATCGCCGACATCGCCGCGAGTTTCCAGGCGGCCCTGGTCGAGCCGCTGGTGCGCAAGACGGTGGCGGCGGCGCGGCGGTTCGGCCTGCCGAACGTGGCCGTCGGCGGCGGCGTGGCGGCGAACTCTGCGCTGCGCAGCGAGTTGCAGCGCGCATGCGAAGCGGCGGGGCTGGCGCTGCACCTGACGCCGATGAAATTCTGCACGGACAACGCGGCGATGATCGCGGCGCTGGGCTGGCATCTGCTGAGCGCCGGGCGGACGGCCGACCTGTGGCTTGAGCCGCGCTCCGGGCTGCGGCGTCCGCAACCGCGGCGCTAACCGCCCGTTCGATGTGCGCGCCGATCCGAACGGCGACCGCAGAGAAGCGCCGCTGACGGAGGGGCCGCGTTCACTGAGTCCACCGCTCCCGTGCCGTGGCAATTCGGATCGGCGGCGCCAGCTCGGGAATGGTCATTCCGGACAAGGGGCGCGCGCGGAGCGGCAAGAAAATGTAGCCCATGGCTCCAGCCATGCGAGCCGTAGCCCATGGCTCCAGCCATGGGAGCCCGTATCCCACGTCTCCAGCCATGGGAGCCGTAGCCCATGGCTCCAGCCATGGGAGCCGTAGCCCAAGGCTCCAGCCATGGGAAATTGTCAGCGACGTGTTTCAGCCCAAGCGGGGCAAAAGAAGGCCAACGATCCAACACGTCGCAGCTCTCCTTCGCCCCTCCGGGGCCGCGTTTCCCTTGCCCACGTTTTCCCAAGGCTTGCGCCATGCGCGATGCGCTTTCGTCGTTCCAGGGCTGCGGGATGCTGAGTCGCGGCTCGGACCATGCGGTCGCAGCGGCGCAGGCCGGTCGCCGAGCGTCGGGCGATCACGCCCGGTTGCAATCGCCGCCGCGTCGCCGCCGCTCGAAAGACATTTCGTACCGCGGACGTCTGCGACTCCCGCGCGTCATCACCGGGGTCGTGCGCTCCGCATACCGGACGCCGCACCGCCGCACGCCGCTCGTGGCCTCGTTGTGTCCCAACGATGCGGGCCTTACACTAGGTCGGAACGGAGAACCGAGAGCCGGGGCGGTCCGCGCCGCGGGCGATTCCCGGACGGTGCCGCCAGGCCGGCGCGCGACGCTGGGCGAGTGACGACCCTTGAAGACGACATGAAGCACCTACGCTGGAGAAGACGACGAATGATCTTCGGTGAAGACGACTCCCGCCCGCAGGATCCGCAGCGCGGCCCGCAGGTCCGCCTCGACGCCTCCGGCATGGAAACCATGTACGCGAACTTCTTCGCGCTCGCCGGAACCTCCGACGAGATCACGATCTACCTCGGCGCGCACTCGCAGCTCCCGGGGATGCGCGAGCCGATCGCCAAGCTCGAGACGCGCGTCCTCATGAATCCCGGGAACGCCAAGCGGCTCATGCTAGGCTTGCAGCAGGCGATCAAAGCGCACGAGGAGCGTTTCGGCGTCATCGAGCTGGCGCCGCCGGGCAAGCCGCCGCAGGCCTGACACGCGACCCGCGGGCAACGGCAGGCGGTCATGGACCGGTCCCCCACGATTGTGGCCAGCGCGCCCGGCCTCGGCGAGCGCGGCCGGACGTGGCCCGACGCAAATCGCCGAGCGACTGTCGACGGATTCCCGGTCGGCCCTCGCTGCTACGGGCGATCGGCCGCGTCGATCCGCAGGTGCCGCTCGGCAGGGCCGTGCGCCGCGATTTCGCACACGGTTTCTTCGACGGCCCGCCGCTGCCCCGGCCACATGAACCGCCGCAGCGCGTCCGCAGTCGCCAGCCACGCGAATTCCGTGTGTTCCGTCGAGAGCTTCACCTGCGCATCCGGCGGCGCCTCCGCTGCGAAGCACGGGCACATCAGGATCGCATCGCGGCTTGCGACGTAGAACGTGTTCACGAAGTCGAGCTGCCAGAAGCCCAGCGGACCGAGACCCGTCTCCTCGCGAAGCTCTCGCAGCCCGGCGCGCCACGCCGGCTCTCCTGGCTCGACGTGCCCGTGCACGGACTGCCACGTCCCACCAAGCGCGACCCCGGCCGCGCGCCGCAGCAGCAGGAACTCAACCGTCCCGGAGCGCCGCCGGAACACGTACACGTCGACGATGTCCGAAACGATCTGCGGCATCGCGGATCTCCGCTCAGACCACGCGCCGCCCGGAAACCCACACGCCGAGCGGACTGGCGGGCGACTCGATCCAGGCGCGAAGGGGGGCCGACTCGTCCGGCCGGCACTCCCAGGCGGCCACGTCCGCCTGCTTGCCCGGTTCGAGTGAGCCGATCGAGCGTTCGAGCCGCAGCGCCCGAGCCGCATCCAGCGTCGCCATGCGCAGCAGTTCGGGAAAAGACGGCGGATCGCCGACGTGCTTCCACACGTGGTGCAGTTCGGCGAGCATGGAGACGCCATCATTGCTCGCGGGGCTGTCCGTGCCGAGCGCGACGGGCACGCCTGCGGCGCGCAGCCGCGGCAGCGGGTGCGGCGTGTGGCCGAAAAAGTGATGCGCGCGCGGACAATATACGACCGTGTGGCCGGACCGCGCGAGCGCGTCGAGTTCCTCATTCGCGATGTAGTTGACGTGCGCCAGTGCGCCCGCCGACAGCCCTTCGCCGCAGCGATTCAGATATTCAATCGGGCGCAACCGCGGCGAATCCACGCCGCATTGCGCCAGCGCCCGGCGCAGCATCTCCGGCAGGGCGGCGCGCTGGCCGGCGAGGAATTGGACCTCCTCCGCGGTCTCGGCCCAGTGCGTCGTCCAGGGGAGATCCAGCTCATCCGCGAGCGCGATCGCCGCGCGAATCTCGGGCTCCGGCACGGTGTACGGTGCGTGCGGCGTCACGCCCACCGTCAGCAGCTCGTCCTCCTCCACCAAGGCGACCTGCTCGCGCAGCTCGGCCGGGTTCCGTGGCGGCACGCTCGCGCGCGAGAGCAGCTCGACGAAGCACACCTTGCGGATCGGCACGGACTTGAGTGACCGCCAGGCGACGTTGGCGCGCGAAATGTCGCCGACGCACGTCACGCCGGAGCGCAACGAGCGCCAGCCCCACTCTTCCGCCGCAGCCTGCTCCTGGTCCAGGCGGCCGGGTTCCGCGCGGATTCGCGCCAGGCGCGTGATCCAGGGCCAGAACGGACCCGGGGAAAACATCCCCGCATAGCAGCCGAGTTCGAGGTGCGTGTGTGGGTTTACCAGCCCCGGCGTAATCAGCGCCTCGCCGAGGTCGAGCACGTCGTCAACGACGCCGCTCAATTCGGACTCGCGACCGATGGTGAGGATGCGGTCGGTTTGGAATCGAACGAAACCGTCGCGGATCAGCCCGCCGGCGACCGGTGCCACCCAACGCGCCCGCAGAATCACGACGCGTGCGTCCCCACGTGGTTGGGCGCGAACGGCGCGCCGTTGTTGCCCGAACCGATCCACGTGCGCCAATCGCCGCCGATGTGCCCGCTGGCGATGTGATGTTCCAGCGTGGAGCCGCACGTACAGGTGACCGGCGTCCGGGGCAGCACGTCACACAAGCGCTCCAGGATTCGCGGAAGGCGCTCCACCGCGCGCTGGGCGCGCTGAATCTGCGTGCTGGCATCCAGAATCTGCCCGTTCTCGAAGGGGCGGAAGTCGCTGCCGGTCTCCGCGTACGCGGCGACGTAGCAGATGCTCGCGTAGCACATCTGGAGCTCCTTCGCCAGGAAGACCTCCGGCACGAGCGAGGTGCCCAGCAGGTCGCCGCCGAACGCCGCGTACTTGCGCACCTCGGCCGGGGTCTCGCGCCGCGGCCCCTCGACGCAGACGTAGACGCCGTCGGCGGCGTGCTTGCAGTCTTCCTCGTTCAGGGCGGCGGCGGTCGCCGCGCGCAGCGTGGGGCAGAACACGGGGCACTGCCGAATCTGCCCGATGCTCCGGTTCTCGAAGAACGTGATCGGGCGCATGTGCGTCTCGTCGACCAGGTCGTTGACCAGCACGTAGCAGCCGATCTTGTAGTTGTGGCAGACGGCGCGCGTCTCGCTCCACGAGACGATCGAGCGCACGCCGAGCTCCTTGAGCGCGTAGATGTTCGCGCGGTAGTTCACGAAAGTCGGCGCCAGCTCGAGCCGCGACTCGCCGTGCCGCGACAGGAAATGGAATTCCCCGTGCCGTGTGCGGCACAGATAGATCGGCTGCGACTCGCCGAACGGCGTTCGCACCGGCCCGATGCGCTCGGCCACGAGCGCGCCGCCGTGAAGCAGATCGTACGCAGCCGTCCCGCCGATGCAGGCCAAAGACAGGCTCATGCCCGTACTCCCAAAAGCCGCCGGCCGCGTGCGGAACCGCGCAACGGCGACGAATTCATGCACCGCGCCGGGTCGTCAAGCCGTCTCGTGCGATTCGCCGGTCGGAACTGGGGGGCGTCGGCCGGCGCCGCCGTGCGGCCCGGACACCCGTGACGTGAGTATAGGCGCGGCGGGCGGAATCGCAAAAAGGAATCCGGCCCGTTTGGTCTGCGGCTCATTCGAACCGCGCGCCAGCGAGCATCCGTGGGAGCGGTCTTTGCAGCGATCAGAACTGCGAGCGCCGGCGAGCACGGAGCGCGGCCGCGGACGTTTACGGCCGCTCGCCGCGCTCCTCATGCAGAAGTTCCTCGATTAGCCGCTGGAATTCTTGCCGCTGCTCTACGTACGCGCGGCCCGTCGCCGGTCCCGCAAATCCGCTGTGTACGGCCAGCACGCGCCCGTCGCCGCGAATGAAGACCGTCGTCGGATAGGCGCTGAATTCACCTAGGAACGGCAGCTTCGCCGCGATCTCCGCCTTGTCCGCGCGCCCCGCGACGAGCACCGGATAGGTCAGCTTGTGACGTTCGGCATAGAGCTTGACGAGTCGGGCGTCGCGCTCGAAATCGCCCGTCAGCTCGAACGCCAGGCCGGCCACCGACAGGCCCAGGCCGCCGTACTCGCGGTGCAGCTCTTCGAGCACCTTCGCCGCGTCGTGGCAGTTTGGGCACCAGCTTCCCAAGATCTCAATCACCAGGCCGGCGCCACGAAACTGCGGGTCGGAAAGCCGCACCGGTTTGCCGTCAACCGTTCGGAATTCCAGTGCGGCGAGGTCGGCGCGTAGCTCCGCCTCCGGGCGCTTCAGCCCCTGCGGAATCGACGCCTTCTCGTCGCGCGCCGCGACCCAGGTTTCGTGCGCTCCGCTCGCGGTCCAGTATTCGCCGTGCAGTTTTCCGTCGCCGCCGAGCGTCGCGTCGAACAGGAACGCGTGCACGCCCTCGAATCGCGACAGTCGCAGCCGCTGGCCGTCGGCACGCCCCGCGCAGGTTCCGAAGTCGCCCCCCGGCGTCAGGAACGTGCCCGTCACGGCGCCGTCCGCGCCTTGCTCGAATACGCCGACTGCCGGGGCGTTTTTCCCGCCGAGCGAAACCTGCCAGCGGCCGGCGAAGCTCGCGGTTTCGGCGCCGCTTTCCGGCAGCGGCGCAAATCGCGGCGCGTCGCCGTGTGCCGCCGCGAAATCGGCCTCGATCCACTTTTCGGCCGAGCGGCGGCGCTTGAACTTGCCCTCCAGGCGCCGGCCGCCTTCGTCGAGCCGCGCGGTGATGGTCGCGTCGTAGTGATCGATGCCGAGCGTCAGCTCGCCGGCGCTGAGCTCGACGCGCGGGACCTCGATCCGGTCGGGGCCGTTGACGATCCAGCACTGCCAGCGCGGACCGTCGCGCCGCAGGTCCAGACCGAACGGCAATTCTCCGCCGGGGGTGTTCAGCCAGGCGCGCCAGACGCCGGTTTGCAGCTCGGCGGGGTTGGCCGCGTGACTCGCGCAAGCGGTCGTGAGGGCGGCGACGCACGCGGCAAGCGGGAATCGCATGGGGCATGCTCCAGTCGGTCAGCGATCCGAACAGCCGTCAACCGGAAGATGCTACTGCGGCGCACGGCACCGTGCCACGCGTGCTGGACGGCGGGCACTGCAACAGTTCGCTTCCGACCGAGCCGCGGAATAAGGGAGCGGGGTCAGCGCAAGCGTATCCCGCCTTCCCCGCTCCTTTGCTCTCGCGGCTCGGATCAGACTTGACAGTATCTTCGCGGCGTGGCGCATTGGCGGTCCGGTGCATCGAGCGTAAGATCGGCGGCGCCAGGACGCCTCGCACCCACGCGCGACCCGCGGAGGCACGTCATGATGCTGAACATCACGTATCTCGGACATTCCGGCTTTCTTTTCGAAGATGGGAAACACGCGGTCGCGGTCGATCCGTTCCTGACCGGCAACCCGCTGGCTAAGCACAAGCCGGCGGACATCCGCTGCCAGTACGTTGCCCTCACGCACGGCCACAGCGATCACCTCGGCGACACCGTTACCATCGCAAAGAACTGCGGCGCCACCGTCATCGCCTGCTGGGAGATCACCGAGTACCTGGCCGAACAGGGCATTCAGCGGCTCGAACCGGGCAACCCCGGCGGCCGCGTCGCCACCGACTTCGGCTGGGTCGCGTTCACGCAGGCGTACCACTCGGCGTCCTTCGAGGGGCGCTACATGGGCAACCCGTGCGGGCTGGTGCTCCAGATCGGCGGCGTGACGGTCTATCACTGCGGCGACACGGGGCTGTTCTCCGACATGAAGCTGATCGGCGAAATCTACCGGCCGCAGATCGCCTGCATCCCGATCGGCGACCGCTTCACAATGGGGCCGGAGCTGGCGAGCAAGGCGGCGGAGTGGATTCGGCCGAAAGTGGCGATCCCGATCCACTACAAGACGTTCGGTCTCTTGCGGCAGGATGCCGAGGGCTTCGCGCCGGCGGGCGTGGAAGTGAAGGAGCTGGAGCCCGGGCAGACGTGGCGGTTCGGGTGAATGCGCGCTGGGCGCTACTCGTCCCCGCCTTCGCAGCGCTCGATGTCCGCGCCGACCGCGCGGAGCTTCTGCTCGATGTTCTGGTAGCCGCGTTCGAGGTGGTAGATTCGGTTGACCAGCGTCGTGCCGCGCGCGCTCAAACCCGCCAGCACCAGCGCCGCCGACGCCCGCAGGTCGGACGCCATCACCGGCGCACCACTGAGCCGCTTGACCCCCTGCACGATGACGGTCGGTCCTTCCTTGTGCAGCCGCGCGCCCATGCGGTTCAGCTCGGGCACGTGCATGAAGCGGTCGGGGAATATCTTCTCCGTGATGATGCTGTTGCCGTCCGCCAGGCACAAGAGCGACATGAGCTGCGCCTGGAGGTCGGTCGGAAAGCCGGGAAACGCCTGCGTCGTGACCTCGATCGGTTCCAGCCGCCGCGCCGACGAGACCAGCACGGCGTCCTCCTTCTTCTCGACCTGGACGCCAACCGCGTCGAGGCGGTCCACGAACGCCATCAGGTGGTCGAGCCGACAGTTCTCCAGCCTGAGCTCGCCGTTGGTGATCGCCGCCGCGATCATGAACGTGCCGGACTCGATGCGGTCCGGAATGACGCGGTACTCGCAGCCCTTCAGCTCGCGGACGCCCTCGATGACGATCCGCGGCGTGCCCTGCCCGGTGATGGACGCGCCGCACTTGTTGAGGAAGTTGGCCAGGTCCACCACTTCCGGCTCGCAGGCGGCCATCTCGATCACCGTCACGCCCTCGGCCAGGCAGGCCGCCATCATCGCGTTGCCGGTGCCGAGCACGGTCGAGCCGTACGGCCCGCCCAGGAACATTTCCGTCCCACGCAGCCGCTTGGCCTTGGCCACGATGTCGCCGCTGACCAGCTCCACTTCGGCGCCGAGCTTGCGCATCGCGCGAAGGTGCAGGTCCACCGGGCGGTCGCCGATCGCGCAGCCGCCCGGCATGGAGACCTGCGCGAAGCGCCGCTTGGCCAAGAGCGGCCCGAGCACGCAGATGCTGGCGCGCATCTTGCGCACGATGTCGTACTCGGCGCGGCAGTTCATCTCATCGCGGACGACCGTGCGGATCGTGCCGTCCGCGCGGCGCTCTACGTCCACCCCGAGCTTGCGCAGCAGCTCCGACAGCGACTGCACGTCGGCGACGTCGGGAACGTCCGACAAAATGCACTCGCCCTCGCACATGATCGTCGCCGCGAGGATCGGCAAGGCGGCGTTCTTGGCCCCGCTGATGCGAACGCTGCCGCGCAGACGACTCCCGCCCGTGACTCTGAAATACGGCAGACCCACGACTGGCTCCCATCAGCACGCGGCGCGCACGGCGTTCGGTCGGCGCCGCGCGTGGACCACGCGCTCGTGTTGCTGGTGGTCCCGGTACGTCACGATACCGGACCAGCGCGATTCGTCCAGAACCGCCCGCGCGCCGGCCGACTGGTTCCACGCCACCTCGAACAGCAGGTGGCCGTCCGGCCGCAGCCGCGCCGGCGCCTCAGCAACCAGCCGCCGCACGATCGACAGCCCGTCGCTGCCGGCGAACAGCGCCTGCTGCGGCTCGAACTCGCGCACGCAACGCGGCAGTGACGCGGCCTCGGCGGTCGCCACGTACGGCGGGTTCGACACGACCAGGTCGAACGGCGCCGCGTCCGGCCAGGGATCGAACAGGTCTCCGCAGCGCAGCTCGATCCGCTCGGCGACTCCGTGGCGCTGTGCGTTCCGCTGCGCGACGTTCAACGCCGCGGCGGAAACGTCGCTGGCGTGCAGGCGTGCGTCCGGCAAGTGCTTCGCCAGCGCGATCGCGATGCAGCCGCTGCCGGTGCCGATGTCCAGGATGCGCGGCTGAGCCAGGCCCTCGTCGCGGACCAGGCGGATGGTCCGCTCGACCAGCACCTCGGTCTCCGGCCGCGGGATCAGCACGTCGGGCGTGACCTCGAACGTCAGCGAGAAGAAGTCCTTGCAGCCGGTCAGGTAGGCGATCGGCCGGCCGTCGGCGGCCTGCACCACGGACTCGCGGAACGCGGCCAGCGTCTCGTCGCTCGGCTGAAGCTCATAGCGCGTGTACAGCTCGATGCGCTCGCAGCCGAGCGCGTGCGCCAGCAGCAGCTCGGCGCATAGCCGCGGCGACTCCAGCCCGTGTTGCCTGAAATAGTCGCGCGTCCACGCCAGCAGGCGGGCGACCGTCCAGGGATCTCGTTGCGTTTCCGCGACATCCATGCGGCCAAGTATAGGCGAGGGGCTCCTTTCCGGGGACGCGGATGGCGCCGACGTCCATCGATCACGTCAGTAGTCGCGACCGTAGACGCCCTCGGCGGTGTCGTGCAGGCGATGCGGCGGCGACTCGGGAAAGAACGGGTTCAGCATCGGGTCGGTCGCGTCGGCCGGCGCGCGGACTTCAGCATGCCCGTCGGCGAACGCCATCGGGGAAGCGTCCGCTACGTCCTCTCCCCGGTAGCGCCGCTCGCGCCCCAGGTACGGGAGCTCCGCGTCCCACAACAGGACCTTGCGCGACGGCTGACGAACTTCGTGTACGTAGGTGGCCGCGAGCAGGCCTTCGTCGGCGACAGCGCCGGACATCCACAGCTCCGGCCGAGCGACAAAGGACAGGCTGTACAAGTACGACGACGGCCAACCGCAACTTCCGAAGGGGCGCGTTGCCGTGGGGGACAAGTACACCCCGCCCGACTCGGAGGGTGGAATGATGCCGTACAGGAGGCCCGGCCAATACCACGACACGTGCCAATAGTCGGACGTGGATATCGTTCCGCCGCAACCAAACGCGACGGCTTGTCCGGCGCTCATGAATGGGTACGCCCCGGAGAAGAGCTCCGTGTACTCAGCGAACCCAACGCCCAGGGCACGGAGGTTGCTCAGCGACACGGCCTGCCGCGCAGTTCGGCGCACCTCCGCAATCGCCGGCAGCAGGATGGCGAGCAGAAGGCCGATGATTCCGATCACGACCAGCAATTCGACGAGCGAAAACGCGGCAGCGGCGGCGCCCAATCGCCGCGCCGCGCGGGAGCCCGAATCAGGCCCGCCAGCGCCGGCGAGCGCCCCACCGCGTACGCGGACGGCCGCTCGCTCGCGCCCGATCTTCTGATTCTTGCGCGTCACGCCGCGGGGAGGCCGTTCAAACGCAGGAGTTCCAGTGGCGACTGCGCCTCTCCGACCCGTACGCCTGTGTCGTGGGTGCGCGCCTCGCCGACATCCGTTCTTTGCTCGGTTCATCGCATGCCGCCGGCACGCGCGGGATCCGTCGGCCGCTACGGCAGCGGCAGCGCGCGGACGGCCAGACCGCGCGGCAGATCGTAGAACGCCATCTCGAGGATTGTCCATCGACGTGCGCCCGAATCGTATGCAAACGATATGCCCCATTGCGCCTCGGCGTCCGTGCCGTCCACGGCGCTGACGATCGTCGGGATGACGACCTCGACCACTTCGCCCGCGTTGACTCTCGCGGAATCGGAATCTGGCCGCGACATCCGGAGCACACGACCTTCGCCGACGACCGGCTCCGGCGCGTCCACGGCGCGCCCGGCATGAAGGCGGCATTGCACGTTCAGGCCCGCGGCACTACACGGCGCCAAGCGAACCGGAGAGATTGATTCGCTCCAGCGCGCATCGCCCTCTGGCCCCCGGAATGCATCATGCACCGGCCGGCCGCGGCGCTCGAGGTACGCGACGAATTCGTCGCGCGACCCGCCGAGATACAACCCCAACGCCTCGGCAAGTTCAGCCCTCAATGCTTCAGGGTCGGGCAGCACCACTCCCTTCGCGCGCAGGTCGCTGATGCGCCCCTCTGCCGCACTCGCCAGTGCTACGGCCGAGTCACGAAGAGTCTCGGGCGTGGGCGACACGTCGTACTTCACCCCGCCCGAGGTGGACTCCGTAGTGACGTTTCGCGTGACGCTGCGGGCGCCGCCGTTCGATGACCGCCCATTCAGGATTGCGACAGCAACGGCCGCAACGACGATCAGCGCCCCAGCGGCGACCACGTAGACAACACCCACACGCGCCGGTCGCGCGTTTCCAGACTTCATGCCCGCACCATTCTTGATTTCGCAGGCGCCGGGAATCAGTGCGGCCGGCAAGCCGTACACGAAGCCACGACGCCGATCACGCGTCCCTCCGAGTCGTACACGGGGTTGCCCGTACAGATCGTGTTCGACGGACAATTGACGGTGTCGCAGACCTGTACACCTTGGTACGCCGTTACGCAAGCCTGACATTCGTGGTTACGATTCGGGCAAGGATTCGGATTGGGATCGATGGGGTCTGTTGCGCTGGCTGCCGAGCGAAATGACGCCAACGACGCGAAACAGAGCATCAATCGGGCCGACTTTGACGGCATGTTACTCCTCCTGCTTGGTCCGGCGGAGGACATGCTCAGCGTACGGTAATGTACGACGTCGGGGGGGCGTCAAGGGTTTTCGGGCGCTGCTGCGCCGGTGACAGCCGTTTCGCCGTGCGCCAACTCGACGCGCACCGGCCGTGTGCGTCCCGGCATCGCCCTCCACGACGGGAGAGCCCCCGTGTTCACGAGATCAGCTTGAATCGGGCGTTAGCATTCGTCGCGCTCTTACTTGCCTCTTTCGCTTCGTCGGTCGATCGTGCCGCCGGCGACGTCGCCGGCACCGACGTGAAACGCGCGATCGCCGCCGGCGCGCGCGCCCTCAAGCGCGTCCAGCGGCCCGACGGCGCCTGGCCGGAGCAGTACGTCCCCGGCGGCGAGACCTGCCTTGCGACGCTGGCGCTGCTGACCGCCGGCGAACCGCCCGACTCGCCCGCGATCGCCGCGGCGCTGGAACGCATCCAGGCGATTCCGAACGAGCGCGTATACGTCGTTTCTCTGAAGCTGATGGTGCTGGCGCAGGCCGACGCGCGGCGCTTCGAGCGCGAGATTCAGGACGGCGCGCGCTGGCTCGCCGCGGCACAGCAGACCGGCGGACTGTGGTCGTACACGCAGCAGCGCCGCCCGTTCGACCATTCAAACACGCAGTTTGCGCTGCTCGGCCTGCACGCAGCGGCCGAGGCCGGCGTGCGCGTGCCCGGCGGAGTCTGGCAGCGCGTCCGAACCGGCGTGCTCAACACGCAGAACCGCGACGGCGGCTGGTCCTATCGGACCGCGGACGCCAGCTACGGCAGCATGACCGCCGCCAACGTGTCCAACCTGCTGATCCTCGGCGAGCGCATCCGCGCGGCGCAGGAGCGCGGGTTCGAGAGTGGGGCCGCGCCGAATTGCGGCAAGTACGCGCTGTCACGCCCTCTGGAATCCGGCGTGCGCTGGCTGGCGCGGAACTTCCGGGCGGATGCGAACCCGGAGCGCGGTCAGAGCTGGGTGTACTACTGGCTCTACGCGGTCGAGCGGGCCGGGATTCTTTCGGGGCAGCGCTACTTCGGCGCGCACGACTGGTACCGCGAGGGGGCTGAGTTCCTCGTTCGTCGCCAGGAACCCAGCGGCCTGTGGTCCAATAGCCTTGTCGAGACCAGCTTTGCGCTGCTGTTCCTGGCCAAGGGCCACAAGCCGCTGCTGGTTCAGAAGCTCCGGTGGAGCGAAGACGCGCGCTGGAACCCGGACCGTCACGACCTCGAGAACCTGGTCGCGTTCATCGGCGACAAGCTCGGCGAGCCGGTGTCGTGGCAGGTGATCGACTTCGACGCGCCGCTGGAGGAATGGCTCGCGGCCCCGCTGCTGTACATGCAGGGGCACGAGTTCCCCTCCTGGAGCGCCGAGCAGCAGGCCAAGCTGCGTGCGTTCGTCGAGCAGGGCGGCACGCTCCTGACGGAGGCGTGCTGCGGCAGCCTGGAGTTTCGGGCGGGCTTCGAGCGTCTGGCGCGGGAGACCTGGCCGGATTACCCGCTGCGCGAGCTGGACGCGGAGCACCCGGTCTACGCGGCGTTTTCGGCCAGCAAGCCGTACGGGCTGATGGGGATCGACGTGGGTTGCCGCACGAGCATCCTGTTCAGCCCCAGGGATTTCTCCTGCCTGTGGGAGCAGGCCAAGCTGCCGGCGCTGAGCGAACAAGCGCTCGAACTGGGGACCAACATCGCCGCGTTCGCGACCGGTCGCCGGCCGCTCCGCGACCGGCTGGACGTGATCACGCTTCCCGAGGACGAAAAGGCCGACCGATTGCCGCCCGCCGACGGGGCTTTGCGACTGGCTCAGCTCGTGTATCGCGGCGATTGGCGGCCGGACCCGCACGCGCTCGAAAACCTTGCGGAGGCGCTGCGCGAAACGGCGGGGGTGCGTGTGCTGGATCGCTATCAGCCGGTGCGGGCCGTCGAGGAAGAGCTGCGCCCGGCGCCGGTCGTCTTCATGACCGGGCATCATCGCTTTGAGCTTTCGACCGAGGAGCAGGGCGCGCTGGCGGCGCATTTGCGACGGGGTGGATTCCTGTTCGCGGAGGCGTGTTGCGGCAGCGCGGCGTTTGATGTTGCGTTTCGGCAACTGGCCGCAACGCTTTTCCCAGGTCAGGAGCTTTTGCGGTTGCCCGCGGAGCACGCGGTGTTTCGGGGCCGGCCGGGGTTCGATGTTTCGCGCGTGTCGTACAAGCCCGCAGTGGAAGCGGAGCGGCCCGGCGCGCGCGAACCAGAGCTGTGGGGGATCGAGCTCAACGGTCGGCTCGTCCTCGCGTACAGCCCCGTCGGCGTGGGCTGCGGGCTGGATGGGCACGTCTGCCACGGCTGCCGCGGGCTGGTGGACGAGGACGCGCGGCGGCTGGCCGTCAACGTCGTGCTGTATGCGCTCACGCACTGAAGCGGCGACGAGCGGCGACGGGCACGCGCGGGGCGGAATGACTATCATGTCCGCTCGCGATCGGGGAGCGCGGCCGGTCGAAGCGGCGCGGGCGGCTGCGGCGCCCTCACGCGACTCTGAGGAGGCGCGCGTGCGCCGAAGCGTGCTCTTGCTGCTCTCGGCCGCCCCACTTGTCGTCGGAGCGTTCGCGATGCAGACGTCCACGGGCGGACAGACGGTCCGCGTGCAGCTCATTGTCGTGACGCCGGACGCCGACGCGCTCCAGCCTCCGGTGATCTACTGCGCGACCTCGCTGGATGGATGGCAGCCGACCGGGCGGCCGCTGCGGCGGATCGCGCCGGGAATCTACGAGGCGGCGTGGCGTCTGCCGTGCGGGACGCGGGTCGAGTACAAGTTCCTGCGGCTGCCGTCGTGGGAGACGGTCGAGAAGGACGGGGCGGGCAACGAACTGCGGAACCGCGCGCTGGTCGTCGGCGATTCCCTGCTCGAGCAGGTGGTCGTGCACCGCGTTGAACGCTGGGCCGATCGCGCCCCGGCTACCGGCAAGCGCGTGGACCTCTCGCTTCCGGGCGACCAGCCGCCGATGCTGCGCGAGAATACGCTCACGGGCGACGTGCGGTTTCATCATCGCGTCTACTCGCCGCAGCTCCGCAACGAGCGTACCGTCGCGGTCTATCTGCCGCCGGGCTACGACCTCGATCCGCGTGAGCGCTACCCCGTGCTGTACCTGCACGATGGAAACAACGTCTTCGACGCGCGGACCTCGTTCACGGGCGTGGAGTGGGGCGCCGACGAGACCGCCGAGCGTCTGATCCTCGCCGGCGCGATTCGCAAGCTGATCATCGTCGGCATCTACAACAACCCCGAACGGGTGGCCGAGTACACGCCCTCGCGAGACGCGCAGCACGGCGGCGGCAGCGGCGACGCCTACCTGGCGTTCATCGCCGACACGCTCAAGCCGTTCATCGATACGAACTACCGCACGCTGCCCGACTCGCCGAACACCGCGATCGGCGGCTCGTCGCTGGGCGGGCTGATCTCGCTGTACGCCGCCTTGCGACATCCGCAGGTCTTCGGGCAAGCCGCGGTGATCTCGCCGGCCGCCTGGTGGGACGGGCACTGGATCGTCCGTCACGCGCAGAGCAGCAAGCCGGCGCCGCGGCCGAGACTCTGGATCGACATCGGCACTCGCGAGGGGCGGCCGGGTGGTAACACGGGCGAGGCGTCCGGTCCGGTCGAATCCTGCCGCAGGCTGGTCGAGGCGCTCCGCGAGAGCGGCTATCGGGACGGCGTCGATCTGAAATACGAGGAGGTTCCGGACGGGCGGCATCACGAGAGCGACTGGGCGCAGCGCTTCGACCGCGTACTGACGTTCCTGTTCCCCGTGGAGAAGCCGTGAGATCCGCCCGCGGCGTCCGGATGCGCGTCGGCGTCGGGACCGGAGTCGTACTGCGGGCGCTCCGCGCATGAGGCTGGTCGGCGAGTCGTGCGCGCTTCTGGCGGCCATGGTCTGGGCACTGGCCTTGGTGCTGTTCCGCGCCAGCGGCCAGAGCGTTCCGCCGCTCTCGTTGAACCTGTTCAAGAACGCAATCGGGTTGCTGTTGCTGGCCTCGACCATCCTCGTCCTGCGCGAGGGCTTCTGGCTCCCGGGCGGCGCGACCTGGAGCGACGTCGGCACACTGGCGCTCAGCGGCATCATCGGCATCTCGATCGCGGATACGCTGTTCTTTTACGGGTTGAACCGCATCGGCGTGGGCATCATCTCCGTCGTCGACTGCTCGTATACCCCGTTCGTGATTTTCTTTTCCACGATGCTGCTTGGCGAACGGTTGGAGCCGTATCACTACGCCGGCGTGCTGTTGATCCTCGTCGGCGTGCTCATGGCGTCCGGGCATGCTCCGCCCGCGAACATCACGCGCCCCCAGCTCCTGGTCGGCGTCCTGGCCGCTTCGGCGTCGATGTGCGCGATGGCCTATGCGATCGTCATCGCCAAGCCCGTGCTGGAGCGCACGCCGCTGCTCTGGGCCACGTTTGTGCGCATGATCGCGGGGAGCGCCGTCTTGGCGCTGTTCGGCGCGCTGCATCCCGACCGCCGCCGGATCGTCGCCGTTTTTCGGCCCTCGCAGGTTTGGAAAGTGGCGATCCCCGGCGCGGCGCTGGGCACGTACGTGTCGCTGTTGCTGTGGGTCGCCGGATTCAAATACGCCAGTGCGTCGGTCGCGGCGGTGCTCAACCAGACGTCGGTCATCTTCGCCCTGCTGCTCGCGACGCTGATGCTGCGCGAGCCGCTGACGCGCCGCAAGATCGCCGCCGTGACGCTGGCGTTCGCGGGCGTGGCGCTGGTGACGCTGTTTCCGTATCTGTCCGGCTGAGGCCACGCACATGAGCGCCCCCGCCCCTGCGGGCGGGCGCTTGTCGAACCGCGATTGCACGGGAGAAGCCCGCGCTCACCGGCTCGGCGGCATCTTGCAATCCCCGCGCGGCGGTCCAACAATGCGCCCCGCGACGCTGCGGCACGCGGTTTCGACGTGCGGCACGCTCGCGTCTCACGAGGTTTCCCGATGCACGACAAGTCTGGTTCCACCGCGACGCTCGACGCGCGTAGCGAGCACGTGTCGGAGTACGAGATTCCGCTGGAGCCGTTTCGCGGTACGCCGGAAGAAATTGAGCGGCAATGGTACAACCGCTGCTACCGCGGGCGCGGCGACACGATCCCGCAGCTCACGCTGCGGGCCGTGCTCATGGGCGGCGTCATCGGCATGTTCATGTCGCTGTCGAACCTGTACACGACCGTGAAGCTGGGCTGGGCGTTCGGCGTGGCGATCACGGCCTGCGTGATCTCGTTCACGCTGTGGAGCGCGCTGCGGGCGCTCACGTTCGGCCGCCTGTCGCAGATGACCATCCTCGAAAACAACTGCATGCAGTCGACCGCCTCCGCGGCCGGCTATTCCACCGGCGGCACGATCGGGACGGCGTTCGGCGCGCTGTTGCTGATCACCGGCGAGCACGTGAGCTGGAAGATACTCCTGCCGTTCACGTTCCTGACGGCGGCGCTGGGCGTGTTCCTGGCGATCCCGATGAAGCGCCAGATGATCAATATCGAGCAGCTCAAGTTCCCCAGCGGCATCGCCGCCGCCGAGACGCTGTGCAGTCTGTACAGCCGCGGCGTCGAGGCGCTGCACAAGGCGTACTCGTTGATCGCGGCGTTGATCGGCGGCGCACTGATCGGGTTCCTGCGGACAAGCGAAGGGCTGCTGACGTGGGTGGACAGGTTGCTGGGCCACGTGCGGATTCCAGAGACGATCCCGTTTTCGACCAGCATCACGGGCATCACGCGCGCCACGTACTCGAACTTCGGCTTTGAACCGAGCATGCTGCTCATCGGCGCGGGAATGATCGTCGGCCTGCGCGTCTCGCTCTCGATGCTGGTCGGCTCGGCGCTGCTGTATTTCGTGGTCGCGCCGTGGCTGGTGGCGCGCGATTTTGAAATGGCGGGGACCGAGGGCTTCGTGCCGTCCTTCGTCATGGGCCCGGGAGGGATCTTCAACCCGGTCCGCTGGGCGCTGTGGGGCGGTACGGCCGTGATGGTCTTCTCGAGCCTGGCCGCCGTCGCGCTGCAATGGCCGACGATCTCGCGCTCGTTCAAGATTTTCTCGAAGAACCGGGCCGACGACACGCACGTACTGCCGCGCGACATCGAGGTCCCGTTCTCCTGGTTCATGATCGGGATGATCCCGATTGGAATCGGGCTGGTCGCGCTCAACGCGATCGCCTTCAACATGAGCGTCCTGCTCGGCGTGATTTCCGTGGCGCTTTCGTTTGTCGTGGCGCTGGTCTGCTGCCGGGCGACGGGAGAGACCGACACCACGCCGATCGGCGCAATGGGAAAGGTCACTCAGCTCCTATACGCGGTTCTCGCCAAGGGAAACGTGTCGATCAACCTGATGTCCGCGGGCGTGACCGCGGCCGCCGGCGGGTCGTCAGCGGACCTGCTCACCGACCTCAAGAGCGGCTACCTGCTGGGCGCCAATGCGCGCAAGCAGTTCATCGCCCAGTTCCTGGGCATCTTCTTCGGCACGGTGGTCATCGTTCCGGCGTGGTACCTGATGTTCCCGACCGCCGAAACCCTGGATCACTACAACCCGCCCGCGGCCAACATGTGGCGGGCGGTCGCCGAAGCCCTGACAAAGGGACTGGACACGGTCCCCGTTACCGCGCAATGGGCGATCGTCTTCGGCGGGCTGGTCGGCATCATTCTGCCGGTGCTGAGCCACCTGTTCCCCAAGGCGGCTCCGTACATGCCCTCGGCGATGGGGCTGGGGCTGGCCTGGGTCATGCCTTCGTACAACGCGCTCTCGTTCGCGATCGGCGCCGTGCTGGCCTGGATCTGGGGTCTGCTGCATCGCAAATCGGCCGGAACGTTCGTCATCCCGATCGCGTCCGGGCTGATCGCCGGCGAATCGCTCATGGCTGCGATCATTGCGATCCTCGTCTCGCTGCCGGCGGCGCTGCCGGAAGTCTGGAAAGCGCTCGGGTTCTGAGGCCGTCTGCGCCTGGCCTGCCGGATGAACGCTCGCGCGGTCGTTGGACCTCCGCCGCTGCCCCCGGCGCCGCGGCGGCTTTCGCCCCGCTGACGCTCGGCGCTGTTCCGGACTTGACGGAACACGCAATTCGCTGCATTCCGTTGAGTGCTCGCAACGAACTTCGCGCAGCACGCCGCGGAACCGTCCGGGCCACCAAGTGGTCGGACGCCCTGCGCCTCGGCTTGGAGCAAGGCTCATGTTCTGGCTCTACCTCATCGTCGCTGTTGTCGCGGTTCTCGTCATTGCGGTTGCCGCCATGCGCTCGCTCGGCGCGCGGCTGCCGGAGGAGCACGTCGCGACCGTTTCGCTCCGCCTGCCGCAAGCGCCGAACGCCGTGTGGAAGGTCATCTCGGACGCAGCCGGGCACGTGGAGTGGGCCGCGGGCGTCACCAACGTGGTGCGGCTCGAGGACCGGGACGGAAAGCCGGCCTGGCGGCAACACATGGGCCGAAACTCGTTCGTACTGGTCACGACCGAGAGTGTGCCGCCGGCGCGGCTGGTGCGCACGATTGACGACGACCACAAGATGTTCAGCGGGAGCTGGACGTACGAACTGAGCGCCGAAGACGACGGCACGCTGGTGCGGCTCACGGAGCGCGGGCGAATTCCGAGCCCGTTCGCGCGCTTCGTGATGCACAAATTCATGGACCCGGCGATGTACGCACGGAAGCACCTGGTCTCACTCGCGAAGAAGTTCGGCGAGCCGGCGGAGCGCGTGCAGGGTTGAGCGTCGGCGCGCCGAGAGGGGGAATTACGGCTGAGAATCGCGGATGCCGTCCGTTCCCGCGGGTTCGTCGGGCACGGAGGCCGGCTGTCGCGCGCGGGGATGGACGCTGTCCGGCTTCTCAGTCGCTGCGCAGGCACAGCGCGGCGTTAATCAGTCCCAGGTGCGAATAGACCTGCGGGAAGTTTCCCAGGGCGCGGCGCTCGGCTGGATCAAATTCTTCCGCCAGCAGGCCGGTCGGGCCCGCTTGGGACAAGTACGATTCGAACAGACGCTCGGCGTCCTCGTGCCGTCCGACGCGCGCGTAGGCTTCGATCAGCCAGGACGTGCAGAGGTTGAATCCGCCTTCCGCCCCGGGCAAGCCGTCATCGTAGCGGTAGCGATAGACGGTCGGTCCGGCGCGCAGCTCGCGCTCCACGAACTCGATCGTCCGGAGAAAGCGCGGGTCGTCCGCGGCGAGCATTCCGCTCAACCCGACGCTCAGGGCCGCCGCATCCGCCTCGCCCTCGTCGTACGTGGCGCAGAACGCGCCGGTGCCTTCGTTCCACCCGTGACGCAGCACGTCTTCGGCGATCTCGTCGCGCAGCCCGCGCCAGTCGGCCCGCAAGTGGCCGAGATACCGCGCGACGCGCATCGCCCGATCCACCGTTTGCCAGCACATGACCTTCGAATGCACGTGGTGCTGGCGCGGCCGGCGGACTTCCCAGATTCCGTGGTCCGGTTCGCGCCAGCGCCGTTCGACCGCGCTGACCATCGCGTTCACTAGCCGCCAATGCTCGCTGGAGAGCGCGGCGCCGCTTTCCGCGAGCAGGGCGACCAGCTCGGCGATCGGTCCGAACACGTCCAACTGGACCTGGTGCGCCGCGGCGTTTCCCACGCGCACGGGCCGGCTGCCGCGGTAGCCCGACAACTCGCCGATCTCCCCCTCTGCGCCGACGTGCCCGCCGGTGACGGTGTAGAGCGGACACAGCAGCGCCCCAGGCTCGCTTTCATCCAGGATCCCCAGCACCCAGTCCAGCAGCTTGATGCCCGGCCCGGACGCGCCGAGCCGCAACAGGGCGGCGGCCCCCATCGCCGCGTCGCGCGGCCAGCAGAAGCGGTAGTCCCAGTTGCGCGAGCCGCCGGCGTATTCCGGCAGGCTGGTCGTGGCGGCCGCGGCGATTGCGCCGCTCGGGCCGTAACACAATGACTTGATCACCAGCGCGCTGCGCAGCACTTCCGCTCGCCCGGCCGAAGGCAGGTTGAGCGTCAATGACCACCCGGACCAGAACCGCTCGGTGCGCTCGCGGCGCTGTCGTTCCGGAAGCGGATCGGACTCCAGGCTCGCCGTGCCGTAACGCAGCTCAAGCGCGACCGGCGCGTCCGAAAGCTCGAACTCCGCAACCGCGGTCTGGTGCCGGCCCTCGTCGTACACCCGCCAAGTCAGTCCGGGCGCGCGCAGGACGAGCGGATCGACGCTGCCTTCCACCACGATCCCCTGCGCAGTGATCGCCAGCTTTGTTTCCATGCGGCCAAAGTCCAGCCGCGGTGAAAACACGACGCGGACCCGCCCCCTCCCCTCGATCACGCGCACCAGATCGGTCCGCCCCGCGCGCTGAAACGCCCGGCCGCCGCCGCAGTCGAGATAGTCGGTGACGCGAACGCCCGGCCATGCGGATTCCAGCACGAACGTGTCGCCTGCATAGCGCTGCGCGGGCGCCGCCGCCGTGTGCGCCGGCGCGATGGCGAAGAAGCCGGCAGTCGGTCCGCCCAGTAGCTCGGCGAAGACGGCGGAGGAATCCAGCCGCGGCAAACACATCCACACGACGCGCGCCTGCGGATCCACGAGCGCGACCGTGCGCTGGTCCGAGAGCAGCGAATGGCGCTCGATCGGCGGCGCGTGCGCGCCCGCGATCCAGTCGGCGCGGCGCTCCGCCAGCCGCGCCAGGATGCGCGCCACGTCGAGGGTGTCGGCGGCGCGGAAGCGCGCCACGCTTTCGCCGGGGCCGACCTTGACGCTGATGTCCGGGCCGCTGAGCGTCGCGAACGCGTCCTCATCGGTCACGTCGTCGCCGAGGAACAGGACCGCGGTCGCGCCGACGCGCTGCCGGATTCGCCGCAGCGCCAGACCCTTGTCCGTCTCGACCACGCTCAGCTCGATGACCTTCTTCCCCTGCCGCACGTGAACGCCCGGCCACGCCGCGGGGCCGCGCAGAATGGCGTCGACGGCCTGGCGAGCCGCGGGATCGGCCGCGTTTCGATAGTGGAACGCCAGCGATGCCGGCTTCACCTCCAGCGACAGCCCCGGCCCCAGATCGGTCAGCTCGCGCAGGCGCGCCGTCAGGCGCTGGTGCAGCGCGGCGGCGTCGGGGGAGATGGGCGTTGCAAAGCCGACCTCGAACTCGCTGCCGTGGCTGCCGACCAGGTGCGCCTCGTCCACGTCGCGCGCCCGCCGGGCGAGATCCTCGAGCGATCGGCCGGAGATGATGGCCACATGCGTCTGTGGCATCGCGGCCAGGGCCTTGAGCGCCACCACGGACTCGCGGTCAGCCTCCGCTGCCGCGGGTTCCGCGACGATCGGCGCGAGCGTCCCGTCGAAATCGCTGGCGACGAGCAGCAGGGGGGTGCGGGCGATCTCATCGATGAGCGCCGCCAGGGTCTCGCTCTCGGCAGGCGCCTTCGCCCGCGGCCCGGTCATGCGAGCACTCCCGGCGGTTCAATCACCGTGGGCTCGGGCGCCGGCGGCAGAGTGGCCTCCGCCTTGCTCTTGGCGGGCACGCCGCAGGCTTGCAGGAAGCGCTGCATCCACCAATAGACGTCTTGGCGGCGAACGATGCTCCGCAGCCGCCGCATGGCCGGGCGACGCTGGGCGCGCGTCAGGCTGACGCCGTGGCGGATCGCGTCGGCGACGCGGCCGATGTCGTACGGGTTCACCAGGATCGCGCCGTCCTTGAGCTGCACGGCGGCGCCGGCGAACTCGCTGAGGATCAGCACGCCGTCGCCTTCCACCTGGCACGCGCAATACTCCTTGGCCACAAGGTTCATGCCGTCCTTCAGTGGCGTGACGAGCGCCACGTCGGCCGCGCGGTAGTAGGTCAACAGTTCGCTCCGCTCCAGGCTACGGAAGACGTAGTGAATCGGGACCCAGCCGGGCTGGGTGAACTCGCCGTTGATCTGCGCCACGAGCCGCTCAATCTGCCCCTTTAGATCCTGATACTCCGGGACGGATTCACGGCTCGGCACGACGACCTGAAGCAGAGACACGTTGCGATGGAGCTCCGGGTAGCGCGTCAGAGCCAGGTGGAACGCGCGCAGCCGGTCCGGAATGCCCTTGGTGTAGTCCAGTCGGTCGATGCCGAGCACGATCTGGTTGCCGGGGATGTCCCGGCGCAGCTCCTGCACACGCCGGGTGATCTCTTCTCCGGCGACCTCGCTCGCGAAGCGCGCGTAGTCGATCCCAATTGGAAACACCCCGAAGTCGGTGGCATGGCCGCCGGTCACGCAGCGATACGTTCCGCGCCGCTGCCGGCGGCGGACGCGCGGCAGCAGCTTGCGGATGCAGTCCAGGAAGTTCTCCAGGTCGCGCGGCGTCTGGAACCCGACGATGTCATTGTGCAGCAGTCCTTCGAGCACTTCCGTACGCCACGGCAGCTTGCAGAAGATGTCCGGCGGCGGAAACGGGATGTGCAGGTAGAACCCGATGCGGTTTGTGACGCCGAGCTCGCGCAGCCGGCGGCCTAGCCCGAGCAGGTGATAGTCCTGGACCCAGATGAACTCGTCGGGCCGGACGTAACGCTGCACGGTTTCGGCGAACCTCTGCTTTACGGAAACGTAATTGGTCCAGTAGTCCGGGACGAAGTTGCAGCGCGTTTGCAGGTCGTGGAACAGGGGCCAGATGATCTCGTTGCAGAAGCCCTGGTAGAAGCCCTCGATCTCGGCCTGTGACATCGCGACCGGTTTGAGAGCATATCCCGCGCTTCGGCTGTGCTCTTCGAGCACGCCTTCCAGCTCCGTTTCGTCGGTGCAGTCGGTGCCCGGCCAGCCGATCCACGTGCCGCCGACGCGCTGAAGTACCGGCGACAGGGCCGAGACCAGCCCGCCTGATCCGGACCGCGACGTCCATGCGTCCCCCGCACGCTCGATCACGATTGGGAGGCGATTCGACACAATCGTGAGCCGCATGAATGTCTCCTCTTTCGCGGGCGCCGCCGCTGCGAGCGACGTCGTCGGCTTGCGACCAAACGCGCTGGCGCGCCAACCGCAAGCTCCGCAAGTCGGCACGGCTCGCTGGAACCCCTGGCCACGCAGTGTGATCGAAGCCCCGGGGACGGCCCTAGCCGCAATCCGCTGCGGCAATCTGGCCGCGGATCCCGGTTGCCCCGGCGGGCCGGCGGACTGCGATCGGAAGCCGCGGGTCGGACGCCGGGTCGATGCGCGGCCGGCCGGGTTGGACTCCGGCAGATTATACGTACGTCCCAGGATCGCCTGGTTCCGGTTGCGGGCGCGAATCGCTCGCTTTGCAAGCCGACGGGAGGACTACGACAGTGCGTCGCTCGTCTCGCGCTGCGGCGGCGCAGGCCCGTCCTCCGCCCACGCTGCGATGCGCCGCACGCCTGCGATCAGCCGGCCGCAATGCTCTGCGACGAACGATTCCGGCAGCGCTTGTTCCAGCGGGATCGTGCGGCTGGCGGCAAGCGCGGCAGCGCCGTCGAAGTCCACCAGCGCGATGCGCACGGTCAGGTCGCGCCGCGATCGGCCGAACGCCGACCCGGGCAGCGACGCTACACCGCCGTCGTCGAGCAGCCGCTGTGCCAGAGTACGGGCGTCCGTGACGCCGCGCTGCGCGAGCCGCTCGGCGAGCGGGGAAAAATCCAGGAACAGGTAGAAACCGCCCGCCGGGTCGCGCACCCGGATTCCCGCGTCGCGCAGGATGGTCGTCGCGGGGCGCATCACCGCCGCGAGCACGCGCCGCGAGTGTTGCAGGTACGCCTGGATATCCGAGTCGAACGCGAAGGCGCGGACGGCGGCGTGCTGCACGGGCGCACACACCGAGGTGTACGTCTCGCTGGCGATGGTGGTCATGGCGCTGGCGAGCCAGTCCAGTTCCGGCGGGAACGAGAAGGTCCCCAGCCGCCAGCCCCCGGCTCCGCACCATTTCGACAGGCCCGAGGCGAGGATCGTCCCTTCCGGGTAGAAGCGCGCAATGGAGACGTGCTGGTCCGTCAGGTGCAACCGGCCGTAAATTTCGTCCGACAGCACAATCAGCTCGTAGCGCCGCGCAATCTCCGCGATCTCGCGCAGCTCGTCCTCCGAAAACGTCGCGCCGCTGGGGTTGTTGGGATAGTTGAGGATGAGTAGGCGCGGCCGCAGGTCGTCGTTCACCAGCCGCAGCGAATCGTGAAGCCTCTGCGCGCTGACTTTCCAGCCGCTCTCGAAGCTGGTGTGAATCAGGCTGAATCGCCGCCCCAGGATGCGCGCCTGCGGCCAGTACGAGACCCAGCACGGCGGCGTCAGCACAATCTCGCCGTAATAGGCCAGCTGGAGCACGAACATCAGCTCTTTCGACCCCGGACCCACGAGGACCAGATCGGCGCGCCGATCGACGCCGTCCACGCGGCGGTGGAATTCCGCTACGGCCTCGCGCAGCTCACGCAGGCCCCGCGCCGGCAGGTACTCCTTTTCCGTCGCCGCCGCGCGCAGCGCCTCCACAACCGGCTCCGGGACGGGAAACGGCGACTGCCCCAGCCCGAAGTCGTACACATCGCGCCCCGCTCGCCGCAGTTCCCGGCACTTGTCCTTGATCGCCAACGTGGCCGACTGGCCCAAACCGCGCACATTCAAGTTCAGGCTTACGAGCTTCTGGACGTTCACACCTCATCCTCTTCCGGCGGCAAACGCCCTCCCCTCCTCCCGGCCTTCGGCCCGTCGGCGGCCGCCAACGCGAAGCTTCACCAGCGGCAGCACGTACGCCC
>JABRWC010000135.1:0-13083 GCA_039961675.1 Phycisphaerae bacterium
GAGGCGGTAGAGGTCCCCCAGCGAATTCACCAGCCCGCGCGCCAACAGCAGGTCCACCGCCGCCTCGCCCAGGCCCACGATATCCATCGCGTCGCGCGAGTAAAGCAGTGGTAGGACATTAGATTGCGACAGATGGAAAAATGCGGTGTCGGGCCAACACTAACCGGCTTTGCCCTGCGTCGCGCTCGATCGCTCCGCAAACGTCGCGGGCTTTCTGCGCGGAATGACCCGGCTCACAACCCCCCTGACGCCGACAGCACGCTGCGCCGCATCTGCCGCTCGCCGTTGCGCCTGGTCAACTCGGCGGGCCGGGCGGTGCGGTCGCCCGCGGTGGCGTAGAGCGAATCGTACGAGAACACCGCGAACTCCCCGCCCCATCGCCGGCAGCTTTCGAGCTGCGCCGCGGTCTGGCGCTGCGACGTGTGCTTGTACAGCCCGATTCCTGGCACGATCCGCGCCTGCGGCGCCAGCGTCTGGTACGCCGTTACGTAACGCTCGAACTCGGCCGCGTCGGCGGTGTAGGCCATCGGAAACGCGGCGTCGATCAGCCCCGTCCGCAGCCAGCCGATCGCGTTCTGGAAATAGTCGTGGTAGCCGACGCTCGGGTCGGACCAGGTGGCCGCCGTGAGCGTGGCGCCGGGACGGCGTTTGTTCAGGCGGTCGCGGATCTCCTCGACCAGGCGCGTGAGCTGGTTGGCGCGCCAGTCGTCCCAGGCGCGCGGATCGTCGTCCGGGCGTTTGCCGGTCTGCTGCTGGTAGAGTCGCAGCGTGACGGGGTCGCGGGGGTAGCGCCGCCGGGCGTCCTTGCTGGTCTCCCAGGCGTAGCGGACGTAGTCCAGGTGTATCCCGTCCACCTCGTAGTTGTTCAGCACTTCCTGCACCACGCCGACGATGTGCCGGCGGACCTCCGGCAGGCAGGGGTTGAGGATCACGTAGAAGTCGCCCAGCGGCTGGCGTGCGCCGGTGTCGTCCGAAAGGAACCAGTCCGGGTGGGAGTTGTAGAGCTGGTCGGGCACGGGCGGCGGCGCCTTGCCCTTCCAGCCGGGCATGACGTTGACCCAGGCCTCGATGCGCAGGTCGTTGCGGTGCGCTTCCTGCACCGCGATCGCGAGCGGATCGAAGCCGGGGTCCTGGAAGTCGAACTCCTCGGCCCAAGGCTCCAGGCGCGAGCGGAACGCGACCGTTCCGTTGCCGCGCACCTGCCACAGCACGGTGTTGAAGCCGAGCTGCTTGCAGTTGCGCATGATGCTGCGGATGTCGTCCGGGTAGCGGTAGTGGAAGCGCGCCACCCACACGGCGCGGATCGGCGCGGGCGCCGGCCGCGGCGCCGGCCGGATGATCATCAGGTCCGAGTGCCGCGCCGACTGCGCGCAGCCCGCGGCGGCCGCGGCGGCAAGCAGCGAGCAGAGCAGGATCAGCCCGAGCCGGATACTCGTTCGACGCATGCGGTGGATTCCCGGTTAATCGTTGATGGCGGCGGCCTGCGAGCGCACGATGTCGGCGTCCAGCCCGATGCGGCCGTGGGGCACGCCGTCCCAGCGATGCGCTCGGACGGAGGCGAGGATGCCCTCCGCCAGGCGCACCGCACGGACGCCGTCCTCGGCGCTGACCGGCGGCTGGCGTTTGGAGCGGACGCAGTCGACGAACGTCTCGAGCTCGTCTTCGAGCGCGTCCTTCGACTCGATGGAGAGCGGCTCGACGTGCACCATCTTGCCGAAATCCAGCCCGGCCATCTGCGACAGGTCCTCGATGTTGCGCTCGCGGGCCAGCTTGAGCACGTCCAGGTTGCGGTCGAGCGTGATCGCGATGCCCACTTTCTTCTGGTAATCAAGCGAGACGTACGCGTTTTCGGAGAAGACGCGCAGCTTGCGCTCGGTCTTGAGCGCCAGCCGCGAGGCCGTGAGGTTCGCGACCGCGCCCGCGCCGAACGAGACCCGCGCGCTGGCCACGTCCTCATGCCGGCTGAGCACGTTCACGCCGACGGCATCGACGCGCTCCACCGGCTCGCGCACCAGGTGCAGCAGGATGTCGATGTCGTGGATCATCATGTCGAAGATCACGCCGATGTCCGCGGAACGGAAGCTGAACGGACTGATGCGGTGCGTCTCGACGAACTTCGGCCGCACGCCCAGCCGTTCGACTGCGCGCACGGCGGGGTTGAAGCGCTCGGTGTGCCCGACCGCGACGATTGCGCCGTGACGTCGCGCCAGCAGCGCGATTTCCTCAGCCTCCGCCGCGCTGGGAGCCAGCGGCTTCTCAATCAGCACGCCGACGCCGCGCTCGATCAGCGGCCGCGCGACGCAGAGGTGGTGAACCGTCGGCACAGCGACGGAGACCGCCGCCACGTCGCCCAGCTCGGGCGTGAGCTGCGCGGCGAACCGGGCCCTGAGCGGCTCGGCGGCCGCGCGGGCGCGCTCCAGGTCCTGATCGATGACCGCGACCAGCCGCACGGACGGCATCCGCGAGTAGACGCGGACGTGGTGCCGGCCCATGTGTCCGGCGCCGATCACGGCCACCGGGATTGGTTCGCTCATTCATCGCTCCCCTGCGATCCGGCCAGGTAGAACGCGGCCCGGTCCGCAAACGAATCGGTGCGAAAGTGCTCCCGAGCGCGCCCGTAGATGCCGATCGCGAGCTTGCGGCGTATGAAGTCGCAGAAGTAGCGGACGCAGGCGTCCTCGTATAGCGGACCGCTCTCCAGTTCCGCCAGGGCGTCCGCGGTCCGCAGCGGCGAATGCCCGCCGCGGCGCGCGTACATGATCCGCGCCGCCTCTTTCATTGCCCGGACGGAGGCGTCCGGAATCTGCCAGCGCCGCATGCCGTGGATGTTCACGCCGCGCACGTCCTGGTCGTAGCCGATGACCTTCATGAACGGGGGCACGTCGTGGGTGATGCGTGTCATTCCGCCGATGAACGCCATGCGCCCGACGGTGACGAAGTGGTGCATCGCGGTGGCGCCGCCGACGTTCACGCAGTCCTCGATGCGGACGTGCCCGGCGATGAGCACGGCGTTGGCGAGGATGATGTGGCTGCCGAGGTGGGCGTCGTGCGCGACGTGCGCGCCGACCATGAGCAGGTTGTGGTCGCCGATGCGCGTGACTCCGCCGCTCTGCCGATCGACCTCGGTGCCGCGGTGAACGGTGACGGACTCGCGGAAGATGTTGTGATCGCCGACGACCAGGCGCGTGTCGCCGCCCTTGTATTTGAGGTCTTGCGGCGCGGCGCCGAGCGTACATTGCGGATAGAAGACGTTGTGCTCACCGAACTGCGCCGGCCCCAGGAGCGCGACGTGCGAGATCAGCTCGCAGCCCCGGCCGAGCCGCACGCCGGGACCGACGTGGCAGAACGGGCCGATGCGGACATCCGCCGCCAGCTCAGACTGGGCATCGACGAACGCGGTCGGATGAATTTGCGCCATCGCTCAGCTCTCAGATGGGGTCGGCGTCCACGAGCATGAATCGAATCTCGGCCTCCGCGGCCAGCTCGCCGCAGACCGACGCACGGCAGTAGACCTCGCCGGAGCGGGACTTGATCCGCCGGCTCTCGGCTTCGAGCCGCAACTGGTCGCCGGGCGTCACGGGCCGGCGGAACTTGACCCGGTCGAGGCTGAGCAGCACGGCGATCTTGCCGGTGTGCTCGAGCTTCTGCGAAAGCAGGATTCCGCCGAGTTGGGCCATGGACTCGATGATCAGCACGCCCGGCATGATCGGCTGCCGCGGATAATGGCCCTGGAAGAACGGTTCGTTGATCGTGACGTTCTTCACGCCGACCGCCCGCCGATCGCCGTCGATCTCAATCACGCGGTCGATGAGCAGCATCGGGTAGCGGTGCGGCAGGACGCGCGAGACCATCGCGATGTCGAGCGCGGGAGGCCGCGCGAGCTGCTGCCCGTAACTCGCGTTGTCGCGCTGCGCCACGAGCTTTCGGACGAGCTCGTGATTGAGGTTGTGCCCGCTCTTGCGCGCGTAGACGCGGCCGCAGACCACGCAGCCGGCGAGCATGAGGTCGCCGATCAGGTCGAGAATCTTGTGCCGGACGCACTCGTCGGGGAAGCGGTAGGCGTTCTCGATCGGGCCGTTCGGGCCGATGACGAGGATGTCGCCGTAGTTCAGATGCACGCCCAGGCCTGCGGCGCGAAGCTGCTGCGCCTCCTGCTCGGTGACAAACGTGCGCGCCGGGGCGATCTCGCGCACGAACGCGTCGCGGTCGAGCGTAACGCGGTAGATCTGGTGACCCAACGGCGTGTCCGGGCCGTAGTCGAGGTCGTAGATGATCTCCAGCCGGTCCGGCTCGCCGGGCCAGACGACCAGCTCCGCGTCGCCGTCGACCACCCGCGCCATTTCGCGCACGGTGAGAATCTGGCGCTCCGCGTCCTGCTCCTGCAAGCCCGCGTCCTGCAAGGCGGCGACGAACGGCTGGGAGCTGCCGTCGACGCCGGGCAACTCGCAGTTGTCCAGCTCGACATCGACGTTGTCGATGGCCAGCCCGCGGATGGCGGCGAGGCAATGCTCCACGGTCTCGATCGCCACGGTGCCGTTACGCAGCGACGTGCGCCGGGCGCGCTTGCTGAGGTTGTCGATGTAGGCCGAGATCCGCACCGGCGTGGACTGGTCGCAGCGCGTGAACGTGACGCCGTTGCCCACCGGCGCCGGCTTGAAGCGCACCGTAACCGGGGCGCCGGTGAACAGGCCGAGCCCCGAGAGCCTAGCTTCCTTCAGAATGGTGTGTTGCCGACTCAAGCCGTTGAACTCGCTTCACCAGGTCGCGGACCTCCGCGATCAACTCGGGCAGCCGCTTGAGGCTCGCGAACACCCGGAACTGCCCGCGCCGCTCCGCGGCCGGAATGCCGATCACCGCGCCCCCGTCGGGCACATCGGCCATCACGCCGGACTTGGCCGCCACCACGGCGCCGCGTCCGATCCGGACGTGATCCGCGATGCCGACCTGGCCGGCGAGCATCGCCTGGTCGCCGATGTTCACCGACCCGGACAGCCCGCACTGCGAGATGATGATGCAGTTCTCGCCGACCTCGCAATTGTGACCAATCTGGACCAGGTTATCAATCTTGGTCCCGCGGCCGATCCGGGTCGCGCCGCTTCGCGCGCGGTCGACCGCGCAATTGGCGCCGATTTCCACGTCGTCCGCGATCATCACCGTGCCGATCTGCGGGATCTTCACGTGCCGGCCGTCGCGCTGGAGATAGCCGAACCCGTCCGCCCCGATCGTGCTGTTCGGATGCACCACGACCCGGTCGCCGATCGTCACCCGCTCGCGCACCACCACGTTGGCGTGCAGCACGCAGTCGCGCCCGATGCGCGTGTCCGCGCCGACGTACGCGCCGGCGTGTAGCTGCGTCCCCACGCCGACTTCGGCGCGCTCGCCCACGAACACGTGCGGCCCGATCGCGACGCCCTCGACTCGCGCGGTCGCGCTGACGACGGCTGTCGGATGGATGCCCGCCGGCACGCTGCACGGTTGCGGCCCGAAAAGCTCCAGTACGCGACACAGTGCCAGGTCCGGGTCATCGACGCAGATGCGCGTCTTGCCCGTCGGAAGCGGCCAAGTCCCCGGCATGAGCACCGCGGCGGCGCGCGACTCGGCCGCCAGCGGCAGATACTTCTCGTGCCCCACCCACGACAGGTCGCCGGGCCCCGCTTCGCGCAGCGGCGCCACGCCGTGGATTTGCGCCGCGCCGTCCCCCTCGACGCGGCCCCCCAGCCGCTGGGCAAGTTCCGCGACGGTGATGCGGGCAGGTTGCAAATCAGGCCCCGGCTATGGCACTTGCAGCATGGGCTGCTGCGGTTTGGCGCGGTATGCGGCGTTCAACCGGTCCAGTACGGTCTGCGTCAGGTCCACGGAGGCCGACGCGTAGAGTACCTTGCGGCTGCGAATCTGCTCGCGCACCGCCTCGGGATCGAGCCCGGTCGGCTCGAACTCGTCCTTAAAAATCACCAGCGCGGCCCCCTGAGACTGCGCGACCTCGCTCACGGTGTTGGTGATCTCGCGATAGATGCGCGTGGTCCAGATGCCGATCTCTCGCTGCATGGCGGCCTGGTTGATGTCGAACCAGTTCTTGTAGTCGATCTGCTGCTGTAGCAGTTGCCGCATTTTCTCGGAGTACGTCGGGTCGTTCGGGTTCATGGCGTCGATGGTGGCCTGGAGCGCGTCGATCTGGTCGCGGCGCTTCTGGTTCTCCTTCTCCAGGCGGTCCTGGTGCTGCTTCATCTCCTCCGTCAGGTCGCGCTGCCGCTGGTATTCGTTGAACACCTTCACCACGTCGACCGCGCCGACGCAGCAATCGCCGGCCGCACCGTTCGCGGCCAGCAGCGCCCCGCCCGAGCCTGCCGCCACGACGGCGGCCACGGCCGCCGCCAACCCCAGAACCCACGCTCGTCCGGTCATCGGAATCTCCTCCATTGCGCCAGGTCCGCCGCGGCGGAGCAAGGCTTGCGATCGGTCAATGGCGGCCATTGTCGCCGCCAACCCCGCGGCCACAAGGGCCGATCCGCGCAGCGGGGCGATCACGGCGAAGTTGAGGCGTTTTCGCGGCCCACGTCCACCGGCGAGACGCCGGCGGAGCACAGCACGTCGCATACTTCGCGCGGCAGGTCGTCCGGCGCGTCCCCGTTCAGCAGCAGCGCGAACGCCAGCCGCACACCATCCGGCCGGTTCACGTACCCCGCCAGCGCCCGAACGCCGCGGATGGTCCCCGTCTTCGCGATCAGCCGGTCGCGGAAGCGCGGCGAACTGAATTGCCGCCGCAACGTTCCCTCTTCGCCCGCGTCGGCGAGGCTGTCGATGAACGTCTCCCCGTGCGGGCGACCCGGCATGACCCGCAGCAGCGCGGCGATCTGGGCGGCGGTGACCTGGTTGCGGTGGCTGAGTCCACTGCCGTCGCGGAAGACGGCGCCGTCCGTGGAGACGCCGAGCGTTTGGAGCGTACGCTCAATCACCGCCGCGCCGCCGCTCCAGCTTCCCGGGACGCCGCTTGGTCGCCCGCCCGCGTCGTAGGCGGCGAGCGCTTTCATGAGACACTCGGCGAAAAGGTTCTGGCTGAACGTGTTGCAGCGCCACAGCACGTCCGCCAGGCTCGTGCGATTTGTGTAAATCGACTGAGCTGCGGCAAGCGTTTCTTCGGGCAACGGTCGCCGCACCACCTCGCCCGTGACTCGGATACCGTGCTGTTCCAGGGCGCGGCGGAGGGCGTGCCCGAAAAACACCGTGGGTTTGCCGACGCTGAGGGGCGCAAACTCGCCGCCGCGCGCCACGGTCCCGCGAAATTCAAAGACGTCGCTGTCGGCCGCGCGTTTCACGACTGGGTCGTGCCGCGAGCCGACGCGAAGCTCCTGGATGAGGAACGACGGCGGCAGGTCCGGGATCAGCGCCAGTTGGACCTTCCCGCCCCCAACCGAGACGCGGGCATCCAGGCAGTTGTCGTTGAAGTTCAGGCCGCCCACCGGCGCCTGGTACCACGCCTGGAACTGGTCCGCGGGCCAGTCCGGGTGGCGGTACTCCTGGTCGAAGACCGAGTCGTCGAGGGCGATCGTGCGCACTTCACCGACGCCGCGATCGCGCAGCGCGCCGGACCACGCGTCGAACTCCCAGTGCAGCCGTCGCCCGAGGCGAGCGGCCAGCCGCGCGTCACCCAGCCCCGGGTCGCCGCTGCCTTTGACCAGCAACTCGCCGTCGCGAAGGTAGAGCCGCGTCTCGAACGCAAAGTCCGCGCCGAGGTGCTCCAGCGCGGCGGCCGTGACGAAGAGCTTCAGCACGCTGGCCGGCTTGAGCGGCAGGTCCGGGTTCAGCGCAAACCAGCGGCCGCCGCTGGCAACCTCCTCGACGACCAGCCCGATGCGCCCACCGTTTCGCACGCGCGCGGTCAGCGCGTCGAGCCGCGCTGTGACGGTCGCCGGCGCCGTCGCCTGAGGCTCAGCTCGAAGCGGAGCGACTCCCACGACCGCCAGAACTGCGGCGACGAGCGGCAGACCGTCCCGGCGGTGCGCGCGATCAGGTCTGGACACTTCGCGCCCCTCGAAGAAGCTGCACGAGCTTGCGCATCGGCCCGTGAAACGGCGCTTCGATCGCCATCGGCGTCTCGCGGATCGGGTGGCGGAACTCGATCTTCCAGGCGTGAAGCGCCTGGTGCGCCAGGAACGGTTCACGCGAACCCGCCCCGGTGATCGTGAATTCGCTCACCGCGCGGCCGCCGTACATCACGTCCCCCGCGATCGGATGCCCGATGTGCGACATATGCACGCGGAGCTGGTGCGTGCGGCCGGTCTTCGGGAACAGGCGCACCAGCGTGTAGCCGCGGAAGCGCTCGGCGACCTCGTACGTGGTGACGGCGCGCTTGGCGACGTCGATCTTGTTCTCACGGATCATCACGGCGAACTTCTCGCGCACCACGGGATGGACGCCGATCGGTGCGTCGATCACGTCGCTGTCCAGGTGCACCTCGCCTTCCACGACCGCCACGTACACCTTCGTCACGGTGCGGCGCTCGAACTGGAGCGCCAGGCGCCAGTGCGCCTCGTCCGTCTTGGCGACCAGCATGACGCCGGTCGTGTTCTTGTCCAGCCGGTGGACGATGCCCGGACGAAACGGGTCCGCGCCGTGGCTGAGGTTCGCATAGTGGACCAGTCCGTTCACCAGCGTGCCGCGCTGCTCGGAGTGCGCGGGGTGGCAGATGACCCCCGCCGCCTTGTTGAGCGCCAGCAGGTCGTCGTCTTCATAGAGAATCTCGAGCGGCATCTCCTCGGGGATGACCTGAGGCGGTTCCGGCTCCGGAACCACCATGTCGATCAGGTCGCCGCCGCGCATCTCATAGCTGGCCTTGGTCGCGGCGCCGTTGACCGTGATGGCCCCCTGCTTGATGAGCCGCTGGATCGTCGTGCGGGAGAGCTGCGGGTAGCGCCCCTGGAGGTACTTGTCGAGGCGGCGCCCCGGCAGCCGCCGCCGAATGCGCAGCCGGACGTGCTTGCACGCGAGGTCGTCCAGCGGAACCGGGCGTTCGAGAATCTCGTCTTCGTCCTGCGTCACGGCGGCGGAGGCTCGGCGGCGGGGCTTTCCGGCTGCGTCTGCGGCGGTTCGCCCACGGGCGGCTGCGGTTCGCCGACGGCCGGCTGGTTCGCCGCGGGGAGCGTGGCCGCGCTCGGCGGCGGAGGCGGAAGGCCGGGCCGCATCTCGATTGACACCGGCAGCGAATCGAGCGACTCGAGCCGCTCGGCGGCCAGGCGGATGAACGGCGAACCGATGAACGCGGGATCCGAAGCCAGCCGCTGGTAAGTCTCTTTTGCGCGGGCGAAGTCGCGCTGGGATTCGAGCACGTTGGCCAGTTGGAACGTCGCCGCCGCGCGAAGCAGCGCTGGCGCATCGCTGCCGAGAAGCGCTTCGAGTTGCAGTGCGGCTTCGCCCAGCCGGCCGGAGTCGCCCGCGATGCCGCGCGCCAGAAGGGCGTTTGCGAGGCGCAACCGGGCCATGGCCTCAACGGCGGGCGGAGCGCCGTCCTCGATGACCTTGCGCAGCGAGTCCAGCGGCGCGTCCCCGAGGCTGGGATCGATCGATCCCACGGCGCCCAGTCGCGCCCAGGCCGTTTCCGCCGCGACGCCTGTGCGCCAGTTCCAGAACTTGTAGCCGGCGTAGAGTACGACCAGCGCAACCACGGCGATCGCAACTGCGTTCACGCGGCGGTCGCGGAACTCGGCGGCGCGCGCGAAGAACTCGGCCAGCTCGTTGGATTTCAGTTGATGCCTGGTGTCGGCGTCCATCTCCGTTCCTTATCCGCCCGTGCCCCCGCCGGGGCCGAGGTCAGCCTGGTTGCGGCCGGCGCACCGGCGGCGGCGCGTTGCGCTCCGCCTTGCCCTGCGCTTTCGGCCCGACGTCGATCACGATCACGGTCTGCCCGCTCCGCGGGCGGACGCTCACGGTGCAGTTCTCGCGCTCGCTCTCGAAGCGCAGCTCGAACTCCCCATTGTAGAAGCTCTTGTGCCGCAGTTCGAACCCCGCGGAGGGCATGTACTCTTCGTAGAATCGGGCGATCGAATCGCGCCCGGTCGAACCGACGTATTCGCACTTGGCGACGCGGAACTGGCCGCTGGCGCGGGCCACGCTCCGCTCGTCCACCAGCCGAAACCCCGACGGCTTCGGAATGTCCTGGATGATCGGATCGCGCACCGCCGACGCGGTCACGTCCTGCTTACCCATCGAACCGCACCCGAACAGACACGCCGCCGCGGACGAAAGGACGACCAGGCGCAACAACATCGCCGCTCCTCCCAGGGATTCAGCGGCGATTGTACGAGGCCCGCATCGCGCGTCAAACGCGGCCGGTCCGTCCGTATAATCCGAATTGTGCGAGCAAGCGACCCCCGACTGCTGCGTGGCTGAGTCGACATGACGCCGCCGAATCCATCGAAAACCAGCGCCGCACGTTCGCGCCTTCGCGGCCTGCTTGCGCGCTGGGGCGCCCAGCGCTCGACGAGGGAGGCACTGGCTTGGACGCTGCTCGCCGTTGCGGGCACGCTTGCTTTCGCGTTGGTGATCGCGGTCCTCGATCATGTGATCGACGGCGGACTTCCCGCGCCGCTCGTGTCGCTGGTCGCGCCGGCGGGCGCGATTGTGTTCGCCGCCGCACTCATTCTGCGGGTGGCGTGGCGCCGAGAATGGAACCCGGTGTTCCTGGCGCGCGAATATGAACGCCTGCATGAAGTCCGGCACAATCCCGTGTTGAACGCGGCCGCGCTCGCGGCGGAGGAGCGCTATCCCGCCCCGCTGATTGATGCCGCAGCGGCGCAGGCTGAGCGCACGATCGCTGAGACGCCGCCGCGTCAACCGGTCTCTCGGCCGTTGCGATTGTCCGCATGGCTCGTCGCGACAGCACTGCTCGCGTGGCTGCTCTTCGCGTTGCTCACGCCGAAGCCGGTCCTGGTTTCGCTCGGACGCATGGTCGGGATGCCCTGGCCCGCGCCGACGGCGACGCAGATTGAGCTTGTGCGCCCCGTAGCAGGTGAGGGCGTCTACCGCAGCGAGCCGCTCACACTGGAGTTCCGCGTCACCGGCCGGCGACCGCCCGCGGTCTCAGTCGAGATCGCGCCGCCCGACGCCGATCCGTCGCAGCCGCCCTTGCGCCGAATGGCCGAGGCGATCGCGGACGATCCCGACCGCTGGCGCGCGCTGCTTGCGCCGCACGAGGTCACGGACGACCTGTCGTTCCGCTGCACCGCCGGCGACGCGCGACTGTCCGGCGTGATTCAGACGCGGCCCCAGCCGCGCGAGATGGAACTCGCGATACGCGTCGAGCCGCCGCCCCACGCCGGCCCGCCGTACGACGTCGACGCGCAGCAACCGCTGGTGGTTTGGGCCGAATCGAAGGCCACGTTCCGCTTCCGCTCGAACACGCGGATTCGCGAACCCATTCTGGTGCTCCAGGGTGCCGACACGACGCGCACGCGAATGGCCGTTTCAGCAGGCGACCCGGCGGCCGCCGACATCACACTTCCCCTTCGCGCCGGCGGCGAATTCTGGGTCGAATTCACCGACGTCTGGGGACATGCGGCGGGAGAACCGATCCGTCGCACGCTCGTTGTGCACCACGATCAACCCCCGACGATCGAGATTGCCGAGCCGCCGACCGAGGATCAGACCGAGTCGGAACACGCGCTCGCCCGGACGCCCTGGCTGGAAGTGGCGGCGTCGGACGACCTGTCTCTGACGAACCTGTCGCTGGTCGCGGAAAGCGCGGACGGCGTGCGCCGCATTCCGCTCCTGGACGCGCCCCGCGACGCTACCCCTCGCGCACGGGAGCGCGTTCCGACTTCCCGCGTCGCGCCGCCGCCGGGCGGAAGCGTGCGTCTGTGGTTCGAGGCCAGCGACAATCACGCGGACGCCTCGGGCCGCCCCGCGCCGCAGACCGCCCGCAGCGAAGTGCTGGTCCTCACCAACCGCGCTGACACGGCCGGCGGGCTCGATCAGACCGCGATAGTTGGCGAAGCCGGCGCGGAACGGGAGCAGAACTCGGGAGCATCGGCCGCCGACGCGCACGCCGGCGGCGATGGCGGCGGCGGGCGGCATGCTTCCGACGCAAACGAGACCGGCGGCGACGTGGAAGCCGACAGCGACGGCGACGCGGAAGCGAACAGCGACGGCACGCGCGCCGGCGGACAGCCGCCGGATCCGAACGAGCCGGTCGATGCAGGCATGGACGGCGGGCACGGTGCAGGCGAGGGCGCGGGCGAGAGCGGCGCGGCGAACGGAGCTGAGTCGGCTTCAGCGGGCGAAGCCGGCGACGAGGCTTCCCGCGGGCGCGAGCCGAGCCACGGCGGCGAGGGCGATGTCGGCGGCGATGGCGGGCGTGACCCGAGCCAAGGCGGCGAGGGCGAGGTTGCGCCCGATCCGTCCGGTAAGGGGAAGCAGGATGCGCAGCGGGAGTTCGAGGACGAGCTGCGCCGATTCGCACGCGAGTTCGGCCGCGATGCGCGCGAGGTAGTGGACGCTGACTCGGGGCGCGACCGTGACACTCCGAGCCGCGACCGTGAGGGAGCGGGGACCGGCGGCGATCCGAGCGGCGACTCCGCCACGCGCGAGAACCCGGGAGCGGGTCCGAAAGAAGTTCACGGTGATGCCGACGCCGGCGAAGGCACCGATTCGCGCGACGCCGCGTTGCAGTTGCTCGAGCGCGACGAACCGCTCACGGACGCCGACCTGGCCGAGCTTGGATGGAGCGACGCGCGGCGTGAGCAGTTCGCCGGCGCGCTGCGACGGTTGCGCGACGCGGCCGCCCGCGCCGGAATCGGCGCCGGTGGGCGGAGCTGGACGTGGAGTCCGCGCGCGGAGGGCGAAGTGACAGGTCCCGCGGGGTTGTCGCCGGAGCTTGTCGTCAACGGCGACCGTGCGGCGCGCTTCGAGAGCCTGCTGCGCGCGATCACGCCGCCGCCGGAGCAGCGCATCTCACCCGCGTTGCGCGCGGTGCTGGATGCGTATTATCGCGCGATGGCCGCGAGCGCCGCGCCCGAGTCGCAGCCGTCGCCGCCGTGACGGTCTGCCGGCCGGGCGAATTCAGTGGAGTCAGCGGCCGCGCCGCCTATAATG
>JABRWC010000136.1:0-8648 GCA_039961675.1 Phycisphaerae bacterium
CGGCTGCTCGCGGAACTCGCGGACTTGCGGGCCTCGCAGCGGCAATTCAACGAGGCTGAGGGGCTTCTCGACGAGGCGCGCGACCTGCTCGAGGGACTTCTCACGCACGCGAGCAGCCCCTGGGTGCAGAGCCGCATCATCAACGGCGCCCGCGACATCGTCCTGGCGCGGATCCGTCTCGAAGGCGCCAGGGGCCCCGATGCGGGCCGCATGTTCTCCATCATCGAGGAAGCCCGCGGCCGCGCACTGCTAGAGCTACTGCTCGGCACGCCGGTGAGCGATGTGCAACCCGCAGCGGCGATGCAGGCGCAGGAGAGAAAAATTGCGGCGCTGCAAGGGCAGCTCTTTCGCGCGAAGACACGCGCCGAGCGACAGCGCCTGCTGGACGAGATCTTCGTCGCGGAAGAGCAGCTCGCGCCGCTCTCGACCGTCATGTTCAGCGAGACGCGCGGCGCGACGGCACGCCGCCCGGTCCGTCTGGCCGACCTGCAGCGAACGCTGCGAGCCGGCGAGCTGTTCCTCGCGTTCGCGCTCGCCGATCCACGCTCGTATGCTCTGGTCGCCACGCGACGCACCGCCCGCGTCCAGCCGCTGCCGGCGCGCACGGCACTCGGCCGACTCGTGACATCGCTCCTGGAGCGCGTGCGCGCAGGAGGAGACGCTCTCGGGGAAGGGCGTGCGCTCGGCGCCGCACTGCTCGATCCGATTTCCGAGATCAGGAGCGCCACGCGCATCGTGGTCAGTCCGGATGGAGAGCTGCATCAGGTGCCGTTCGATCTGCTCGTGCCGAGGTCGGGGCGGCCACTGCTGGACTCGCACGTCGTGTCCTACGCACCGTCCGGGTCGGTATTGACGATTCTGCGGACCCGGCAGCCGAGCAGCGCGCCGTCGAAACCGGCGCTGGCCGTCAGCGCCTCTCCGGACGGCCCGAAGGTCCCGGCCACTAGCGCGAGCGTGACTCGAAACATCTACGATCTCGACGGTGCCCAGCTCCGGCCGCTGCCGTCGGCCAACGATGAAGCGCGCGCCGTGCGTGCCATCCTCGGTGATGGGACGACGGTCCTCGTCGGCGAGGCGGCAACCGAGCTGGCGATCAAGCGGCAATCGCTCGATCAGTTTCGCGTGCTGCACTTCGCCGTGCACGGGATCCCGAGCACACGGTATCCCGCGCGTGCGGCCCTCCTGCTGCGCGACGGCAGCGGTGAAGACGGCATCCTGCAGGCCCGCGAGATCCTGGGCCTGCGGCTGCGCGCCGATCTGGTCACGCTGTCGGCATGTGACACGGGCTCGGGCATCGTCCACGAGCAGGAGGGCGTCGCGAGCCTCGTGCGGCCGTTCCTTGCCGCGGGCGCGCGATCGGTGGTGGCGAATCTGTGGGCGGCAGACGATGAGTTCAGCCTGGGGTTGATGCGCGAGTTCTATCGGCAGCTTGGCGACGGCGCCGACGTTGCGGACGCCCTGCGGCGCGCGAAGCTGGCCATGATCCAGCGATTCGGGCCGCATGCCGTTCCGCGACTCTGGAGCGGCGTCCAGGTACACGGGGACGGCAGCGCGACCGTCGCACGCCCCAGGGCGACGAGCTCGTAGGAGCAGCGACGTGGCGTTTCTCGACGAGCGGCAGCGGCGCGCGGTCTTCGAGCGCATCGTCCGGTTGATCGAGACGAAGTTCTCGGGTCCGGAGCCCGATCTGCGCAGGCTTCGCGAGGAACACGAGACCGCCATCGTCACCGCTCAGTCGGGCGAAGCATTCGAGAGCGCAATCGATGCGCTGCTGCGCGCGCTGGGCACGAGCCACACGGGCATTTTTCACGAGAGCCGTCCGAGGTCGGCGGGCCGCATCGCCATGGCCGCCACGCTCACCAAGGCCAACACGAGCGACGGCACGCGCTGGATTTTCCAGGACGTTCACCCGGGCGGCGTCGCTGCGGCGGCCGGCATCAACCCCGGGGACATCCTGCTGGCCGTCGATGACCAGGAACTCGTGCCGCCAGCGGCGGTGCCTTTCCACCTGGGGCGCTCCTACACCCTCTCGGTGAGGAAGCGCGACGGGGCCACGGCGCGGCTGACGCTCTCGATTCCGGGGTCGAGGGAGAAGCAGCGGCCGATCGTGGTGCCCGACCAGGTCGTCACGGCCCAACGGCTCGACGGCGACATCGGCTACCTCCGGGTCAGCATGTTTCCGGGGATTCTGGGGATTGACGTGGCGCGCGACATCAGCCGCGCGCTCGCCGATCTCGCTTGCCGGAAGCTGGTGGTCGATCTGCGCGGGAACACGGGCGGCGGTATCGGGTGCCTGCGTCTCATGAGCCATCTCTGTCCCGATCGGCGTGGCGTCGGCTACAGCATCACGCGCGCCATGGAGCGCAAGGGCTACACGAAGGAGCGACTCCCGCAGTTCGACCGGATCCCGTCATCCAAGCTCGGTGTGGTCCCTCTGATCGTGCGATTCGGGCTGGCCGGGCGATCGGTCGCCGTCTTCACCGAGGCGCTAGGCGCGCAGCCGTACCACGGGCGCGTGGCGCTGCTCGTCAACGAGCATTCGGCGAGCGCTGCGGAGATGGTCGCGGCGTTCGCGTCCGAGTACGGACTGGCGACGCTCGTCGGGACCAAGACCGCCGGCCGTTTGGTGGCGACGAGCGCGTTCAAGGTTGGATTCGGCTACCGGCTCGTCCTCCCTGTGGCCAGATACTACACGTGGCATGGGACGAATCTTGAAGGACAGAGTGTGGCACCGGCGATCGAGGAATCGCTCCCGTCGGAGGCCTTGCTCGCTGGCTGCGACACACAGCTCGCGCGTGCGGCTACGCATCTCAAGCAAGCCACATTCGTGTGGTGACGCCGAGAAGTTCTCCCACGATCGAAGCGTGGGCCGCACTGTTGCCCGGACGATACGCGCCACCTCGTCGCTCTTATCTTTGTGAGCTGTCCGTGAACGGCAGTGCTATCTTTCAGGCGTTCGCGTAAACACGCACGACCCGCCCTTCAGGCGGACTCGCGGCGGCCATGCCTCGACTCCTGTACGCAGATGAGAGCGGCACCGACAACCACAGCCGATGCTACACGATCGGCGCGGTAAGCGTCTTGGCTGAGGAGCGAGAGGTGTTTGAACAGCGCGTTATAGATCTCAAGACCTCGCATTGTGTTGTGGGTGAGGCGAAGTGGACACGCGTTCGGAACAGCCATGGACTGATCAACTTCGTGCTCGATTGTCTGGACTTGGTGCTGACGTGGCCATCGGTTACGTTCGATGCAATCGTTGTGCACAAGAGCCTCTATAACAATTGGCAAGGCGGCGCTGCGCAGCAAGAAGTGGCTTTCTACAAGACGTACACGTACCTGCTGCGTCACATCGTGCGGCGCCTCAAGGACACCACGCAGGTCTTCATCGATGGGCGCTCCGATAGATACGCGAAGCGAGATGAGGGGGGATGTCCCATCGGCTGTTGAAATTCAGCGGCGGCTCGAGTGATGACTACGCGACCTGACGATCGGTGTCTGTAGTCACGAGACCCAGCTGACGATCGCGCGCACGCAGGGCGCTGACGAGCGTCGGCATGTCAGCATACCCCTTCAGCCGGCGGAAGCCCGTCACGGCTTCGAGGATGCCTGCGGCGACCCACCGGAGCATCATCTGCCCACCGCGCCAGCGCTTCACGTTACGTTTCACGGAGCGCGTCCGGCTGATGAGACTCTCAGCGGCGTTGGTCGTCGCCAGCGAGCGGCGCAGGCGGGGCGACAGCTTGAGGGTCAGGACGGTCAGGGTCTCGTCGAGGCCTTCCCGCACGCTCTCGGCGGCACTGGGATACTCCGTCTCCAACCGGCGCGCGAGGTCGAGCAGCAGCCGCTGCGCCGTCTTCACGTCGGTCGCCTGATACGCCCGCCGCAGGATCGCCTGCGCCCACGGCCGGTCCCGATCGCTCAGGTACTCCAGGACGTTGCGGGTCTTGTGCACTTGGCACCGCTGCACCAGCGCGGCCTCGCCGAACGTGGCGCGGACCGCCTTCCGCAGCGCCTTCGAGCCGTCGAGGATCACCAGCAGGCTCCGGTCGGTGCGCAGGCCGCGGCTCTGGAGATTCGCGAGCAGGTCCTGGCAGACCCGCGTGTGCTCCGTCGAGCCGTCCCACAGGCCGAGCGCGTGTTTCTGGCCGTCGGCCGCGATGCCGAGCGCCACGATCAGGCAGTGCTCGCCGATGTGCACGCCGTCGATGATCAGGCCGACCAGGTCGAGTGCCTCGAGCGAGGCGGTCTGCCACGCGGCCAGCTGCGCGGCGGTCTTCGCCACGAACCGGCGACTGACGGCGCTCTTGCTCGTCCCGCGGCTCCGCATCGTCGGCGGGACAGGCTCCAAGCTCCGCGCGTAGCGTCGGGTGGCGACGCCGACGAGCATCTGCTCGACGGCCCGCCGATTCAACGGATCGACATCGGCCATGGCTTGGAACGTCGGCAGCGGAATCTCCCCGCCCTCGGCCCGCACGCGCGGGCGGCGCACGGCCACCTTCCGGCCGCCCAGGACGACTTCGCTGCTCACGGTGCCGGCCCGCGACGCCTGACGGTCGGGGACATGCGCGTAACGCGGCCCGCAGATCGCCGTCCGATCCTCTTCAAGCATCGTTTCCAACACCTTCAGCCCCGATCGGACCGCGAGCTCGAACAGCTCGGTGCGCGCATCGACGAGCAGATCGACCAGCGGCAGACGGCGGGCAGATTCAACAGCGGCGGGACGAGCGAGTGTGCGAGACTTCTTCATGGCGGCTCCTTGTCTGTGAGGCGTTCGCCTCGGTTGGTCACCACTCGTGTATCACGAGCAGCGACGGAGCCGCCGCTTCAATTTTCAACAGCTATCGGGACATCCCCAGATGAGGCGATGTTGACGATAGGCAACAGGATGTTGACCCAGTTGGCATCGAAAGGACGGCTTGGCGCTGTCACCAAGGTGCACTCTCACGAGAGCCCTGGCGTGCAACTGGCGGATGTGCTTACTGGGGCGATCAACACGGCACACCTGTTACGCCTGCAGACGCTCGCAATCCATCCTGGCAAACACTTGGCCCTTGAACGGCTGGCTGCCCAACTTCAGTGGCCGCACCTTGCGCACGATACCTATCCACATCCAAAGTTCAACGTCTGGCACTTTCCAATCGAATTTCGCGGGCCGAGTCGCGACCCGCGGCCGCTCGGGACAGTGCCGTACGTCACTCGCGATGACTTGTGGACCAGCTGACAGCAGTTGTGTCGAGCGGCGCGTAAACTAGGCTGCAGCGAACGGCTACCACACCCGCGCCGGAAATAGCCGCCACTCCTGCCCCTGCCTCCGGACCGCGAGCTGATAAGCACCGGGCGGGAGCGACTCGATCTCGAGCGTGACCTGCAGCGTCGTCACGAAGTTGCGAATCTCGGCGACGCCGCTCGCCGCGGCACGCGACCGGAGATCGCTGTCGAGAATCTGCGTCTCGTACTCCCCAGGCTCGGACCCGACCGGCAGCAGGATCGTTGCGGTGATGCGGCCGCGCGGCAGGAGAACAGGCTCCTGCTCCGGTGCGGCCGCGTCGCTGCGGAGGACGCGGTAGGGGCGCAGGTCGATTTGCGCCGTGACGGTCTCGGGCGCAGGTGACGCGATCTGCGGTTGCGGCTCGACCTGGGTTGCTTGCTCCACGGTCGGCTGCTTTCCGGAGCGAGAGACGACAACCCACACGCCGCCTCCAACGACGGCGAGCAGGAGCGCGGCGGCGGCGGCCAGGCGCCACGAGCGCGAGGTGGGCTCGAGGCGCCGCTCGCCGGCCGCCTGCTGCAGGGCGCGCACCTCGCGGTAGCACGGCGAGCACTTGATCAGATGGTCGTACGCGGGATCGGTGGCGGGACGCTCGCGCCGGGCGAGCGCGACGAGCACGTCCCGCGGGGGACAGCCGGCGCGCTCGGGATTCGGGTTCGCGTTGCCCAGGACCAGGTCGATCTCGTTCTCGGCCGTGAACTCGGTGTCAGGACTCTGGCGCTCGTTGGCCATCGGCAGTCTCGGCTGCGTCCGCTTCCATCCGCGCGCGCCCGGCAACCCGGCCGCGCGATGCGGAAGGCGACGTGCGCCCGCGCGGTGCCCGCTCCGAGATGTTCAAGAGCCTGCGAAGCTTCTGCTTCGCGCGTGAGAATACCATTTTCGTCGCCGCGATCGTGCTGCCGCGGCGCTTCGCGATCTCCTGGTCCGAGAGGCCAAGCATCTTCAGGTTGCAGACCATCCACTCGTCCTCGGTCAGGTGTGCCAGCGCCTCGCGTACGAGAACCTGCTGTTCGATCACTTCGGGCGATCCGGACCGGGCGGGCACGTTCGCCAAGATCGCGTTGCTGGATTCCGAATCGATCGTCTGCTGCACGATCCGGTTGGCACCGCGCCGGAACCATGATCTGGCGATCCGCTCCAGCGCGACCCAGGCGTAGGCGTGCAGCCGCTCTATCGGCCCGCGGCGCTCCCGCGCCGCGATGCGCCGGCCGGCTCGCTCGAGGATCTCCGTGAGCGTCAGCTCGTCCCGGACGATCGGAAACCGCCGGCGGAGCCGCGGTACGAAGCCGCGCAGCACGGTTTCGATGTGCGGGCTGAGCGGCTGCCCATTCTCATCGAGCAGCTTCGGGACTTGCAGGTGCTCCATGACTCCCCCGTGCACAATCGCGGACGGCGCCCGCCGCTGGTGCGGGGAGTTGCGCCAGGAGAGAGCCGCCGGAAGAGCGAGTCGTCGGCGCTGTTACTTTTCGGTCCCAACTGGCGTTCATTCCGGTAGGGAACGCCTGACGCGCGTAGCGTCGTGGGCCCGAGGTCACGGAGCTGTTTGCAAAGCGGCGTGCCAGCGGGCGCGCAACTCCACAATGCCTGACCCTCATCTTCGCCACGTCTCCCGCGCCTTGTCAATCAGGAGACGCGTGCTCCGCGAGCGGCAATTCTCACGCCGGCCACGCTGCATTCTCGGCTCCCGCCAGAACTCGACGCCTGATCCGCGTGTCCCAATGCTGCGGCTGAGCTGCCGCTGGGTTTCGTAGATCGCCCGGCGGCAGCACCGCAGCGCAAGAAGCTGTTCGCGCCCGACCTGCCGCGCGGCCCGCGCGCGTGCGTGGCATCGCCACGCGACCGCGCCGCTGCGCACGCGCGCACAGAGGTTGCGGCGCCGCCGGAGGTGATCGATGTCGCCGCGCCTCGTGTCCGATGCGCTCCGCCGCGTGGGAGTCGTGCTGTTCGCCCTGGTCCTCGTTTTGGCGCCGCACACGGCCTTCGCACAGCAGTCGCCGTGGGAGCGCGCCGCGTTCAATCTGGAGCAGACGTTCACCGGACCGCTGGCGCGATCGCTCGCGCTGGTGGCGATCGTGATCGGCGGGCTGATGTTCATGTTCGGCGAGGCAGGCGCCAAGCGGCAGATCTCGGGCATCGTGTTCGGCGGCGGGCTCGCCCTCTTCGCCGCGCAGTTCCTGACATGGCTTTTCTGAGGTCCCCGGTGGATCAGACCGACCTGAAGGTGGACATCGACCGACCGGCGTACCGCACGGTGTACAAGGCGCTGCACCGGCCGCTCACGATCTGCGGCGTCGACCGCCGGCTGTTCTTTCTCTCGCTGCTGGTGGGCGCCGCGGCGTTCAATCTCTTCTACTCGTTCCTCGCGGGGCTGCTCCTCTTCGGCCTCCTGTACAGCTTTTCCATCTGGGCCACGCGCCACGACCCGGACATGCTGCGCATCCTGCTCGCCAACGCCGGTGCGCGGCGCCGGTATGACCCGGGCAAGCACCGGCGAACAGACGTCAGGTGAGGTCGATGGTGAGAGTGAGCCGCATCCTGCGCGACTACCGCGAGGCCGGCGCAGTCAACGAGCTGCTCGCGCTCTGGGGCTTCGTGGACGACGGCGTCTTCCTGACGAAGGCGGGCCACGTGGGCGTGGCGTTTCGTCTGCGCGGCGTCGATACCGACGGGCTGACGCATGCGCAGCGCCGCGCCCTCTGCCGCCGGATGGAGGCCGCCTTCCGGCTGTTGGACGAGCGGTGCCGCGTCTACCAGTACCTGATCAAGCGCACGGTCGAACCGTTCGCGATCCCGCCCTGCATGCAGCCCATCGCTCGGGAGGCCCTCGCCCGCCGGACGATGTACTTGAACGGCCGGCGGGAGAGCCTGTATCGCCTGGCGCTGTTCCTCGTGCTCGTCTACGAGCCGCCGCTGCGCCGCCGGACGAGCACGACCCTCCGCGAGACCGGGCGCCGGCCGATGGAGGCGCTGCGCGCGTGGCTGTCGGCGCCGCGCACGGTGAGCCTCCTCGAATCGGAGCTCGATGGCGCGCTTCGCGACCTCCATCACCGGGCCGAAGCGCTACAGACCCAGATCGGCGCGCTCGGGCCGCAGCGGCTGTCGGCGGACGAGGCGTTCGCGCTCTTCCGGCAGCTCGTCAACTACGACGAAACGGTTCTCGGCGCCACTCCGCCCACGCCGGCGGCGCATCTCGACTACTTCGCCGCGGACTCGGCGATCGAGTGTCACCGCGATCACCTCCTCGTCGGCAGCCGGCGCGTCAAGGTTCTCTCCATGAAGGAGCCGCCGGCGCAAACGTTCGCTCAGATGCTGAGCGACCTGCTCGCTGTCCCGGGCGAGTTCATCGCCTGCCTCGAATGGCAGCGCCTCGCCGCCGACC
>JABRWC010000137.1:0-4300 GCA_039961675.1 Phycisphaerae bacterium
GACACAGGCGGGACGCCTGTGTCCCCTCCGTAGCACAGGCGTCCCGCCTGTGTCCCCTCCGTAGCACAGGCTTCCAGCCTGTGTCCCCTCCGTAGCACAGGCATCCTGCCTGTGTCCCCACCGTAGCACAGGCTTCCAGCCTGTGGCTCTGCGTAGCCCGCGCGTCCCGCTTGTGAAGCGGAACGTCCGCGCCGCCCGACCGCAACCAGGCGGCGCGGAACCCAACGCTCCGCTACTTGAGCACCGACGCCGGCGTGTTCGTCACCGGCGCGTTGCTCGCGTTGTTCAGCACCAGCACGACCCCGGCGACCGCGTTGCCGGTGCCGGCGACCGTCAGCACCGGCCGCAGGTAGCGCTTGCGCGTCCCGGCGGCCCGCCCGGATAGCCGCACGGCGACAGTGGGGATCGCCCCGTCGCCGTCGCCGTCCAGCGCGACCGTCGCCGCGCCCGTGATCGCCGTCCAGCCGGTCGAGCCATCGGCGCTCTCTTCGATCGCGATCGACACGTTCGTGATCCCGGCGTCGATCGCGCCAGTGGTCAGAATGAACGACGCTTCCGCGTAGCCGTCTGTGTCCTGCGCGCCGCCGTTGACAGTGCCAGCGGTGCGCGACGCCGGCTGAATCGCGTTCACGACCTTCGAGACTTCAAGCAGGCGTTCCATCGCCCTTGCTCCTGTCCGAGTTGTCCGTCGACCCGGCCGGCGTGCCGGCGTCCGCAGACGCCGGCGCGCTCGGCCTCCGGTTCACTACGCCGCGGCCGTCAGCAGCCGCCCGTACATCGTGGCGTCCGCGATCGCCGTGCCCTGCAACATTTCGAGCAGGAACACGACCTGCCCTTCGAGCATCTTCACGTGCTCGCTGACCAGTAGCCCGACCGCATTCTCGTTGCGGTGCAGGTCGGCGCCGCGCATCAGGTTTGCCAGGATCAGCAGCGCCGTGCTCTCGGCCGAGTCCGCCAGCTTCGGCGCCACCTGCGCAACCTCCGCCGGGTAGCCCATCAGCACCCGCTGCGGCCGCTCACCCTTGGTGATAATGTCCGCGATCGGCCGGTTCGCGGAGTCGCGCGCCCCCAGGTAGCGCCAGAAAATCGAACGGTGCAGATAGAACTTGCAGTTCTCATCGTCCGCCGAGTCCGGCAGGTTGCCGATCAGCTTCGACAGGTAACTGACGTTCGCGTCGATGACCTCCTCAAACGTGTTGTGGCCGGAATCGGCGGTCACGTCCGCGCCGCCAGCACTCTTGAACAGCCCGGTGGTCTTGGCGTGCGTCGCGCCGCCCGTCCCCATGAAGGCGTTCGTGTCCATCGCCAGCGCCGCCGCGTAGGCCAGTTCTTCGGCGATGTAGTTCCCCAGCGGGATCGCCAGCGCTGGGCTGGAGAGCATCCAGCGGTCCGCCGCCGCGTAGGCCGCGTACTTGGTTAGCTCCACGCGCACGCGGCCGAACGACAGCGTGCTCTCGCTCGGCACCACGCCGTAATCCGGGTAGTACACCGTCGCGCCGGACGTCCGCGTCACGCGCGACGCCGACTCGCCCGCCGCCGGCCACTTGCGCGCGTTCCGCTCGAACACGCCGTGCTTCTCGGCGTTGTTGATGATTCCGGGGACCAGTCCTTCGGGCAGCAGGAACCCGCCCGACGATCCGGGCATGCCCTGTACCGCCGCCAGGTGCCGGTCGTCGGCGAGCGCCTCGCGCGCCCACGGCGCGCCGCCCAGCGCCGCGACCAGCGTCCCGAACGCCCGCGCCTGCTGGGCATCGGCGAACGGCCCGCGGTAGTCGCCCCCGCGGTGATGATGCTCCGCGAGCGCGTGGAACCGCTCGGCGTACTGCGACCGCACGCGGTTCACGTCGTCGTCGAGCTTCTCGACTTCGCGAGCCGCCTGCGTGAACTTCTCCTGCGTCTTCTGCTCCAGGTCGGAGAAGCGCGTATTGATCTTGGCGATCAGCTCCTTGAGCAGGTCCGCGAAGCCGCGTTCCTGCGCCGTTTGGAACGTATCTCGCGTCATCGTGCTGGGCATCCGTGCCCGCTCCTTTCGTTGCCGCCGCTCCGCGGCGGATGGTGTGCTCGCATCAACCGCTCCGCCCGCGCGTCATTCCTTCCCGCGCGTCATTCCCGCGCAGGCGGGAACCCAGGCGGACCGTCCGCCCGTGCTTCCTTCCTCCACGCTTCCCGCGCCGGGTCCGCGCTCGCTCGCCGTCGTCGCGCTCGACCGGCCCGCGCTCGTCATCGGCGGCGTGGCCGGGAGCCGCGTCCGCGCCGGGTGCGCAGCAGCCGCAGCAGCAGGTTTCATCGCCAGTCGTTTCGTGTTCGTCGCCGTCGCCGCAGAGCGCGGCCAGTTCCGTCGGCGACGCCCCGCGGACCTCGACTCGCTCAGCCAGCGCCGTCGCCGCCGCGCGCTTCAGCTCCGCCAGCGCGACCTTGAACCGCGCGTGCAGCGCGTCGCCCAGCCCGCTCCAGTCAATCGCCGCGTTCACTGACCGCTCTCCCCCAGCCGTTGCAGCGCGCTCCACAGCGACCCAAGTTCGTCGCCGGCCGAAGCGCCGCACTCGCGCTCCTCGCGTACCGCCGCCAGGTCCGCCGCGGCTTCGCCGATCAGCTCGTCGCTGGCGAGCATTTCCAACGCAGCATCCTTCCAGTCGTCCAGAAACTCGCCGAACGTCTCCCCCATCCGGCGGACCAGCGCCGCGATCTCCGCGCTACCCCCCAGCGCCCGGAGCTGGTCGACCTCCGCGCGCAGCCCCGCGATCTCCTGCCGCAGTTCGTCAACCGCCGCCCCCTGCGCGCGCGCCGCCAGCCGCGCGTCGGCGTCGTCGCCCACGTCGACCAGTGAGATTTCGATCAGGTCGTCGATCGAAAAGAAAACCCACGCCTCGCGCCGGCCGCTCGTGCGGAACTGCTCGCCCACCCACTCGTCCAGTTCCGGCTCGTCGTCGCGCACCAGCCGCGGCTGTCCGCTCCAGCCGATGCTCACCGCCGGCGCCATGCCCTGCCGGATCAGCGTCCAGGCGTCGTCCGCCAGCGCGATTCCCTCGGCCAGCACCGCCTCGAAGATCAGTCCCGCCTTGCGGTCCACGCGCAGCGCCGTGACCTGCCCGATGCGCGCGAACCCGTCCGTGAATCCGTGTTGCGCCAGCAGCGGGACCGGCCGCGCGTCGTCCCGGTTGGCGAGCCACTTCTCGACCGCCGCCGGGTGGATCAGCCGGCCGGTGCGCATCAGCCGGAACGTGTTCGCCACGCCCCGGATCGCCCGCCGACCTTGCCCGGCCTGCGCGATTTCGATCCGCGCCGCCGCCGACAACCGCTCGACCGGTGCTCCGCTGTTCGCCTTGGCTTCCGTGCCTCGCATGCGATTCCCTTCGCCCGTCTCGGCGCGTCCCTGCGCCGTTGCGTCACTCTCCCGCGCCGGCTACACTCGGCGCGTCGGTTACCTCGACTTGGCCCGCGCGCCGCTGCCGGCGGCGCGCCGGGCCTCTTCTTCCGCCTTCGAGTCTTCGAGCTGCAAACCGTGCAGCACGCCGATCAGATACGGGTACGACCGCTTCCGAAGCCGGGCCATGATGTTCGAGAGCAGCAGCGCCTGCTCGAATTGCGCGGCTGCCTGGACCATGCCCGAGCCTTCATACCCCCGGCCCGCTTCGCCGAAGTAGCATGCCCCGGCGCCGTTGGCCTCGCCCGCCAGTTCACGCTTCCGCGCCTCCCCGGTCCGGATCAAGCCCCCCGCGTAGTCGCCCGGACGGCACCTCTCGTCGCGTGCCAAGGTTCGCGCCTTCACGTCTCCCATCGCCGGTACCTCCATGCCTTCGTCACACGCACCGCGGAACGCCCGCGGATCACTCCCTCGTCTGCTTCGGCCGGCTTGCGTCCACCGCTTCGCCGGCGTGCTGGGCCGCTCCTGTCAGCTCAATCAACAGCGTGTTGTCCTTTGTACGCAGCTCGTAGCGTCCCGCCGCCGCCGCCGGAGTCAGCCCCAGTTCGCGGATCGCGGGGAGTACGTTCACCTCGCGCCGCTTGCGGTCCAGCTTCCCTGCACCCCGCCTCACGGGGCGAACGCTCACCGCGTACTCGGCTTCCTCGTCATCGGGCCTCCGGATTCCAATCCGCAACGTCGCTCCGTCGGCCAGCAGAACCGCACGCGAATCGACCTGCACAAGCTCCAGGTCGCTCGTGTATGCCAGCAGCACGCCCACTTTCGAGACCGAGCACCAGCCCTCCGGCAGCGGCCGGAACGCATCCCCGCCCGGTCTTGGCTTCACAAGCCTCAGCGACATTCGCGTACCTCCGTGCCGTGTGACCTCGTCACTCC
>JABRWC010000138.1:0-23203 GCA_039961675.1 Phycisphaerae bacterium
CGACGCCGCTCGTCCCGCGGCTGCGACGACACAGAGCGGAACCGCTCTGCGCGGGTCCGATCCCCGCGACCTCCATTCCCCCGCGCCCCCTCCACGCGCCCAAACCGCCCTCACTTGTCGTGCGTATCCTGTGCCGAACGCCGGACGCTCGACGTTCGGCTTGGTAAACTCAGCCCGGAATACAGGCTGCAAGCTGCGAGCCCAGCCCGTTCGTCGCGCCGGCAGAACGCCGACGCTCCCCGCAATCCGTCACTCCCGGCACAATTCACGTGCCCGAATGGCGGAAAATGCCCGATTCCTCGCCGCCGATGAGCAGCTTCTCGTACAGCGTCATGCCGTCGGAGTCCGTGAGCGGGCCGCTCGACGCGCCGTTGAGGAACTGGTGAATCACCCGCTCCTCGCGCGTGGCGAGCGCCTGTACGTCGCGGCGGCGCAACGCGTCGAACTCGTCGCGAGTGCCCATGCGCAGGATGCGGCCTTGGTCCAGCATGATCATGCGGTCGGCGATGCGGAAGGCGGAGTCCATCTCGTGCGTCACGACCACGCTCGTCACCTGCAACTTGCGCGAGAGGTCGATGATCAGCTCGTCGATCGACGACGACGTCACCGGGTCCAGCCCGGCGCTCGGCTCGTCGTAAAATAGAATCTGCGGATCCAGCGCCGTGGCCCGCGCCAGGCCGACGCGCTTCCGCTGCCCCCCGGAAAGCTGCGACGGCAGCTTGTCACGGTGCGGCAGCATGCGCACCTGCTGGAGCTTCATCGCCACCACGATGTCGATGATCTCCGGGTCAACGTGCGAATGCTCACGCAGCGGCCAGGCGATGTTCTCGGCCACCGTCAGCGAGCTGAACAACGCACCGGACTGGAACAATATGCCGAACCGCTTCCGCACCCGGTCCGCGGTGCGATGGTCCGCGCGGGTGATCTCGATCCCGGACAATCCAGGCAGGTTGTAGACGATCGATCCGGCGCTCGGCTCCAGTTCACCGATGAGGCAGTTCAGCAGCGTGCTCTTGCCGCACCCCGACCCGCCCATGATGACCAGCGTCTCGCCGCGACGTACGTCGAACGACACGCCGTCAATGACCGTCGCCGGGCGGCCGACCGCGTCGCCAAAACGCACCACCAGGTCGCGGACGCAGATGACCGCGTTGCAGGAATCGGCTGGCATGCGGTCATGCTATCGCCCGGCAACGACGCGCGGCAACGCCCGCTGGGGCGCCGCGGGCGTGCGCAGTATTCTGCACGCATGGAGCTGAAGCCGACGGCCTCGCGCTTCCCGGTCGTGGTGCTCATCGCGCTGTTCATCGTGCTGATGCTGCGGACGGCCTGGACCGCCGACGACGCGTTTATCACCTATCGCACCGTCGAGAATTTCGTGCAGGGCCGCGGCCTGGTCTGGAACAGCGGCGAGCGCGTGCAGGCCTACACGCACCCCCTCTGGATGCTGCTGCTGGCCGCGGGACGGGCGCTCACGGGCGAGATCGAACTCACCGGCCTGATGATGAGCTTTGTGCTCTCGCTGGCGGCCGTGCTGCTCGTCGCCCTGGCGGTCGCGGCGCGGCCCGCGCTGGCGACCTTCGCGCTCCTGGCGCTGGTGTTCTCGAAGGCGTTCGTCGACTACTCCACGTCGGGGCTGGAAAACCCCCTGTCGCACCTGCTCGTCGCCCTGTTCGCATGGCGATGCCTCGACGAACACGCGCCGCGCCGTCCGGGAACGCTCGCGCTGCTCACGGGCCTGACAATGTTGAACCGCATGGACTTGGCGCTGCTCCTGACGCCGGCGCTGGCCGAGACGCTCTGGGCCGAACGCTCCTGGCGCACCGCACGCCGCGCGGCGGCCGCGTTCCTGCCGCTGGTCGCGTGGGAGGCGTTCTCGCTGATCTACTACGGGACATTCGTCCCCAACACCGCGTACGCGAAACTCAACAACGGCGTCGCACCCGCGTCGCTGCTGAAAAACGGCCTCTTCTACTACGTCTCCACCGTGAACCTCGACCCCGTGCTGATCCTCACGCTTGCGGCCGCGCTGCTCACGCCGCTGATCGCGCGCGAACCCCGACGACTGGCGCTGATGGCAGGCGTGACGCTGTACATGCTGTACGTCGTGTGGATCGGCGGAGACTTCATGGCCGGCCGCATGCTCACGCCGTGCCTCTTGGCCAGCGTGTGCGTGATCGCGTCGCTCGGGCAGATCGCGACGCGCGAGGTAGTGTTCGGGTGCGCGACGGTCGTGCTCGCCGGGCTGGCCAACCCGCGCGCGCCGGTGTACAGCATGGACTCGTACGGCTACCGACTGACGCTGATCGACTCGCGCGGCATCGCCGACGAGCGCGCGTTCTACTACGGCGGAACGGGGCTGCTGCTGCGGCGGCCGTACCAGAACCGCCCAACGCAGAGCTGGGTCCAGCAGGGGCTCGACGTGCAGCGCGCGGGCGTCAAGGTCGTCGTCAAGGGCAACATCGGGTTCTTCGGGTTCTACGCCGGACCGGGCGTCTACGTCGTCGATCCCTTCGCACTGGCCGACCCGCTGCTGGCGCGGCTGCCGCTGGACCCCGCGGACGATTGGGGCATCGGGCACTACCGCCGGACGATTCCGAACGGATACCTCGAATCGCTGGAGCGCGGCGAGAACGTGATCGAGGACCCGGGTGTGCGCCAGTTTTACGACGACCTGCGGCTGATCACGCGCGGCGATCTTTTTTCGCAGCGGCGCTGGGCGGCGATTGTGCACGGCCTGCTCGGCCGGCACGCAGAGCCGATTAAGGGCTACCTGGCGCGCGGACTCTGGCGGCGAAGCAAGCCCATGGAATACGGGCCGTGGAAGCCGAGCGGAGATTAGCGCGACCGTTGCGGCGCGCTGGTTCGATGAAGCACGCCCCAAACCAAGGCGCATTCGTCGCGCCGCCTCGTCGTCATTCAAGAACGCGGCGCGCCGCAGTGGTGTTGCGCTCCACCGCGACGCGCCGCTGCGATCGAGCCAAGCCGTTGTCGGACTACGGCCCGCTGATGTTCAACGTGAACGACCCGTACGCCCCGTTGTAGCCCGAGACGCGGATGTAGTACGTCACGCCGGCGGTCACGCTGCGCGAGAAGCACGACGCCACGCCGCCGCAGGGCGAGCCGCCGCAGTCATCGTTGCAGCGGAGCTGGTTGCTGGTCGTGCCGGGGCAACCGGAGTGCAGCGAGACCACGGTGTCGTACCCCGAACCGCAGGAATTGACGCTCAGCGTCCCGGTCGCCGGCGCCGTGTACCGGTACCACACGTCGCGCGTGGTGGACGAAGACCCGCAGCTCGCGCTGCCGTCACGTGTGGCGCTGGCGGTCGAGCCGGTGTACGTGCCGTTGCTGACGACCGTGGCGTTGGCGCAGTTGTCGTTGTTCCCGCCGCCTCCTCCGCCGCCGGTCGAGACCGTCATGCTGTATGTGGCGCGCGTGTCGTCGTACAGATAGACGCGGACGTAACGCGTCACGGCCGACCCGCCGCTGTTGGTCCACGAGACCGACTCGCTGTTCGTGTTACCCGTGGACGACGCCAGCAGCGTCCCGCCGCAGGCGCTGTACAGCTCGAGCTCGACGTCGCCGCTGGCGTGCGTGAAGCTCAGGCTCACCGTGAGCGTCTGCCCCGCGCCGACCGAGACCGAGTACCAGTCCTCGTCGCCGCCGGAGTAGCGCTTGACGATCAGGTTGGAGTACGTGCCGGCGCTCATGCTGCGGGCCGTCGCGCAGCTGTCGTTGTTCTCGTACGCGTCGTCGCTGCCGGCGCTCAGGTACGACGAAATGCTGGTGTACGTGGTCGCGAACGCGCCGTAGTCGTCGTAGCTCTCGCTCGAACACGAACTCGGCCCGCCGTAAAGTTGGCCGACGAGCTGCTTGGTGTCGTCGCGGAACAGACCGGAACCGGACGAGCCCGGTTCGGTCGGGGCGTCGTACCAGTCGGCGCGAATGAAGTTCGCCGCCGCGCCGGAAGTCTTCGTGGCGAAGCTGATCCGCTTCCAGCTTCCGTCCGGGTGGTGGATGCAGGTCACGTTCGTGCCGTTGGCCACCGTCGCACTGGACCAGCCGGACCAGTACAGGCCGCTGGGGATCGTCCCCTCGACCATCAGCAGGCTGTAGTCCGATGTGCTGCTGTAGCTGAGCCGCGTACACGGCGCAGACTGCGGCACGCTGGCCAGCGACGGGGGAGTGCCCCCGCACGACGGCGTCTGGTAGAGCCAGTAGATCTCCGCGCTCTGCGCCTGCGACGCGCTGCTGATGCAGTGATTGGCGGTGAGCCAGTACGGCGTTTGATCCGCGTTGGTCGTAGCGATCATCGTGCCGCTGCAATACAGCGCGTTCGAATTCACCGTCCCGATGCCGGCGCTGGCCTTGGCGCTGTTCGCCCACGCGGAGTAGCAGCTCACGTCGTTGTGGCACGTCCCCACGCGCAGGTCCGTCGCGACCGGGTCGCGGTACACGTGCTGGCACGCAGGGATGTCGAACGCGGGCGCGAACAACTCCTCCGGAAGCGCCTCGCCGTAGCCCGGACCGTCGGCGAGCCCCCCGACCGAATCGAACGGCACGAAGTACTCGATCCGCACGGTGTCGCTGAAGATCGTCGGCGTCCAGAATTCGCCGCTTTCGACCAGACCGCCGCCCTCGTACGGGCCGAGAATACGGCTCTCGTCGGGCGCGTAAACCCACACCTGCGCACCGGGCGCCAGGTCGAAATCCGTGAACTGCACGCGGATGCCCATCGCGCCGGGCACCACCAGGTCCGCGATCCAGATCAGACCCACGTCGACAACCTCGATCCACTCGCCGCCGGTGCTCGCATCCAGGCCGACCTCGCGACGTACACCGTAGCGCAGCACCTTGTCCACCTGCTCGCGCTCGGCGTCTTCCGCCTCGATCATCCCCCAGTAGTCATCCGAGAGTGCGTCCAGCACGAACGCCGGCACGTCCACGCTGCGAAGTCCGAACTGCTGCGACGGCAGTTCGGGCGCGGGCTTGGGAGGATTCGCCGGCAGGGGGTCCGCGAATCCGAACATCTCGGCCGGCGCCGCGACCGCCGGCGCCTGCGGATTAGCGCCCGCACGCGCCGCCTGTCCCAGCGCGGGGACGGCGAGTGCCCCCCCGGCGGCCAGGCCCAATGCCAGTGCGATCCAGGATGAACCAACCGGTTGCCGCGCGCGCCGAGCGCACACCCGCGACGACGAGAGCATGTGAACCTCCTGAGAATTGAGCAGTCCCTCGGAAAGACATGTATCGGGAATTCCCGAACAACAGGACTCTAATCGCGGGTGCGCCGGGTGTCAACGCGAGAGCGCGTTGCCGCGGTGGCACGCGCTTCATCCAGGTCCGACGAGATAACGAGGGAGTCCGCGGCGGACAATCCGATTCCCCCGCTTTCGCTGTGTGCCCGGATGTGCTCGCTCCGATGGGAGCCACGCCCCGGGAACCACGCTGGCTGCTGAGCGGATTGACGGACCGCTGGCGCGAGGATAAGTTACTGCGTTCCGAAGCGGACGGCCCGACAACAGGCCCCCATCGTCTAGTGGCCTAGGATATCAGGTTCTCATCCTGGAGACCGGGGTTCGAATCCCCGTGGGGGCGTAGCGGGCAGCCCCGGCGGCAAGCCGGGGCTGCCCGTGCGGCTTCCTGCGGCAACGCGCCGGGTGCCGCGAACGACCAACCATCGGCCGGTCCCATACTGTGACTTCGACAGCTCCGAGGCGAAGGCGAGCGCGGATGGCGGTGCCGTGAACTCGCGCTGGCGAGCGGTGGATTCTTTTCATCAGATCCGTAGCGTCGGACCTCAGGTCCGACGTTGAGATCGTCATCGGACGCGGAGGTCCGACGCCACGCGCAAGCAGAAGTCCCGGCCGGCGCTACGCCAGACCGGGACTTTCGTTTCAACCGCCGCCGCACGCTACTGGAGGATGTAGTCGGACCAGCCGGCGTTGACGTTGTCGTAGACCTCCTGCCGATACGTGTACACGTCCTCGATGACGGAGGTCGGATCGTACAGTCCGTATTCCGGGTACCCGCCGCCCCAGCCGCTGTAACCCGTGCCCCAGCCGTTGTAGCCGGTGTTCATTCCCCACGGGTCGTACGGGACGTATGGGGTCGACCACGACTGGCCGCCGCCGAGGATTCCCAGCTCGTCGCACCCGGTCGTGCCCGCCAGGATCGCCGTCATGAGCCCGATCGCCGCCACGCTCTGCACCAGATGAGTCAGCCGCAACATGTTAAGTCTCCTTTCGATTCGCGTTGGTTCGCGGTTGCTTGAACTCACACATGAACCGCTATCCCGGCAAAGCGGCGGCTCTGACAGAAGTCGTGTGTTTCACTGGTTTTGGAAACGACTGCGCTGTTCTCGGAACCACGGTGCCGCGGCCGTTTTCCCACGCGGCGGGTGAGCAAGTCGGCCAGTCGCGGGTGCGAGCGGACGGCGCGTCACAGGCGAGACGCCTGTGCCACCTCCCTGTGTCACCGGCCTGTGCAGCCCGCTTGTGCCGCCAGCCCGTGTCGCCCATACGGTCTTTGGACGGACCTATTGCCCGCGGGCACGCGGCGCGTATGCTGCTTCGCTCACAGTCGGCGGGCCGTGGCGGGGCGCTTCGCTGCCGGACCACGGAGCGATGAGGGCCGCGATGACGCTCGGCGTTCTGTTCGACATGGACGGCGTGCTGGTCGCGTCGGGGCCAGCGCATGCGGCGAGTTGGCGCGCGGTCGCCCGCAAGCACGGCTTGCAGATCACGGACGAGCAGTTCCACGCCACGTTCGGCCGCCCAAGCCGCGACATCATCCGCATCCTGTGGGAGCGCGATCTGAACCACGACGACGTGCGCGAGATCGACGCCCAGAAGGAAGCGATCTATCGAGACCTGATCACCGGCATGGTCCCGCTCACGATCGGCGCACGCGAGTGCCTGCAATCCCTTCACGACGCCGGCATGAAGCTGGCGGTCGCTACGTCCGGCCCGCGCGAAAACCTCGATCTCGTGCTGCGAGAGGGACGGTTAGAACCGTGGTTCGCAGCCACCGTCGCCGGGTTCGACGTGCCGAACGGCAAACCCGCGCCGGATTGTTTCCTGCTCGCGGCCGAGCGCATCGGAATTCCCGCCCGGCAGTGCGTAGTGGTCGAGGATGCGCCGGTCGGGATCGAAGCCGCGACGGCCGCCAGGATGAAATCGATCGGGCTGGTCGGAACGCACAACGAGTTGAAGCTGTCAGCGGCCGGCGCGGCGAAGGTTGTGCAACGGCTTGCCGAAATCACGCCGGAGCTTGTGCGCGGGATGCTCGCGGCATGATGCGCCGGCGAACCAGTCGTGGCACGCGAGACGCAGCGCGGCCAGTGTGCAGGCGGCGATTCGCTCGACGCAGATTGCACCGCGTCATCGTGACGGCGCTGGTCGTGCTCACGCCGACGATTGCGGGCTGCTTCAGCGAACGGTCGTTCGTCATGCGCCCCGAAGACTACGTGCCGGCGCCGGCGGTGAACTCGTCGGCCCTCCCGGCTGGCGACACACGCGCGTGGCTCGCCCATGCGCATCAAACGCTGCGGCACACGCTCCCGTACGACGATGAGCCAGCGCTGACTACCGAGCAGCTCGTGGATCCCGCCGGCAATCCGGTCGATGTGTACGCGCACTTCGGTCGCTGCCCCGAGTACTCGAACTCCATCTTCCTCAACTTCTTCGGGCTGATGGACACGGCGCAGGCGTCCGGCGCCGAGGCGGCGATCGAGAACCCGGCCGCGCCTTGGCCGGGTTTCGAGGACGTGTGGGCACCGATCAACGATCGGCTCCAGCTCTCCGGCCGGCTCGGGCTGGCGCGCGGCGCGGACGGCGAGCCGCTGGTCGCGGACTGCATCATCGTGCTGCCGGGGCTGCTCGGAGACTTGGCGGTGAAGCGCTCGCGCGATCTGGCGCGCGCGCTGGTCGACGCCGGCCACCATGTGCTGGCGCTGGAACTGCGCGGCTTCGGCCAGACCGAGCGGCGCTTCCCGGACGTGTACTATACGTTCGGCGTGCTGGAGACGGGCGACCTGCTTGCGGTCGACGAGTGGCTGCAACAGCGGCCGTACGTGCGCGGGACTGGATTGATCGGGTTCTGCTGGGGCGCAAATCACGTTCTGCTCGCGGCCTGGGAAGACGGACGAGAAGAAGACCATCCCGGCGTCGCGCCGGAATTGCGAAAACGGCTGCGGCCGCGCGACGGCCGGCGTCACTTCACGTCGGGCGTGCTCGCGTTTTCGCCCACGCTCGACTTCGAGCCGATCGTCGAGGTGCTCCGCCAGGAGTGGCCGGCGGCCGACGAACCGGTGCTCTGCACGCTTCAGGACGGCGTGCGCGACCGGATGCGCCGCAAGCGGCACCCGGAGATCAACGGCGATCTCGGCCGGCTGATCCAGTTCGAGTTCGCACGCTCGGAGCTGACGTACCCGCACGCCGTTCGCGACGGGTATGACTACCTGCGCTTCCTGCCGTACCGGGGCAAGCCCGCCGGCGACAAGCTCGAGAGCGCCCGCGTGCCGGTGCTGATCGTCCACGGCTCCAACGATCCGCTGGCGTCGCCGCAAGCGGTCGCGGACCTGATCGCCTCGACCGAAAACCGCAACGTCGCGGCGGTCGTGCTGGACGGCGGCGGGCACGTCGGGTTCGCACCGTACGACCGTTCGTATTTCTACAGCTTGGTGCTGAACTTCTTTGACCCCCGCGCGGGACCGGCGACGCGGTCGGCTAAACGCCGCCCGTAACACAGCGCTCTCGCGCGTGCGGCGATAAGGCGCGAAACAGGAGCCGGCGGGCACTGCGCCCTGCGTCGGGGCTATACTGGGTGGTTTGCGGCCGCCTCGGGCGGGTACGGAACCTCAGGTGTCGAAGCGAAGTCGCCCTCGTGCACGAGATCGCGAGCGCCCCAGCGGCGTCGCTCTCTCCGCGCGCGAGCGCCCAGGGGGTCGAACCGCCGCGGGCGGCGAGGCGGCGGCCCGGCTTTCGTGGTCGCCCGCCGATGTCGCGGGTGGACTCGCCCTGCTGGTTGCTTTCGCATCAGCCGGGTTGCTCGTGCTGGAGCATCTTGGCGGGCTGCAACTCCCGGGCTGCGGGGCGGAAAGTCCCTGCGGCCGGGCGACGGCGAGCGTCTGGGGCCGCGTGCCCGGAACGCAGTGGTCTACAGCATCGGTCGGACTGGCATATTTCGCGGCGCTCGCGGCGGCGTGGATCGCCAACATGCGGCGGATCGCCGGCCCGCTGCGGTGGCTCGTGCGGGTCGGAGGGGCCGCGTCAGTCGGATTCACAGTCGTCATGATCGCGGGTGGTTACCTGTGCCCGTATTGCATCGCGGTGCACCTCGGAAACCTGGCGTTCTGCGTAGTGACCGAAGCATGGTCGCGGGGCGAGGGGCGCGCGGCGCGGCAAGCGGCGACGGGCGCGGGCACGTTTGTGGCGGCGACGCTGCTGCTGGCGGCGGTCGAGTGGGGGGCGAAACAGTACGCGCACGCCCGTGCGGAAAGCGACCTGGCGGAATCGACGGCGCGCCTCGTCCAGACGGCTTCGCGACCGACCGACAACGCGGCACAGGGCGCGCGGCTCGACGCGAGCGAGGGGGCGGCGTCCGCGCCGGTCAACCAGCGCGCCGCGAGCGGGTTGGCCGGCCGCTGGCGGCTCGGGCCGGAGGTCGCGCCGATCCGCGTAGTCGCGTTCTTCAGCTACCCGTGCAAGCAGTGCAAGGCGCTCGAGCAGCAGATCATGCAGCTCTACCGCGAGCGCGGCGACATGTCGGTTTCGGTGAAGCACTTCCCGATGGGCAAGGACTGCAACAAGTACATCGTCACCGACGTGCACCCGAACGCGTGCTGGGCGGCCCGTGCAGCCGAGGCCGCGGGGCTGCTGCGCGGTCCCGATGCGTTCTGGCAGATGCACGAATGGCTCTTCGCCAACGAAGGCTCGTTCGACGGCCCCAAGCTCCGCTCCACGCTCCAGCAGTTCGGGTACGACGTGGCCGAATTCCAGCGCGTCATGCAGGGCGAGGAGACGCTGGCGCGCGTCCGCGAGGACATCGACGACGGCGTGGCGCTCGGCCTGTGGTTCACGCCGATGATCTTCATCAACGGCGTCGAACTGCGCGGCTGGAACGCGCCGAACGCGGTGCGGCGGGCCGTCGAGGCGCTGGCGGCCACGAACCCGCCGCCGCTGCCGCCGACCGCCGACCACCCGCCGCTGGCGCTCGAGAAGCTCATCGAGGATTGGCGGCAGGAGCCCCTGCGCGAGATCCAGATCGGCGCGAAGGAGCACGTGCTTGGTCCAGCGCAGGCAACGGTGCAGGTGGTTGTGTTCGGCGACTACCGCCAGGACGCGTCGTCGGAACTGTACGGAATCCTGCGGGACGCGGCGCAACGACGCGGCGACGTGCGCGTGGCGTACCGGCAGTTCCCGTTCAACGAACGCTGCAACAGCGCGGTGAAACGCACCATGTACGAGGACGCCTGTGACGCGGCGCTGGCCGCGGAAGCGGCGGGCCTGCTCGCCGACGCCGACGGCTTCTGGCGCATGCACGACTGGCTCATGGCCAGCCGCGAGCCGTTCGACGACCGGCGTCTGTCGGATGCCGCCAAGGAACTCGGGTTCGATCCGGCGGCGCTGGCGGCTGCGGCGAAATCGCCCGAGGCACAGGCCGAGATCGAGCGCCAATGCCGCGAGGCCGCACAGCTCGGCGTGAACACGGTTCCGACGGTGTTCGTCAACGGCCGGCGCGTGTCGCGCTGGAAGCACGTGCAGACCGTCATCGTGGATGAGATCATCGAGGCGGCGCGACGGGAGCGTAGGCCATAAAGCGGCTTCCGCACGCGGCGAGCGATCAGAGGAGCGGCGAGATGGACGGACAGATCGTGGGAACGGTGTTGGCGATTGCGCTCAAGACCGCGGAAGGCGGGCCGATGCGGGAAGTCCGAGATGCGGTCGGCATTGTGGACGGCGGGCTGGAGGGGTCAGTGAAGCCAAGCCCCGATCGCGGGATCACGTTTCTCTCGTCGCGGCAATGGACGCTCGTGCAGCGCGAGCTGAGCGGCGGCATGCCTTGGCACACACGCCGCGCAAACGTGCTGATCGACGCGGATTCGCTTGGCGCGCTGATCGGCCGGATCGTGCAGGTGGGCGAGCTGCTGGTCGAGATCAAGGGTGAGACGCGGCCGTGCGGGTTGATGGACAAGCTCCAACCGGGGCTGCGCGTGGCGCTTACGCCGGACCATCGCGCCGGCGTGCACGGGCGCGTGCTGCGCGGCGGAACGCTGCGCGTGGGGGATACGATGCGGCTTCAAGCCGGCTGACTATCCAAAGTTGCGCGCACCACGCATTTGGAACGCAGGTTTCGGGCGTCGCCTCAGCCTTGGGCAACGGCCTTGGCCCGTGCCGTGGCCTTGGAGCCGGAGAGCGCCTCCGACGCCGCGGGCTGCCAGTCCACCCGGCGCGTCGCCGCACGCTCATAACGCTGGCGGAACTCGTCCGGCGTCAGCTTCGCTTCGGCCGCGAGCCGTTCGAGCATCTCGACGTTCTCGAGGTCCTTGCGTTCCAGGCGAATCATGTAGGCCCGTGCGACCTGGTACATGTCGGAGCGCAGATCCACCGTGCGGATGCGCGTGCGGTTCGTCTCCGGGTCGATCATGTCGTGCAAGTTGATCGGGTGCAGGTTGCCGTTGTTGATCGCGACCATCACGTGCCGCTCGCCGCCGTTGAGCAGAAGCTGCACGGCGAAGTAGCCCAGGCTGCGGCAATAGGCCATGTCATAGGGCGTGGGGTCGGCTGAACGCAGCTCGTAGCCGATCTCCAGGTCCACGAGTGTGATCTTCTGGCCGCGTTCGCGGAAGCGCTCCTCGAGCTGGTCCTTGAGCAGTCCGGCGAGCTTGACCTCCGAAAGGCGCGGATGCCCGGCGGCGTCGACCGGCACTTCGTGGCCCAGAATGCGCTCCAGCTCCTCGCGGTCGCCGAGCTTGTAAGCCAGTCCCTCCGCGATGACCGCGACGCCGTCCGGCCGGCCGTAGAGCCGGCGCTTGAGAATCGCCCCGTCAAGCACGTCGACGATGTTCTGGACCTTGGAGTTGTCGTCGAACTCCTCGGGGATGAGCGTGACGGTGGCGCCTGCGGCCATGCCGATCGCCAGCGCAAGCCAGCCAGCGCCGCGGCCCATCGTCTCGCACACGTACCAGCGCCCAGTGGTCTGCGAGTCGGCCATCAGGTTCTTGACCAGCGTGGTGCCGATGAAACGCGCGGTGGAGAAGCCGAACGTCGGCACGTCGTGCGGAAGCGGCAGGTCGTTGTCGATCGTCTTCGGAACGTGGACGACCCGAAACTCCTCGTCGGTCGCGTCACAGATGAACCGCGCGCTCAGGGCCGTGTCGTCGCCGCCGATGGTGACCAGCGCGTCGATCCGCATGTTCTTCAGTCGCTGGACGACGCGCGCGACCTTGGCCGTGTCCGGGGCGACCTTCTTCTCGCTCTTGAGGCGGTGATCGTCGAGCAAGCTGGTGCGCGAGGTGCGCAGAATCGAGCCGCCGCTGAAGTGAATCCGCGCCACGTTGTCGATGTCCAGACGGATCGTGTGGCGCGCGGCCGCGAAATCCTCCCCGACGAGGTGTTTGAAACCGTCCAGAAAGCCGATGACCTCGTACCCTTGATTTATCGCTTCGATGGTGGCGGCGCCGATGACGCCGTTAATGCCGGGGGCAGGCCCGCCCCCGACGATGATGCCCAATCGCTTGATTGCCATTTCGAGCGTCTCCGTACCGCGGCGGGCACCGGCTTGTTCCCGGGCTGCCCGCCGCTGAAAACGTATTCAGGGCTCGCGCCGCCGGCCGCTGCAATCCGGCACCCTTGGGCCGCCGCTGCGAGCGTGAACCTAGCAGCGTAAACCCGGCGTGGCGCTGGAACAACAGGTTTTTGACCACATCCGCTCGGTACCTTCTTGCGATGCGGTTGGTGCGGGGCTAAAATCCCCAGTCCGCGACCTTTTGGCAGGAAGGACCTATGCACAAGGCCAAGACGCACAAGGGCACGCTCAAGCGGATCACGATTTCCGCTCGCCGCAAGCTGCGCCGGAGGTCGTCGTACGCCGGGCACCTGATGAGCGGCAAGCCCGGAACCCGCCGGCAACGCCTTCGGAAAGCGAAGAACATCACCGGCGGAACCCGAAAGAATATGCTCAAGAAGCTCGGACTGAAGACTGCCTGGCCCTATCCGCCCGCGAAGAGCGCCTGCGCCGAGAAGGGAGCCTGAGTCATGCGAGTTCGCCCCGGTGCCGCGACGCGCCGCCGCCGCAACCGAGTCCTGAAAGCCGCCCAGGGCTACCGCGCTTCCCGCAGTACACTGTTCCGGCCCGCCAAGCAGACCGTCATCAAGGCCGGTCAGTATGCGTTCCGGGATCGGCGGGCGCGCAAGCGCGAATTTCGGGCGCTGTGGGTCACGCGCATCACGGCCGCCTGCCGGGCGCGCGGCATGACATATAGCCGATTCATGCACGGGCTCAAGCTGGCGCTGGTTGACCTGAACCGCAAGATGCTCAGCGAGGTGGCGATTTGTGATCCGCCGGCTTTCGACAAGCTGGTTGATCTGGCGCGCTCCCAGGCGAAAGCCACGGCCTGAACCCCGACGCGGCAAGTTGTTGAATTCAATCGAGCAAGTCGGCTCCGGTCGGCTTGCTCGCTTTATTTCGATTCGGCGACGCGGCCGATTGTGGCGCGTGCGCAGCTACAGTATCCGCATATGTCAAACTACGAACGTTCCTCCAGCAGCGCGTCCATCGAGCGCGTTCCCGCCGCGGACGGCGCGCGGATCGCGTGCAAGCGCAAGGCGACAGACGGACCGCCTGTGATCTTCGTACACGGACTGGCCGTCAACGCGGACCTGTGGGACATTCCCGAGTTGGACACCGCGGACGGACGATTCCGCTGCCTGCCGGCGCTACTGCACGAGCTCGATTACGACATCTGGCTGGTCAACCTGCGCGGACACGGGGCGCCCCACATGCTGAGCGAGCCGCCGCCGGGGCAGGACGACTGGTGCGTCGATCACTTCGTGCATTTCGATCTGCCCGCAGTCGTCGAGCACGTGCTGCGGCGAACGGGTCGCCGGCCGATGCTGGTCGCGAACAGCATGGGCGCGATGACCGCGGCCGGCTGGCTGCAAGGCGCCGTTCTGACCGACAACGCGGGCGAACCGTGCATTCGCAACGAGCCGGCGGAAGCCGCGCGTCGCCAGGCGCTGCTCGCCGGCTGCGTGCTGCTGGAATTTCCGGCGGCGCTGCGCTGGCCCACGGCGCTGTACGACGAGGCGGGCAACCTTTGCTGGCGCGAGCTCGTCTCGGGGGCCGGGCTGAACCCCTCGCAGGCGAACTTCCCGTTCGAGCTGCTGGCCAACGCCGGCTGGCTCCAGGCGTTCGTGACCGCCGCGGGCGGCGTGCGGCTGGACTGGTTGCGGCCGGGGGAAGCGGGATGGCGCGGGCGCGTGCCGCCGGGAATGGCCGGCGCTCTCGGCTGGATCGACGCGGCGGTTGCCAGCGCGGCGAAGCTGCTGGCGGAACGGTTCAAGGGGGCGCGGCACTTCAGCCCGGAGACGTTCTCGCAGGGATTGCTGCACGCGGTGGACCACATGAAAGCGGGGGTGCTGATGCAGCTCGGAAAATGCGTTCGCGAGCGCGCGTTTGTCAGCTTGCTGGGCGCTCCGGACTACCGCTACTCCGAACACTACGAGCAGATCGCCTTGCCGACGCTGCTCGTGCTCGGCGGGCAGGACCGCATCGCGAACGCTGTGGTGACGCGCGAGGCGTTCTACGACCGCATCCGGTCGGCAGACAAGTCGCTGTTCGAGTTTCCCGAACTCGCGCACGGCGAGTTGGAATACACGCCCTTCGCGACGCGCGAGGTGTACCCACAAATCGTGCAGTGGATTCGAGGGCACGAAGGCAGCGGCGGACGGGTCAAGAGTTAGGAGTTAAGCGCCTGGAATTCGGAATGGTCCGAACCGCGGGCGTCGAATCGGTCGGGCGTCACGTGTCGATGTTGCCGGCGTCCCCCGGGACCACGACCGAGGCCCGCGATTTCTCGACGGGCGCACTCGTTCGGCCGGCGCGTCGGTGGCGGAGGAACTCGATCGCGATCGGCAGCACCGAAATGGCGATGATCGCCATGACGACCAGCGAGAAGTTTTCGCGCACGACGGGCAACTGGCCGAAGAGCAGGCCCGCAAACGTGCACAGGAACACCCAGGCCACGCCGCCGATCACGTTGTAAAGCAGGAACTTGGTGTAGGTCATCGCGCCCATGCCGGCGACGAACGGGGCGAACGTGCGCACAATCGGTACGAAGCGCGCGATGATGATCGTCATTCCGCCGTACTTCTCGAAAAACGCGTGCGTGCGGTCCAGGTGCTCGGGCTTGAAGAAGCGCGAATGCCGGCGGAGCAAAAACGCGCCGAGATGCTTGCCGATGGCGTAGTTCATGGTGTCGCCCAGCACCGCCGCGGCGGACAGCAGCAAAAAGAGCAGCCAAGGATCGAGCACGCCGCGGTTGGCTAGCGCGCCGGAGGCGAAGATCAGCGAGTCGCCCGGCAGGAACGGCGTGAAGACGACGCCCGTCTCCAGGAAGACGATCGTGAACAGGATGCCGTAGGTCCACGCGCCGTAGTCCTGGATCAGCGCGTCGAGGTGCTTGTCCAGGTGCAGGAACAGGTCGATGACGTAGGTGATGAATTCCAAGACGCTCTCTCCCGCGGCCGCGCCGGGCGGACGACTCAGTATTCCAGGAACCCCAGGTGCAGCTCGGCGTGCCGCAGGTTCAGCGCGATCCGATCGTCGTTCGACAGCCGGCCGAACGCCGGGCTGTCGAAGCGAGGCGGTTCATCGCACGCCAGGCGCGCCAGCGCCGCACGCAGCTTCTCCTCGCCCTCCCGCGTGCCCAGCGGCTTTACGCCGTACGTGCCGGCCGCGACGTTCGGAATCCGCCGGCCGGCGGGCATGCCGTCGCGCAGGTACTGGCGAACCTTGAATCGCAGAATCCAGCGGATGAAGAAGGGGACCTTGAGCGGGTAGCCCTCGTAGGCGTAATTGATCCACGCGGCGAGGTGGCCGAAGATCTGGCCGGTGGTCCAGTTGCCGGCGCGGCGCAGTCGGCCGGCCTGCTCGGCCTGCACGATGCGGTCGATCTCTGCACCCAATTCCGCAAGGCTCTCGAAGCGCAGGCGGCGGCGCTGCACGCGGCTGGTGTCGACGAGGTCTGCCAAGCCCGATTTCTCCTGCGAGCCAGCCCGAGCACGAGGACGATCGTGCAGTACCACCGGACGGTGCGGCGCGAAGCCGGCACGCTCGTGGCCGTTGCTCAGCCCTTCTTGCCGGCGGCCTCGCCTTTCTTCGCGGCCTCTTCGTTGACCTCCTCGACGCCGAACTCGACCTGTAGCCCGCGGGCCTTGGCTTCCATCTTGGCTTGGAAGTCCGCGGGGAAGCGGGCTTTCTCCAGGGCCTCGTCGCCGGCGACGACCTGCTCGTCGTAGAGCTTCCAGAGGTGCTCATCGAGCAATTGCATGCCGTACTTCTTGCCGGTCTGAATGCTGGAGTCGATGCGGTACGTCTTGTTCTCGCGGATCAGGTTCGAGATCGCAGGCGTCAGCAGCAGGAACTCGTACGCCGCGACGCGGCCGCCGGCGATCCGCGGCAGGAGCACCTGGCTGAGGACGGCGATGAGCGTGACCGAAAGCTGGACGCGAATCTGCTCCTGCTGGGCGACGGGGAAGGCGTCGATGATGCGGTTGATGGTTCCCTGGGCGCCGGTGGTGTGCAGCGTGGCGAAGACCAGGTGTCCGGTTTCGGCGGCGCGGATCGCGGCTTCCATCGTCTCGAGGTCGCGCATCTCGCCGACCAGCACCACGTCCGGGTCCTGGCGCAGGGCGCGGCGGAGGGCCTCCGCGAAGCTCGGCACGTCGGCGCCCACTTCACGCTGACTGAAGACCGACTTCTTGTGCGGGTGGTAGTATTCGATCGGGTCCTCGATCGTGATGATGTGCCGATCGAAGTTCACGTTGATGTAGTCGAGCATCGTCGCCAGCGACGTGGTCTTGCCGGAGCCGGTGGGTCCGGTGACCAGGAACAGGCCGCGCGGGCGCCGGCAGAGCGCCTTCACCACCGCCGGCAGGCCGATCTCCTCAAACGTCATGATGCGCGAGGGGATCAGCCGCAGCACGATCGACACGTTTCCCTTGGCGCGGAAGACCGAAACGCGGAAGCGCGCCTTGTCGCCGAAGGCGAAGCCGAAGTCCGTCGTGCCCTCCTCCTGGAACTCCTGCTGGTTGCGCTCGGGCGTGATGGACTTCATCAGCGCCATCGTGTCGTCCGGATCGAGCACCTTGGTTTCAAGCGAACGCAGCCGGCCGGACATGCGCAGAACGGGCGGCCGGCCGACGTGCAGGTGGATGTCCGACGCGTCGACGCGCACGCAGGTTTCCAGCAGGCGGTCAATATGCACGGTTGCCACGGTCGCACCTCACGGCCGACGGCGACGCGCGGCTGCCTGCACCGCGCCGGCGGCCAGTCGGTTCAGTCTTCTTCGACGATGATGCCCTCGGCCTGGGTGATGCGGGCGATCTCGTCCGGGGTCGTCACGCCGCGCAGGATCTTGAGCTTGCCGTCCTCGAGCAGGTTGCGCATCCCAGAATTCCGCGCGGCGCGGCGCAGGCGGTTCGTTGGGGCGCGGCTGAACGCCAGCTCGCGCATCTCGTTGTTCATCTCGAGCATCTCGAAAATGCCCTGCCGTCCGCGGTAGCCGACGCCGTTGCAGCGCTGGCAGCCGCGTCCGCGGTAGACGTGTTTGTTGGCCAGATCCTCGTCGGTGATGCCCAGCATCTTGAGCGTGAAGCGGTCGGGGTTGGGGTCGATCTCTTTGCACTCCGGGCAGATTCGGCGGATCAGGCGTTGCGCCAGAATCGCCTGGATCGAGCTGGCCACCAGGAACGGCTTGATGCCCATGTCGATCAGACGCGTGATGGCGCTGGGCGCGTCGTTGGTGTGCAGCGTACTGAACACCAGGTGGCCGGTAAGCGCGGCCTGGATCGCGACCTCGCCAACCTCGCGGTCGCGGATCTCGCCCACGAGGATGATGTTCGGCGCCTGTCGCAGCATGGCGCGCAGAATCCTCGCGAACGACAGCCCGATGTCCTCGCGGACCTGGCACTGGTTCATGCCGGTGAAGTTGTACTCCACCGGGTCCTCGGCGGTGATGATCTTGCGGTCGGGGCGGTTGAGCTCCTGGAGCGCCGCATACAGCGTAGTGGTCTTCCCCGACCCAGTCGGCCCGGTGACCAGGAAGATGCCGTTGGGCTGCTTGATGATCTTCAGGAAGCGCTCGTAGTCGTCCTGCTCGAAGCCCAGGCCGGTGACGCCGACCTTGACCGAGTCCGGCCGCAGGATGCGCAACACGACGCTCTCGCCGTGGTAGGCCGGGCAACTGCTCACGCGAAAGTCAATCATCGAGCCGCCGATCTTCATCTTGATGCGTCCGTCCTGCGGCACGCGTTTCTCGGCGATGTCGATGCCGGACATGATCTTGAGGCGCGCGATCACCGGCCCCTGCATGCTCTTGGGAATGTTGTCGCGCACGTGGCAGACGCCGTCGATGCGGTAGCGCACACGCACCCGGTCCTGCATCGGCTCGACGTGAATGTCGCTGGCGCGCATGCGGACGGCTTCGGAAATCAACAGGTTGATGAGCTTGACGACCGGAGCGTCGGCGTCCTCGCCGGCGGCCAGGGCCTTCTTGAGGTCGTCGGTCTCCTTGGCCTGCAGGTCCGTGTCGCGGTCGATCTCCTCGATCGTCTCGTCCATGCTGGCGCCGACGTTCTGATTGAGAAACGTGTCGATGTAGCGCTGAATCTTGCTGCGCGGGGCGAGCACGCACTCGATCTCGGTGTTGAGCCGGAAGCGCAGCATGTCGAGCAGCTCGAGGTCGAGCGGGTCCGAGATGATGATCTTGAGCCGCCCGTTTTCCTTCGACATCGGCAGCACGCGGTGGCGCTTGATGAGGTCCTCCGGCACCAGCTCCAGTGCGGCAGGGACCACGGCGCTCTTGTCCAGGTCCACGTACTCCATGTCGAACTGCGCGGCGAGGGCCTTGGAGATATCCTCCTCGCCGGCCAGCTCGAGCTCGATCAGCGCCTCACCGATCCGCTTCCCGTGCTGCGACGCGTAGGCGATCCCGTCGGCCAGCGCCTCCGGCGTGAGCACGTTCCAGCCGGTCAGAATTTCGCCCAGCTTCTTGCGCCGTCGCGCCATCGTGGTTCAACCCCTGCACGCCGCGCCGAGGCCCGGCGCGGCGCCTTCGCCGCAGACGCGCTATTGTTTCGCTGCTCCGCGGCAAAAGCAAGCGACCGGCCCACGTGGACTCCGCGACGCGCCCTCGCCCCATCAATGCGCCGGCCGTCGAATCTCGCCGCGTGCGACGGTGTGGCAGAACCCGCCGATGCGCACCCGGTGCCCGCCGTCCGTGCGCTCGACCAGCGCCCGGACCAGCCCCTGTCGCCCGCCCGGCTTGCCTTGGGCGCAGTTCAGCGCGGCTCGCTCGCCGGTCATCGCCACGAAACCGCCCGTGACCAGCGCGCGGGCCGTGAACGCTGCCGGTGACCGGGTCTTCCGGAATGCCGGCCGCGGGCGCGAAAAAGCGCGAGGCCACCTGCACGAATGGCGTGAGGGTCTCGCGTGTAGAAACGCAGATCCCGCGAATGGCGTGCTTCTGACACCATGCGCCGAGCTTATGAAAGTCCGGGGCAAGCGACTGGAGCCGCTGCCAGGACTTCACGAACAACAGCAGGTCGTCGTCGCGCGAGCGCCGCATCGGCGCGGCGGAATCGAGATCGTCCACCGTCATCCCCAGCAGCTCGCAGGTCTTCATCGGATTCGTGTTGTCGGCGCGCAGCCCGGGCGCCGGCATGTCCAGCCACCAGATCGCTGCGCCTGGACGGTCCGCGATGGTTTCCTGCGTCAGCCGCAACCTACCGGCCGCGGACTCGAATTGCACGCCGGCGCCAGGCTCGGCCACGTCCGCGCGGAACCGGACCGACTCTGCGAGCGCATGTGCGGCGGCGAGCGTCGCATGACCGCAGAAGCCGACCTCGACCGCGGGCGTGAACCACCGGAGCTTCGGCGGCCGGTGCAGATCGTTGGCACCGCTGACGAAGGCCGTTTCGCTGGCGTTAATTTCGTTGGCGACCGTCTGCATCTGACGCTCGGAGAGTCCGTCGGCGCCGAGGATCACGCCGGCCGGATTGCCGGAGAACGGCTGTTCGGCAAAGGCGTCAACAATTCGGAATGGAAGCTCGTCGGACATTTCGCAGCGTCCTGCGTTTGCAATGCGCCATTGGTGACCCGCTGCCGACAGCTCGCAACGAGATGTCAACAGGCGGCCGGACAACCCGAGTCGCGCGTGAGCGCGGGCGATCAGGGGAGAGTGTACGCCCGAATCCGGTCCGCTTCGACCACGAGCAGCCGGCCGCCGACGAGCTGGGCCGTCGCGTCCGAGTCGATTTCGCCCAGAATGCAATCCTCCCTGTCGGGAATCGCCGACGGGGATTGTCCCAGGCGGGGTGTGTCGCGCCGAGTTGAGCGTGCGAGTCGGAGATCACGTCGCCGCGCCGAACCGCCATCATCGGGCGGTGTCGCGAAGAGCGCGACATAGTGTCCATCCACGCACGCGGCGCTGATGACTTGGCCGGCTCGTGCGAGTTGCGCATGTGGAACACCGTCGTCGGCGCCGAAGAACCGCACGATGGACGGCCCAACCCAGACGACCGTGTCGCCGGCTCGCGAAAACTGGAGCGTCGGCGTGCCGATGGGGAACTCCCAGCCTTCGGGCAGCTCCGAGTACGGGGCGGAAGCTCCGAAGTCCAACTCGTATGCCAACAAGCCGCCGCGGCCCGTGGGCCAGATTAACAAGCGCGCCGGTTCGGCGCCAGCAGGCTGCAACGCCGTCGACGCCCGGCGACGGCAGTTCGTGAGAAAGTGCGGCCCCGAGAACTCCCCCGTTGAAGGCGACGGGGCGGTCCAGCGAACTTGACCGTCGTCGCGCACCAGACCGATCTCGCGCGGCCAGACGAGCACAACCTCGTTTCCGCACACGCCGCTCCACAGCGGAGCGCGACGGTCGAGCCACACCGTCGTCACGTCGCCGCCGTCGGCGCTGACGCGAACCCACGAAACCGAGAGACGCTCCCCGCCGGGCGACACGATCGCCAGCGCATCGCCATCGATGTGCAACCGGGTTGCGTCGGTGACCGGCGCCGCCGAGCTCCATGCTGGCGTTCCATCGCCCACACGCAGCAACCCGACGCGATCATCTGAGCGCACGAAGAAAAACCCGTGCGGCGTCGCCGCGCCGCCGACGACGCGGACGAGAAACTCCGGATCGCCGTCGCCCGCGCCGGGCGTCGAGTTTGTGACTGCGGTGCACCACCGCAGCGATGCACGCCCCGGAGGCATGCCGGCGCCGGGTGAGCACGGCAGTGCGAACACCTGCGAGCGACTGTAGACGTACGCCAGCGAATCGTGCGCGCCGCCGAATCGCGCGCCCGGCTGCACGTCCAGCGGCGTGCGGAGAATCGGCACTCCACTGGCGAGTTCGTAGAGCTGAAGCCGCGAGCCGCGCGTGCAGACGATGAGCACGCCGCCGCAATCGTTCGGCGCGGCGGCCGTCCATTCGATACCCGGCGGGCAATCGAGCGACCAGTCGGGGGACAATCCGGCGGCGGACATCGACTGCGCGAGGGCGCTCCCTCCGCATGCGAACAGGGCTGCGACAAGCCGCCCGACGCTCCGCGCCGTCGGCGCGCTGCGCGCGCCGCTCCGCTGCGGGCGAGTTCGTGCTTGCGATCGTATCGCCGCAGCGGAGATCACCGGCGCAGAAAGCGTGCCGCTGCCGCGCGCAGATCGTCGGCGCACCGGCGGAGTGCAAGCGGGCGCGGCCTGCCGCGGGCGGCGATCTCGATGATGTCGCACAATCCAAGCTCCGCTGCGGCGCGCTGCAAATCTGATCCGGACGGCGCGGCAAACTGACCCACAAAGGCGACCGCGGGCCGCCCGGCTTCCCGCGCGAGGCGGCCGACTTCCGCGACCACTTTGCCGCCGGCGGTCTGGGCGTCGAGTCGGCCTTCGCCCGTGAGAATCATATCGGCGGCGCGAACGCGCTGCCGAAGCCGCAGCGAATCGCCAATAGCTGCCGCTCCGGCGACAAGCCGCGCATTGCAGCAAGCGTACAGCGCCGCCGGGAGGCCGCCCGCCGCCCCGCCGTGAGCCAGGGAGCGCACATCACGGCCGGTACGGCGCGCCAGGACGTCCGCCCAATGTTCGAGACCGCGCTGGAGTCGCGCGACTTGTTCCGGTGACGCGCCCTTCTGTGGAGCGAACACGGGCGCCGCGCCGCGCGGTCCGGTGAGCGGGTGGTCGACGTCGCATAGCACGGTGATGTCGCCACAGTAAGGCGCATCCGGCGGCCGGAGATCGGCCACGTCCAGCAGTTGTCCGCCGGCGACCGCGGTTTCGATCTCACGGCCGTGATCGTCGAGCAGGCCCCAGCCCAGCGCCTGGAGGCAGCCGGCGCCGCCGTCGACGGTCGCCGAACCGCCAACGCAAAGCTGGATACGCCGGCTTCCGCGCAACTCCACGGTGCGAAGCAACTGGCCGGTTCCAAAGCTCGTCGTTCGCAGCGGCAGGCGGTCGTGGAGCGCGAGCAGGCCGAGTCCGCTGGCCTGAGCCATCTCGACGATTGCGACTTCGCCGTCGCGAGACCGCCACCACGCGGCCGCGCGTGGGCGGCCGAGGGGGTCGAAAACGACGGTGCTCTCCCGCGTGCATCGCAGGGCATCGGCGAGGATTTCGCCCGAGCCTTCGCCGCCGTCGCCCATCGGGCAAACGTCGAGTTCACAGTCCGGCGCCACGTCGCGCGCCCCTGCGGCCATTGCGGCCGCGGCCTCGGCGGCGGTCAGCGCGCCCCGGAATTTGTCGGGCGCGAGGAGAATTCTCACTCGACGATCTCGGCCGCCTCGGGCGCCTGACGCGCTTTCCAGCGCATGAAGCCCCGCAGCGTGGGCGCGCGCAGGAACTCGACCAGGCGCCGGCCGGCGTCCGTGCGGACGGTCTGCGCGACGCGCTCGATCGCGTCGGGGAAGTTGAGCCCGGACCGGTACAGGATCTTGTA
>JABRWC010000139.1:0-25642 GCA_039961675.1 Phycisphaerae bacterium
GTGGCGCTGGACGTCCTCTTTGAGCACGCGGCCGCCGGGACCGCTGCCGGGCACTTCCTCGGCGCGGAGGTCGCGCTCGGCGAGGGCGCGGCGCGCGTCATGCCCGCCGCGCGCCGCGCCCTCGCCGAGCGCGACCTCCGCGCCGAGGAAGTGCCCGGCAGCGGTCCCGGCGGCCGCGTGCTCAAAGAGGACGTCCAGCGCCACGCCGATTCCCTCGCGCGATCCGCGCCCGCGGAAGGTCCGACTGAAGCGGCGACGCCGCCACCCGCGGCAGGCCGCCGCGAAGCCGGCGACCGGCGCGAGGAAGTCGTGCCCATGACCATGCTGCGCCGCCGCATCGCCGAGCGGTTGGTGCAGTCGCAGCAGACCGCCGCCCTGCTCACCACGTTCAACGAAGTGGACATGTCCGCGGTGATGCAGCTTCGCGCCCAGCGCAGCGAGGCGTTCGAGAAAAAGTACGGCGTGAAGCTGGGGTTCATGTCGTTCTTCGTCAAGGCGGCGATCGACGCGCTCAAGCTCATCCCGCAGGTCAACGCCGAGATCCGCGGCACGGACATCGTGTACAAGAATTACCACGACATCGGCGTCGCGGTGAGCACGGACGCGGGCCTCGTCGTCCCGGTGCTGCGCGACGCCGACCGCATGAGTTTCGCCGAGATCGAGGTCGCGATCGGCGAACTGGCGCGCCGCGCCCGCGAACGCAAGCTGGCGATCGAAGAGCTTCAGGGCGGGACCTTCACGATCAGCAACGGCGGCGTGTTCGGCTCGTTGATGAGCACGCCGATCGTCAACCCGCCGCAGGTGGGCATCCTCGGACTGCACGCGATCCAGGACCGGCCCGTGGCGCGCGACGGACAGGTGGTGATCCGCCCGATGATGTACGTCGCGCTCACCTACGACCACCGCATCATCGACGGGCGCGAGTCGGTCACGTTCCTGAAGCGCATCAAGGAGTGCGTGGAGGACCCGGCGCGCATGCTGATCGAGGTGTAAAACCGAACCGAAGCGGCCCGCGACTGTGCCGCGGGGCGCGCCGCCCCCGATCCACGCTCCCGCACGGTCGCGGCTCGGATGGCGACAGTCACGGCTCGGGCGCGGTGCGAGAGCGCATGCGCTTCCAGCCGCGCCGGCGTACGATACTTGGCATGACCCATCGCGCCGTCGTCATCACCGTGTCCGACCGCTGCTCGCGCGGCGAGGCCGCCGACCATTCCGGCCCGCAGATCATCGAACGCTTGGCCGACCTCGACGCGCAGCTTGTGCACCGCGAGTGCATTCCCGACGACGCCGAGACCATCCGCCGCACCGCCCAGACCTGGATCGGTCGCTGCGACGTGCTGCTGCTCACCGGCGGCACCGGCATCGCCCCGCGCGACGTGACGCCCGACGCGCTGCGGCCGCTCATCGAGCGCGAGCTGCCGGGCTTCGGCGAGGTCATGCGGCAGCGGGCGTTCGAGCGCACGCCGACGTCGGTGCTCTCCCGCGCCGGCGCGGGCGTCTGCGGGCAAACCTTGCTGGTTTGGATGCCCGGCTCCCCGCGCGCGGTTTCGGAATGCGTCGAATGGCTGACGCCGGCCATCCGCCACGCCTGCCGGCAGTTGGCGGGCGACGCGGCGCATTGAGCCCCGGCGGCTCGCGCAAATCCGGACGCGCGGCAGTTGCACGCCAGCCGGCCGCGTCCGGATAATGCACCCAGGAACCGCGGCCGCCTCTTCAACCGCGGCTGCGCTGTGTCCGATCAGAGCCTTAGCCGCAGAGCGGCGCGCCGCCGCGGCGTCGGCGTTGGCGCCGAGCGCCCAAGGAGAGTTGCATGCGACGCCTGATCCACAGCAGCCGAATCTGGTTCTACAGCCTGGCCGCGGGCGGCACCGCCTTCGTGCTCGAGGGCTGCGACCCCAACGTGCGCGACACGGTCCTGGGCGGCGTCGAAGGCGCGACCACGTCGCTGATCTCGACCTTCATCGCGGCCTTCTTCCAGTCACTTGCGGCGGAAGAGGACACCACCGTCACGACCGTCAAGGTGCTGATCGAGAACAGCGCCGCGCTGTTCGCCTAGCAGCCCGCCGAAAAAACTGTCCGCCCATTGGGGGACCGGCCTCCAGGCCGGTCTTGGGGGCTATTCGGCGTGCGCTCCCGCGCTTATGCAACGGACAACTGACAGTCCGCCGAAAAACTTGCGGCGCGGGTTATCAACCCGCGTATTTCGCCAGCGCGCGCTCGATGCCGCTCCCGCTGGCGTGCGTTTTCCAGCGGGCTGCTGATCGGAACGCCCCCGCGCGGCTCCTCCCAAGCCGCGCGGCTGCTTTCGAACTTCGTGATCGGCGCCGCCGGGCGAAGCTCACGCGCCGGCCAGCCGATCGAATTCCGCCAGAATCTGCCCGGTCGTGCTCTCGCCCGACAACGGCTCGGCCGCGTCGCGCAGCCCCTGAAACGTTGAGAGCATGTACTCCACGTCCTCGCGGCCGACGCCGTAAAGGTGGAAGAAGGCGGCGTCGAGTTCGGCGCGGAGCTGGGCGCGCTCCTCGGGCTTCCACTTGTGCACGCGCTCGTCGAATCCGGCGGCCTCGGCCAGCGGGATCATGTCGTTGGCCGTGCAGGTGAGTTTGAGCACGCGGTCGCTGATCCAGCGTTCGAGCGAGAGTCGTTTGTTCCACGGGCACTTGTCGGCGTAGCGGTCGGGGGGAAGCACGGGGAGCTGTTCGACGATGAAGAAGTTGAGATGCAGCCCGCCGACTTTCTGGCGAGCCGCAAAGTCAAGCGCAAAGGAGTTGAGATTCGCCAGCAGGCACGCGGCCCTGCGCCAGCCCACGTCGTCGCCGAACAGCATGATGGGAGCCGAGTTTACGACGGCCGAAAAGGGGATGAACGCAGCGATCATCGTTCGCTGATTCGTCGGGCTTGTTACGTCCTTGTAGGCCAGCAGGGCAGGGGGGATGGGTGGATCGTCAGAACCGCTAGCGGAAGCGCCGGGTGCATCCCCGTCCTCCTGTGCGGGGTTCGAATCGCGCGCCAGCAATGCACGCAAGACCGCGCTTTGATCCACCCACCACCGTGGCTCGACCGTAAACTCCGGATTCTGGTGCTGGACGAGCGACGTTTCTTTGGTCTGCCCCTGACGCATCCAGTTCGTGTCTTCCACCACGACGCCGGCGGCCCGGTGGTCGTAGGCCTGGATCATCTTGGCTTCGTATAGCGGCAGAAAAACCTGCTTACCCTTCTTCCAGCGGTTGCCGCTGCGCTTGAAGCCGCGCTCGGAAAGTTGCCCGGGATCATGGAAAAGCTCGGCGTCGTTGGTCTGGTGGAACATCGTGAAGAAGCGAATGCCCCATGGATTACCGCCCGCTTCTCGCGCGCGGTCGATGAGTATCGGCACGATTCGATAGATTCCCCGCGTCAGCTCGGCGTCGCGGCGGGTGCGGAAGATCGGGCAGGTGCGCGTGTTCGGGTTCAGCAGCGCCAGGTCTTCTGACGACAGCGGAATGTGCCGCTGCTTGGGCTTGAGGTCCTCCATGCGCCGAGCGAAGAATACAAAATCGGCCGCGCGGCGCTTGCGCTTGGCCCCGCCGAAGACCAGCGTGCAGAACTTGAACCGGCCGTCCACTTCGGGAAAAACGCGCTCACGGTTCTCGAAGTCGTACAGCAACCGCAGCGCCTTCGACTCCATCAGCGCCGCAAAGAACTCCTTGGTCGTGTCGTCGGTCGCGATGCCCGACGGCACCAGCAGCCCGACCAGCCCCTCCGGCGCGACGATCGAGCGCGCCAGCTCGGCGAACAGCATGTACGTGTTGACGTCGCCCCGCCCGGTCAGCGGATAACGTCCGCCACGCGCATAGTTCAGCAGACGATCGGTGCGGTCCTTCGCTTGCTGGTAGCGCTCGAACAAGGCCGGATTCGCCGTCTCCAGCGCTGCGATCATCTCGCGCCGCTTCGCCGCGCTGACCGCCGAAGCGATCTCCGGCGCTGAGAGCGAGAAGAATTCGCGTTCCTGGAGCTTCAGCCGTTCCCACGGCGGGTTGCCGATCACGCAGTCGAAGCCGCCCTGCGTCCGATCGAAAACCGCGGCGAACTGCTCGCGCCAGTTGAACGCGGCCGAGTCCACCGCCGGTTCGTCCACCAGGCTGTTGCCGTGCCGGATGTGCTGCGAAAGGTCCGCGAGCGTCCGGCCTGGCCGGGCGGAGCGAATCCACAGCGCGAGCTGCGTGATCTCGACCGCCTCGCGCGAGAGGTCCACGCCGTACAGGTTGTCGTTGAGGATGAACTCGGGAATCGCGTCGCGAAGCTGCCGGACGGAATCTTGCGGCTCGTCGAATTGCTGCAAGCGATCGATGAGTTCGTGGTAACGCTCTTCCAGAAGATCGTAGGCGGCGATGAGAAACGCGCCGCTGCCGCAGGCCGGATCGACGATCTTCAGCTCGCGCGCCGCCGCGATGCACACGTGCAGCGCACGGCGCGCCGCACCGGCGTCCTGCCCCGCGGGCGCCTCGTCGAACCGCACGCCCGCGCGCTGCTCCGCCGTTGCGCGGCTCTCGCGCATTAGCGCGCCCACCGTCTGCTCGACGATCAACTGCGTGAACTCGGGCGGCGTGTAGTAGACGCCGAATCGTTTACGCTGCGCGGACTTGGGCATCAGCGCGGGCGGTTTCTCGGCGTCCTGCGCGCCGAACAGGCCGCTGACGCGCATCCGCTCCAGCTCCGTGATCGAGCGCTCGAAGAGGTTCCCGAGCACGTCCACGTTCACTTCGTCGCGGAAATCGTACTCGCCCACGTCGCGGAAAAACTTGGTCCAGCCGTCCTCGAGTTCGAGGTTGTCGATCTCGGGGTCGGGCTTGAAGAGGTTGCCGTTGTAGCCGTGTTCGACGCCCAGGTTCTTGTGGCCGCGGTCCACGGCGCGGAAGAGATTCAGGAAGTTCTTCCAGCGGGGGTTGGTGGCGAAGTGGTAGGGATCGAGCTGCTCCCAGGCGCGGCGCAGCGCCTTGCTCGCGATCAGCTCGCGATCTTCGCAGAAGGCGATGAAGATGATGCGGTCGATCAGCCGCTGGGCGATGCGGATCGCGTCATCGACCGACTTGCCGTGCTCCTGATGAAGGTGCTGAATCAGTTCGGCGCGCTGCTGGCGATAGAGCTCATACAGCTCGTCGCCGACTTCCCGCTGCCGCTCGCCCGACTCGCGCAGCAGCCGATCGGCGCGCGGCTCCCCGTTGGCGTACGGCCGCAGCAGCCCGTCTCGCTGAAAGAGCGCGTAGAATTCGCGGAACAGCTCCGGCCGGACGTCCATGTCCGCCAGCGTGTAGATTTCGAACGCCCGCGGCGTATGGTCGCGGTGGTACAGGCGGAAACTGACATAGTTGCAGACGATGCCCCACGGGCAGTCCGGCTGGGCGTTCAGATAGTCCCAGAGCTGTTGCACGGGCGTGCGTCCGCCGGCGGAGCGGTCGACGTTCACCGTTGGGCCTTTGAGCTCGATCAACACGCGCGGCGCCGCCGAGCCCGGCGCGAAGCTGCCGATCGCCGCGTCGGCGACGCCGCCGTTGACGCGGAACTTGGGCTGAAGCTCCCAGGCGTCGGCGTTGGCCGAAAACAGCGCGTAACCCAGGGCGTCGCCGAAAACCTCGGTCAGGAACTCCAATTCGAGCTGCGTCTCGCTGAGCGACTCCAACTTGCGGGAACGCTCCAGCTCGGCCCATTTCCGGATGATCCCGTAGGCGCGGTCCTGGCTGTCGCCCTTCAGCCGCGTGCTCTCGGCCGCGGCGAACAGGCGGCGCGGCAGGATCAGCCGGCGCTTGCGGCGATGGCTGTCGCCGTAACGCGCGGCGTGAAGCTCGGGGAAGAGCACCGAGTCGCTGTTCACGGGCGGCCCTGTGCCGGAAACGTGGAAACCGTGCGGACGCGGGCGCGGTCCGCACGTCTCGCGCGGCGTTCGCGCGGGGCATGCAGACTACCGCGGCGGCGGTGCGCTGCAAGCCGCGACTGTGAGGGAGCGGGGGCCATTGATCACAGGCGGGACGCCTGTGCCACGCCGTCCCGTCCGAGCCGCGACCGCCAGCGAGCGGGATATTGGAGTGGACGCTCGCAAGAGGGCATCACCCGCCGCGGTTCGACTTCACTGCGGGATTGCCGACATTCCCCGCTTGCTGACGCGCGCGGCGCGGATACCCCCGCTTGCTGACGCGCGCGGCTCGGCTGGGGGCGGTCGCGCGTCCGAAGACTGCGCGGGCGGTCCGCTGGTCTAATGCAGGTTCATCGTCATCAGGAACAGCCGGTTGCTCTCGGTCTTCTCCAGCCGGTTGCGCAGCATCTCGACGCTCTCGACCGGGTTCATGTCGCTCAGCACGCGGCGGAGCATGTAGACTTTTTCCAGCTCCTGCGGGTGCAGCAGCAGCTCTTCCTTGCGCGTGCCGCTGGCGGCGATATTGATCGCCGGCCAGACGCGCTTGTCCACCAGGCGGCGATCCAGGTGCAGCTCGCTGTTGCCCGTGCCCTTGAACTCTTCGAAGATGACCTCGTCCATCTTCGAGCCGGTGTCCACCAGCGCGGTGCCGATGATCGTCAGGCTGCCGCCTTCCTCGATGTTGCGCGCGGCGCCGAAGAAGCGCTTGGGCTTTTCCAGCGCGTTGGCGTCGACGCCGCCGGTGAGAATCTTGCCGGAATGCGGTTCCTCGGTGTTGTAGGCGCGGGCCAGGCGGGTGATCGAGTCGAGCAGAATGACCACGTCGCGGCCGTACTCGACCAGCCGGCGGGCCTTGTCGATGACCATCTCCGCGACCTGCACGTGCCGCGTGGCGCGCTCGTCGAAGGTCGAGCTGATGACCTCGGCCTTCGTGTTGCGCTGCATCTCGGTCACTTCTTCGGGGCGCTCGTCGATCAGCAGGATGATGACGTAGGCATCCGGGTGGTTCTTGCTGATCGCGTTGGCCATCTTCTGGAGTAGGACCGTCTTGCCGGTGCGCGGCGGCGCGACGATCAGCATGCGCTGGCCGAAGCCGATCGGCGTGACCATGTCCACGATGCGCATGTTGAGCTCTTTGGTTTCGGTCTCCAGGAAGATGCGGCGGTTCGGGTGCAGGGGGGTGAGGTCTTCGAAGTTGGTTTTTTCGGTGACCAGCTCGGGGCTTTCGTAGTTGATCGCCTCGACGCGCAGCAGCGCGAAGTAGCGCTCGCTTTCCTTGGGCGGGCGAATCTGCCCGGAGACGATGTGCCCCTTGCGCAGGCCGAAGCGGCGAATCTGCGACGGGCTGACGTAGATGTCGTCCGGGCACTGCGTGTACATGTACTCCGGGCTGCGTAGAAAGCCGAAGCCGTCCGGCATGATCTCCAGCACGCCCTCGCCGTACAGCAGCCCGTTCTGGTTGATGCGCCGCTTCAGAATTTGAAAGATCAGGTCCTGCTTGGCGAGGCCGACGTATTCCTCGATGCCCTCGTGCTTGGCGACCTCGTGCAGCTCGGCCACCGTCATCTTCTGAAGATCGGTGATGTGCAGCTCGCCGCGCTTGACGCGCTCGTACTTCTCGTGCGTCTCCTTGTCGATCGGACCGGACAAGTCCGGTTCGCCGCGGTGCTCGGGCTTGCGCGGGGCGGGCGCCGCGGCCGGCTCGGCCGCGGCGGCGGCGGGCGCCGCGTCGTCCAGCGCCTCGGTCTCAACGAACCGCGACGCCGGCTTGGCGGGGGCGTCCGCCGCCGGGGCGGGGCTCTCGACGTCATCCGTCAGACTGTCGAGCACGTCCTGTAGTTTTCGCTTCGGGGCACGCGACTTGGGCGCAGCCTTGGCCATTTTCGATCGCTCCAGTTTCAGAAAGGTGGGATGGTTCGGACGTGCGGACTCCGGCGTCCGGTCCGGCGTGCTAACGCTCCTGTGACACGAATTGCTTCGTTACGTCCTCCAGCGCCTGCACCGACCTCCGGCGCAGTTCTTCGGGAGTGTCGTCATTCCTGAGCACGATCTGAGCACGTGCGCGCTTCTCGTCCAGCGGCCACTGCGACCGCTCGCGCCGACTCAACTCGTCCGCATCCCACCCCCGGGATTGCCGGACGCGCTCCAACCGCTGCTTCTCGTCAGACTCAACGAAAACGATTGCGTCGCAAAGCTGATCGAGGTTACTCTCGAACAATAGCGGGGAGTCAAGAATGATGGCCTTGACCGCCTTGTCCGTCAGGCCACCAGAAATCATATGCTCCCGCTCCCGCGCAATCAAGGGGTGAATCAACCCCTCCAATCGCCGCTTCGCCGCCGCATCGGCGAAGACAATGTCCGCCAGCCGGCGGCGGTTCACCCGCCCGTCGGAGCGAAGCACGTCCGGACCCCACCAGGAGGCGATCGTCTCCCGCACCTCGGGGCGTTCCAGGATCTCGCGGCTCAGCCGGTCCGAGTCGATCACCAGCCCCCCCGCAGCCTGCATCGCTTCGGCAACCAGCGATTTCCCGCTGCCGATGCCCCCGCACAACCCGATGATCGGTTTGCTGCGTCCCATGCTGCCCGTCGTCCGGCGACCCGGCGCCGGGGCGGTGTACTCGAACCTGTCTCCCGCGCCCATTCCGCGCGCCGCGGCGTTTCGCGGCGCGCTTCCGTCGGGCCGTTTCGCCCGGGAGGGCCTGAAATCTGGGCGCAGTTCGGCAACTTGTCAACGCTCGCGGTTCGATTAAGCTGGATCCGCGAGCCCGCATTCCGGCTGCTTGCGGCCCCGCGCAACACTGGGAGCCGAGCTGCATGACCCCTCCCGTTCGCGTGCTGATCTCCAAGATCGGCTTGGATGGACACGACCGCGGCGCCAAGCTCATCGTCCGCAACCTGCGCGACGCCGGCATGGACGTCATCTACACCGGGCTGTGGCAGACGCCCGCCTCCACCGTACAGGCCGCTCTCCAGGAAGACGTCGACGTGCTCGGCGTCAGCTTGCTGTCCGCCGCCCACCTCACCGTCATGCCCGAACTGGTGCGGCGCTGCCGGGACGCCGGCATTGCGGACCTGCCGATCATCGTCGGCGGCATCATCCCCGAGCAGGATCATCCCAAGCTGCACGAGGCCGGCGTGAGCGGCGTATTCAATCCTGGAACGCCAATGCAATCCATCGTGGAATCGGTCCGCGACCTGGCGACCCGACGGCGGCGGGCCATACTGGCCGACTCTCGTACGCCGGCGCTCACCACGCCGCACGGCCTGGCGCGCGCCATTACCTTTGTTTCACAGGGGGTTCCGGGTCGCGTCAAACCGCCGAAGGACTCACGCCCAGCCGTCTGCATCGGCGTGACCGGAGCGCCCGGCGTCGGGAAGAGCACGTTCATCGGGAAATTGGCGCGGCATTTGCGCGAGCGCCACCGGCGGGTCGCGGTGATCGCCGTCGATCCTACCAGCCCGCTGACCGGCGGTGCGCTCCTGGGGGACCGGCTGCGAATGATGCGCGCCGAGCCGGACGACGGCCTGTTCGTGCGCAGCATGTCGTCCGCTGGTGAGTCCGGCGGACTCGGGCCGCACGTGGCCGAGGTGGCGGGGCTGCTCGCCGCGGGCGGTTTCTCGATCGTCCTGATCGAGACGGTCGGGGCGGGCCAGAACGACGTAAAGGTGCGGAACATAGCCGGCGACGTCTTGCTGCTGCTGATGCCGGGGGCGGGGGACGCGGTGCAATTCGAGAAAGCCGGCGTGGTGGAGATTGCAACCGGTTTCGTAATCAACAAATGCGATCTCCCCGGCGCGGACAAGACGCAGAAGGAGCTGCGGGAGACGATTGACGACGATCGCCCCATCTGGCCGGTCAGCTCCCTTCGCGGCGAGGGGCTGGAGCCGTTGTGCGATTGGATCGAGCAGCGCCTGCCGTGCGCGTCGTGATGGTTCCCGTCCCGCACAACCGCGGCGCGCCGCAGCGCCGGGGGCGTGCCGAAAAGTAGCCTGCGGCGTCAGCCGTGGGAAAGGCCGTTCGCGGGTATCAAAGCCCCGTAGGAGCGAGCGCACGCCGACCAGTCCGAGCGGTTCGTCGTTTCTCATCGCACCGTCGAAACCCACGCATCGTGGGTCACGTCGGGACCGCAACTAGCCGCCGAAGCATCTCCTGTGCGACACCGCGCGCGTCGCCCCCCGCAACCTTGCAATTTCCCGTGCGTACAACAACAGCGGACGAACGAGAAACGTCGGCTCGCGGAGGAGTTGAACCATGACGACCTTCCCTGCGCAGCGAGGGGTACTCACAGGAATCCTGCTACCCGTCCTCGCCGCCCTGGCCTTGGCTCAGCAGGGTCCGCAGCCTGAGCCGGCCCGCAGGCCCGCGCCGCAGCGGGCGCAAGCGAGTCGCCCCGCCGAAGGCCCCGAGGAAGCCGCCGCGCGCCCGCCGCGCCCGCACGCCGCGCGCGGCCCGCGCGAGACGCACTACATCGCGCTTCAGCATGCGCCGGCGACAGACGTCGCGGAGATAGTCCAAGCCGTGTTCGGCGGCGGCGACGACGTGCTGCGCATCGCCGTGGACGAGCGCCGCAATGCGATCGTCATTGCCGGCGCGGCCGGGCCGCTGATCGGCGACCTCACGGAGCTGATCGGGCAGCTCGACCAGCCCCCCGCGGAGCCGGCCGCCGCTTCCCGCAAGGAAGCGACCGCCGACGTGGTCGAGTCGCTGCCGCTGAAGGCGGCCGACGCCAGGAATGTCGTCGACTCGCTGCACGTGCTGCTGGAATCGCGCGGCAAGGGTCCGCCGCCGGTGCGCATCTGCGCTGACGAGCGCTCGCGCACCATCTGGTTCGCCGGCCGGCCCGCGCTTGTCGAGCGCTGCGTTCAGGTGGCGCGGCGCATGGACGAGAGCGCCGTCGCAGCCAGCGGCGAGGCGGAAGGACCGCGCGAGCTGCGCTTCTACCGCGTCGAGCGCGCGGCGGCCACCCCGCTGGCCAACACGATCGGGAACGTCCTGGCCGTGATGCGCATCGACGCGGGCGTGGTCAGCGACGCGCAGTCCAACACGCTGGTCGCGTACGCGACGCCCAAACAGCACGAGCAGATCGCGCTGCTCGTCGAGCGCCTGGACGCGGAGAGCCACGCCGTACCGCGCGCAGGTCGCGAGCGCGAACGCGGCGGCGGACAGTAGCCGCGTCTCCGGCGTCAAGAGGCGCCGCAAGCACGTTGTGTCGCGGCGTGGCCGAATGGGAGACGCGAGGCGCGCAAGCATGACCTGGCTGACGATCAATCAACTGCTCTCCATCCGCACCGCGGCCCTCGATGACGCGGCGCTGGCCGATTCGCCGCCGGCTCGCGGGCGCCGGCTGCGGGCGACGCTGCGCCGCATGCTCTCAGCCTGCACGCGCGCTTGCGATGAGATTGGGCACGAGTCGTCGGGGCCGCAGCGCGGCGGCGAACCGCGAGAAGCGAGCCGCCAGGGATCAACGCCGCGCGCCGCTGGCGCGTAGTGCTGCATGTGTTTTCCGCTGGAAGCTGGCGGGCGCCGTCGTGCCACGGACCGGGTGTTGCCGCAACGTGCGCGGGGGGCGCATCGTCGGTCGGCAGGCAGGGTCCGTGCGATTGAACGCTACGGCCGCGGCAAGCGCGCCTCGACCGGCGGCAGTGGCGGCCCGCCGCGCCGCGGTTCGCGCAGGTAATAATACGCGGTGCTGCAATAGTCGTTGCTGAGCTTGTTCGCGTGTCCGTGCTCGATCGTGGCCAGGATCGCGCGGCGGAAGCGGATCGGGTCCGCGACGTAATAGCGGTAGATGGTCTGCTTGCCCTTCCACTTCCAGTCGTCCGTGCCGTTATAGAGCAGCACGCCGTGGTACGGGGCGACGAACTCCGTGTGCGGGCCGAACGCGGTATTGCACCAGTCCTCCGTCCCCGTGCCGTGCAATGTCGGCGCACGCACCGGTATCAGCCGTGTGAACCTCGGCGTGCAGTAACGCCGTCCCGCCTCTTCACTCTCCGTGCCTTCGTGCCCTTGTGCCTCCGTGCCTTCTCCCTTCAGGTCCTCATCAATCCACACCATGTCATCGCCTTCGCCGTACCAATCGTTCTTCTGCCGCTCGAAGACGTCGATGTTTAGGTGCGCGCCGCAGTAGACGCCGTCACCAAGCGCCTCGAGGATCAGGTAATTCCCGTCGCCGAGGGCGTTCAGGCTGCGCGGGTCGCCGCCGTGCCAGGTCTTTTCGGCCCAGCGTTTCCAGTCCTGCCGGCGCAGCTCTTCGTACTCCTCCCCCCAGCCGACGGTCGGGTTCTCGCGACGCCACTGCACGTGGAAGTACCCCTGCCCGTCCAACGCCGCCGGCGACGCATAGCGCTCGTAGTCCACGTAGAAGTAGAAGGGAAACGCTTCGCCGCAGGGGTTTTCGAGCTCCAGCCGCGCCGCACCGCAAAACGGCATGGGCCACCAGCAGTTGAACCCGCGCCCGTCCTGCGGGCTCATGCTCAGCACGGCGGTCGAGAAGTCCTTTCGCATTCCGTGGCCCAGGCCGAAGAAATCGCCGATGGGGCATTCAACGCTCGGTTCTGCTAGGCCGTCCCAGTACATGCGCAGGACGACCCTCCGCAGCCAGTCGTCGTGCGGGAACAGCATGGTGCACCAGATGTGCCGGATGCATCCGGGTCCGGCAAGCTCCGCGAAAACGCGCGTCTCGCCCGGCTGGATGTCAATCCAGTCGTGGTTGCCGCCCGTGCGGTCAAAGCTGCTTGCCCGCTGTGACTGATAGTCGCGCAGCCGCGGCAGCGCGCCGAGCGACGAGTGCAGTTGCATCTGTATCCCCTCTCGACGGACGCCGTAGCGCCGGCCCTTCGAGTCCGCCGATCACGCAGGAGCGGTCTCCGACGGCGATCGCCGTAGCGTCGGACCTCCGCGTCCGATGCCCTTCTCTCGTCGGCGCCGCCCAGGAATTCCGCGGATTCACGGCTTCGCCCGCGCCGTGTCGGCAGCGTGGCGCGTGTCGTACGGCGCCACCGCGATCACGGTCTCGACGCGCTGCGTGCCGCGGCGCTCCGCGCGGCGATCAATGTTCTCGCGGCGCTTAAGGACGATGCGGCGCTCGTCCAGTTGCAGCACCTGGTACGCCTGGCTGATCTGGGCGCCGTCGGTCAGCCCGAACTGGTCGTTCACGCGCAGGTCCGCTTCGGCCGCAGCCTGCCCGTAGACGATCAGCCACACGCCCGAGGAAGGGTCTCTCTCCAGGTGCAGGTTCAGCCCGTCGTACTCCACGACGCTTATGCCGGGTAGCCGATCCACCGAGTCCCAGCGCGGCCCGGGCCGCGCCCATTCGCAGCCCGTCAGCGTCAGCACCACGCCGGCGAGCGCCAATCGCGCTTGTCCCACGCGGACGCGCAGCACCCCGCGTCGTTCCCGGCGAAGAAGAGCAATTGACCGTGTGCGGACGTTCGCCGCTTGTCCGAGCCGCAATCGCGAAGGAGCGGGAAACTGAGCAAGCGCTGCCCCGCCGTCGCCCCCGCGCCCAGACCGTCGCGGCACGGATTGGCGCGTACTTGTGTACGGGCATTCGAGTGACGGCATTCCGTTAGCAGCCGACCGCATCCCGACGGCGCCTCGTGCCACGCGTTCTCTCTGAAGCGCTCGATCGCAAAGCGCCCACTTCGCCGCTGTTCGTCCTATTCGCGCAGCTCGTCCGGAATCTCCGCCTCTCGGCCGAGGCGCTTATACGTCTCGCGGATGCGTTCGCCGTACATCGGGGGCTTCAAGAACTCGACGTGCGTGTCCACGAACAGCACGTTGCCGCCCTCGCCTTCATGGTTGGCCAGGCTCTCGAACGCCAGCACGTTTCCCGCGTCGCCGCCGGCCGTTTGGCCCGCGATGTACGTCCATCCGAGCCGCGCCAGGCCGCCGGCCTCCAAGGCCTGAGCGCCGGCCACATAGCCGCCCGACGATGGGCAGATGAACTGCTCGGCCGTAAGCAGGTTCCGTTCGAGCAGCACCGCCAAGTCAGGCGGGAAACGCTCGGCGTTGTCGTTGGCGTAAATCTGGCACGCAATGCCGATGCCGCGGAGGTTCGACGCGCACACCGCGCGCCTGGCCAGCTCGCGCGCCCGCGTCAGCGACGGCAGCAGGATCGAAATCGCCATCGCCGACGTTGCGAGGCCGAAGTCGCCGCTGAGCAGCAGCGTCAACGGCGAGCTGCCGACGGCGCGGTACATCGCGCCGTCCGGCTCCGCCGCCGCCCCGCCTACGAAACTGCGCACCTGCCGCAGCTTCTCCGGGAACGTCGGCAGCCCGGCGAGATCGAGTGGCCGCTCGCCGCCGACGCTCATCGACGCAATGGCGGTCTCCACCAGTTGCCGCAACGTGTACGCCAGGTGATAGAAGAAACGCGAGTCCACGAACGAAACGCTGGTCAGGTTCTCGGGCAGCAGCTTGCGCGCCGCGCGGTAGTCGGCGTTGTCGAGCAGGCTCGGTCCGCGCGTCTTCGGGTCGGCCTGCGCCGCGGCGACCGCGACGGTCTGCGGGAACAGCCCCAGAATCCAGCGGTCGCCGACGAACGTCCACGCCGGCGCAATCGGCACCGGCCATCCGCCTACGAGAACATAGTGGATCGTGCGGCCGTCGCGCTGCATCTGCTTGATCTGCACGTCTACGTTCGCCTGCGCCGCCAGCGGCCGCGCGATCTCGACGCTGCGCACCAGCATCCCGTGCAGCGCCTCCGCGTCACGCGCCTCTGCGATCACCACCGTCCCGGTGAACAGGATGCCGCCATGCTGCGGCGAGTCGTAGCACGCCCACGTGTCGCCGAGCGCGGGCAGCAACTGATCCGGAATGGAAAAGCCCAAGAACTGCGCCGCCGCCGCGAGCGCCCCATCCACCATCGCGACGGTTTCCTCGTTCGATTCGTCGAGCGCCTCGCGCAGCCCGGACCACAGACCGCTGAGGTCGAAGTTGCTGACGCTCGCGTAGTAGCACTCGGCGGGCACGAGCGCCAGGTCATCGTCGCGCAGCGGCTCCTGCTTCCAGAAGCGCGCCATGCTCCGGCCGGACGTGTCCGCGTGCCAGAACAGGCTCAACTGCGACCCGTACTCGCACGGGCCGAAGCTCGCCGCAAGACCCCGCAGGCTCTCCAATCCCAAACCGGCGAAAAGCTTCTCGATCGCGGCGCCGTCCCCCGGGTCGCTCTTGGCCTCGTCCATCGCCATGCGAATGAAGCGGCCCATGTCGGCGTAACCGAACAACCCCCACGCGTCCGACGCCGTCCGCACCTTCTGCGTCGTCAGCTTGTACTCGGCGCCGTCGGCCAGCGACGGCTTGCCGCCCACAAGTTGCCCCGCGATCATCGCCGCCGCCGGTTCGCCGAACGCCATGACGAACGCGTCGCCGACGGTCGTCCAGAGCAGCGGCGGGCCGCCATCGGTCTCGATGCGGTTGAAGTCCGTGCCGCCCGCCGACGCGCGCCGAATCTCGTCGGCGACGCCGGCCGCATTCAGAATCGCGGTCATGCTGGCCGAATAGTCCGCGGCCGGTGCGCCGCGCAGCACGAGCGCAACCATCGGCGGCTCGTCGAATCCCTTCGGACCCGCCACCACGCACAGGCCGCCGCGGTTCGTGAGCCCCAGGCGGACGAGTTCCGCGATCGCGCGCGCGACCGGCAGTCCGCCGTCCGTGTTGGACTGGATCAGCGGCGAATGCAGCACGGCCTGCACGGCCGCCGTCAGCCGCGACGAGTCGTCGAGCACCCGGTCCCAGCCGACATAGATCACGGCGTCCGCGGGCATGTCGGCTGCCGGGTCGGCGGCCCGAGACAGGGGCACGAGCGGCCCCGGCGATGACCGCCCACATAGCGGCGACATGGCACAGCGACCAGCGTCTCGGCGTCATTGGGTGCTCCTTCTTGGTTGGCGTGAGTCCCGAAATCCGGCCGTGCGTCGGCGATCTTCGTCCGGACCGCGCCTGCACGGCTTGCTTTCAGAGGTTTTGAAACTTCCGCTGCGACGCTCGTCCGCGCTTGGGGCCGGCGGGACGGCGGCATTATACTCCCTCGCTTTGAATCCGCGGCCACTCGGGGACTCGACTTGCAAACGCTTCGTACCGGCGTGGTTTCTTTCCTGAACTCGCGCCCGCTGATCGATGGACTCGACCGCCGCGGCGACGTGCGGCTGATCTTCGACGTTCCGTCCGCGCTCGCGGCTCGGCTGGAGTGCGGAGAGCTGGACGTGGCGCTCGTGCCGATCATCGACGTGATTCGCAGCGAGGGTCGGCTGCGCGTGGTGTCGGACGGTTGCATCGCCTGCGACGGCGAAACCATGACCGTGCGCGTGTTTTCGCAGACGCCGCCCGACCGCATCCAGACGCTCTGGGTGGATGGCGATTCGCACACGTCGATCGCGCTGGCAACCGTGCTTTGGCGCGAGCTGTTCGGCCGCGCGCTCGAGGTCCGCCCGTTCGACAGCCGCGCGCAGAGCGTCCAGGATTGTCCGTCCGTACTGCTGATCGGCGACAAGGTCGTCCGCACGCAGGGCGGCTTCGCGTACGAGATCGACCTGGGCGGCGCCTGGCGGCAGCACACCGGGCTGCCGTTCGTCTTCGCGGTATGGGCGGCACATGCGAGAGGCGACCGTCAGGGAGCGGGATTCGATCCGAGCCGCGACCGTAAGGCAGCGGGGACTATTGACCGCGAGCAAGCCGCCCGTGCCACCCGGTTCTGTTCGAGCCGCGACTGTGAGGGCGCGGGGTTGTGCGGCGGCCCGTCGCTGTTCGAGCTTCTCGGCGCCGCGCGCGACCGTGGCGTGGCCCGCGCCCGCGAAATCGCCGTTCAGGACGGCCCGCCGCGCTGGTGGCCCGCGGAACTGGCCGTGCGCTATCTGACCCGCTGCCTGAAATTCAAGCTGGACGCACGGTATGTCGAGGGCGCGGACCTTTTCGCTCGCCTGTGCGGCCGATACGGCCTGGTGCCGGTCGATACCGAAATCGAGTGGCCGGAGAAGTTGCTCGCGAGCGCGAATTCCGAGGCGCCGGCCGCGTGTCCGTAGCGCCGGACCTCAGACTCCAGGGGCCGGGTCGGCCGCGGTGCGTGACAAGCGCTCTTCGACGCGCGCTGAGGCCATGAGGGAATCCCGAAGCGGAGTTCCGTGAATCTCCATGAGCGAATCTTGTACGGCGGGCGGTGGGGCGGAGCGAAGCGCGGCGGCGGATGCGACTCGCATCCGCATGGATGCGGGGCGAACCTCCGGCTCGCGCCTCTCCGACGCCGACGCCCTGGAGATGTACCACGACCTCAGCATCCACGAGCTCGGCCGGCTGGCGTTTCAGCGCCTGATGCAGCTTCACCCGGAGCCGTACCGCACGTACGTCGTGGACCGCAACATCAACTACGCCAACGTCTGCACCGCCAAGTGCATCTTTTGCAACTTCAAGGCCGATCCCGGCGACGTCGACGCGTACATCCTCAGCTTCGAGCAGATCGGCCGGAAGATCGAGGAGCTGATCGAGATCGGCGGCACGCAGATTCTCATGCAGGGCGGGCTGGTGCCGGACGCGACCGATCCGCACGGCCACGGCCTGCCGTTTGAGTGGTACCTCGACCTGCTGCGCTTCATCCGCAAGAACTACCCCACGATCCACATCCATGCGTTCAGCCCGCCGGAAATCTGGGCATTCCACCAGGTTTACCGCATGCCGCTGCATGACGTGCTGCTGCGGCTCCAGGAGGCCGGGTTGCACACGATCCCCGGCGGCGGCGGCGAAATCCTCGTGGACCGCGTGCGGCGCAAGATCGGCCAGGGCAAGACGCTCACGGCGGAGTGGCTGGAGGTGATGCGCCAGGCGCACCGCCTGGGGATGAAGACCAGCTGCACGATGATGATGGGGCACATCGAGACCATCGAGGAGCGCATCGAGCACATGCGCATGCTGCGCGATCTCCAGGACGAGACCGGCGGCTTCACCGCGTTCATCCACTGGCCCTTCCAGCCCGAGGGGACGAAGCTGGGACGCTGGAAGAGGCTTCCAGCGAGCGCAGAATTAGGAGTTGAGAGTAGTAAGTTAGGAAACGCCGCAGCCGACGGCCTGTCAGCGGCCGGCAATCCGCGCCGGGACGCCGCCGACTCTGAACCCTTGACTCGCAACGCGCAACCCGCCGCCCGCGGCCTTCGGCAGCGTCCCGACGGCGAGCACCTGTTGCTGGCCGACGCGCACGAATACCTGGTGTGGCTCGCCGTGTCGCGGCTGTACTTGGACAACATCCCGAACATGCAGTCGAGCTGGGTGACGATGGGGCCGAAGATCGGCCAGCTCGCGCTGTACTACGGCGCGAACGACATGGGCAGCGTGATGATGGAGGAGAACGTCGTCAGCCAGGCGGGCAGCACGTTCCGTCTGGGCGAGAACGAAATCCGCCGCCTCATCGCCGACGCCGGCTGGATCCCGCAGCAGCGCGACCAGTACTACCGGCCGATCAACACCGAGCGCCGCCGCGCCGCGCCCGATCCGAACCGCGACCCATCCAATCCGAGCCCCGACCGTCAGGGAGCGGGGGCCCTTCCAAGCCGCGCCACCATCCGTCATTCCCGCGAAGGTGGGAATCCAGAACCCGGAACGGGCGAAGCCAACCGCGGCGCTGCCTGCCCGCCGTTCGTGCCGCTGACGGTCTCCGGCGAGCCGCGTCGCTGAGCCGATCACGCTCGATTGCCGCCGCGCGCTCCCCGCCGCACCTCACTCGAACCTCTCCCCGAAGTGCTTCTTGCGCAGCTCCGTCAGATCGCGGATGTGCTGCAAGTAGTCGCGGTGGCAGACCAGTGTCGCGTCGGGGCTGTGGATCACCACCACGTCGCTCAGCCCCAGCGTCACGATCAGGTGCTCGTCCTCGCTGACCAGGATGTTGCTCTTGCCCCCCACGGGCAGCGCGCACGGCGCCGCGATGATGTTGTTCAGCCGGTCGTGCGGCCGCGTGGACGCCACGGCCTCCCAGGAGCCGAGGTCCTTCCACTGGCAGTGCATCTCCACGACCAGCACGTTCGCGGCCTTCTCCATGACGCCGTAGTCGATCGAGATCTTCTGCACCGCCTCGAACCGCTTCAGCGCCTCCTCCGTGCCGGCGATGCGCGCCCAATCCGCCGCGCATTCGCCCAGCACGCGGTGGTTCTCCGGCATGTGCTTGGCCAGCTCGCGCAGGATGGTCTCGATGCGCCACGCGAACATGCCGCTGTTCCAGTAATACTCGCCGGACTTCAGGTAGTGCTCGGCGATCTCGCGCACCGGCTTCTCCTTGAACTCGCGCACGCGGTACGTGCCCGGCGCCACCGGCTGCCCGCGATGCACGTAGCCGTAGCCCGTGTGCGGGCTGTCGGGCTTGATGCCGAACGTCACCAGGTGCTCGGCGTACGTCTCCGCCGCCTTCAGCCCGGCATCGATCGCCGCCGCAAAGCTGTCCTGCGGGCTGATGAGATGGTCCGCAGTGAAGACCGCCATCGTGCCGTCCGGATCGCGCTGCCGCAGAAGGAACGCCGCCAGCCCGATCGCGTTCAGCGTGTCGCGCCCGACCGGCTCGCCGATGATGTTCTCACGCGGCAGGTCCGGCAGCTCCGCCGCGATCGGATCCAGGTACTGCGCCGAGGTGATGACCCAGATGTTCTCGCGCGGAAACAGGTTCTCCAGCCGCCGCCGGGAGAGCTGAAGCAAAGACGCGCCGTCGAAAAGCCGCATGAGTTGCTTGGGGCGGAGCCGGCGGCTGAGCGGCCAGAGCCGCGTGCCCGACCCGCCGGCCATGATGACCGCGTGCCGCATGTGTGTTTGTCACTCCTGGGACGCGAAGCGGCTCGAGCGGTTTGAGTGCGACGAGCGCCGCCTACGCGATTCCCCGTGCCGGATTGTCGCGTCGAGCGGGGTTTTGTACAGGCAGCGGCCGGTGAAGTCGAGCCGCTTGCATTGTGCCTGTTGAACCGTGCAGGAGGGGGTACGGGTACCGTTTGATCAAAACCGCGGCCGTGAGGGAACGGGGATATCCGGAAACGTTTGTGCCGCCCACCGCTCCCTCTCGGCCGCGGCTCGGTCCGAACCGAACTTTGCCCGTGCCGAAAGATCAGAAAATCGCGCTTCCGGTCCCGCGCCGCGCGTCGCGAAACGCCCCCACGCGGGCAACGCGCGCGGCACACACGCCAGGAACTCTGAAAATCCCCAAGCCGTCGAACGGCTCAGTCGGTTCCCAACCGTACACGCCCGCAGTGTCGCAACCCGCCAGGCCGGATAACATCCAGCGCTACGGGTTCGATCCCTTCGGCGTAGACATGGTCGCGGGTCGAAACCGTGCCGTGCTGGAGGCCCACCCGATGAACTTCACCACCCTCGTCGCGGAAGCGCTTAACAGTCTGCGCAAGAACCTCATCCGCACGGCGCTCTCAGCGCTGGGCATCGTCATCGGCGTCGCGTCCGTGATCGCCATGGTCGCTGTCGGCGAGGGCGCCCGGCAGCGCGTCGAGGCCGAGATCGAGCGGCTCGGCGACGACTGGCTCATGGTCGGTTTCTGGGGCATTCAGCGCGGCGGCCTGCGCGGCGAATCCGGCATGATGCCCAACGAGGCCGAGGACCACGCTATCGCCATCCAGCGCGAGTGCTCGGCCGTGCGCGCCGCCACGCCCAGCAACCGCGTCGGCGTTCAGGTCGTCTCCGCGTTCGGCAACTACCAGACCTCGTGCCAGGGGGTATACGCGAACTACTTCGACATCCGCCGCTGGGATGTCGCCGAAGGCCGCCTGTTCACGCAGAAAGACAGCGAGATGCGCAACCGCGTGGCGTGCATCGGGACGACTGCGGCCAAAGAGCTGTTCGGCGGCGTCAGCCCGCTGGGACAGACCATCCGCGTCAACAAGATCGCGTTCGAAGTGGTCGGCGTGCTGGCCTCGAAGGGCGTCGGCAGCGACGGCCGCGACAACGACGACGTGATCGTGTTCCCGTGGCACTCGTTCCAGCGCTTCGTCGCCGGCAACGAGGTGGCGCAGAGCCTGTTCGTCGCCGCCCGGCCCGGCGTCCCGCTCGCCGCCGCCAAGTCGCAGATTCGCGCGCTCCTCCGCCAGCGCAACCGGTTGCCCGAGGCGGCCGACGATGATTTCCGCATCATCGACCGCACGCTCGGCGCGCAGGCCAACGCCGAGGCGACGCGCACGTTCAACATCCTGCTCACCGTAATCGCCTCGATCTCGCTGCTCGTCGGCGGCATCGGGATCATGAACATCATGCTCGTGTCGGTCACGGAGCGCACGCGCGAGATCGGCCTGCGCATGGCGATCGGCGCCAACGGCTACCACGTCCTGGGGCAGTTCCTGACCGAGGCGGTCGTCCTCTGCGCACTCGGCGGCCTGCTTGGCTTCCTGGGCGGCTGGGCGGCATCGTGGTTCGTCACGCAAGTGTACGGCTGGGAGGCGATCATCTCGCCGTGGATGGCGGGCGTCGCGATCGCTTTCGCGACCGGCGTGGGCGTGTTCTTCGGTTTCTACCCGGCGTGGCGCGCTAGCCGTCTCGATCCGATCGAGGCGCTGCGCTTCGAGTGAGCGCGAGTCCGCGGGATCGTCCTTGGACTCCGGAGCGCAACCCGCGCCGACGGCTCAGGCTACCGCGGGACTCAGTTGCCTCTCCAGCGTCTCCAGCATCGCGCGCAGCGGACTGTGGTGCAGTTCGGCGCCGTTCTTCCAGGTCACTTCGCCGTCGCGGTGCAGCAGCTTTTCCATGCGCTGGGTGGCCATCAGGACCGTGGAGTGGTTCTTTTTTCCCAGCGCCCGGCCGATTTCCGGGTAGCTCAGGTCGGTGTGCCGCCGCATCAGGAACGCGGCCAGGGCGCGGGCCAGGCTGACTGTCCGGTCGCGGCTACGAGAGCAGAGCTGCTCGGCGCTCACGCCGAGGTGCTGGGCGACGACACGTTCGATATCTCGCGGCTGGAGACCGGGACCGGCCTGGACAAACCGATCGCGAAGCGCTGTCCGGGCGACATCCACCGTGATCGGGGCATGGCTCAGCGCAGCGTACCCGATCAGCGTGTTCAACGCACCTTCGAGCTCCCGGATGTTGCGCGTGACATGCGTCGCAACGAAATCGAGCACCTCGTCGGGCAGGGTCTGGTCACGCTTGCTCGCCATGCGCGCCAGAATCTCGCGGCGCGTCGCCAGGTCCGGCGCCTCCACGCTTACCACCATCCCTGAAATCAGCCGGTCGATCAGCGGTTCCGACAGTCTCGCAATCGTCCGAGGGTGGCGATCCGACGTCAGCACCACCGCGCGACCGCCCAGGTCAAGCGCGTTGTACGTGTGGAGGAACTCTTGCTGCGTGCCCTTCTTGTCCGCCAGGAAGTGGATGTCGTCGATCGCCAGAACGTCGACGTTGCGGAAGCGCATTCGGAACTGATCGATCCGCCCCGACCGCAGCGCCAGAATGAACTCGTTCGTGAATTGCTCGCCGGTGATGTAGCGGCATTCCACGGTCGCGTCGCCGCGGCGGATGGAGCCGCAAACGCCCTGGATCAGGTGCGTCTTTCCCAGGCCCACGCCGCCATGAATCACGAGCAGCTTGAACGCGCGCCCGCACGAGCGCGCCAGCGTGCTTGCCGCGGCGAACGCCATCGCGTTGCACGGGCCGACGACGAAGTCGTCCAGTTCGGAACTTTTGGTCGCCAGCGAGCGACTGCCGTGTGAGCTCGGTCGTCGGGATCGGCCGCCGGCGGTCACCGGTGGGCACTCGCCCGCCGCGGACCCCGGACCGGAGACCACGATTCGCACGTCGACACGCTCGCCGTGGCCGAGCAGCTCGCGCCAGGTCGAGAACAGGTCGTCCAGGTAATTCGCCGCAATCCACTTGCCCACGAAGTGGTTGTTGACCTGGACGACGAGCACCTCGCCTTCCGGCGAGAACGTCGCGTCCTCAAACCAGGTGCGAAAGCGGCTCTCGCCGAGCCGTTCCTGTACGCACTGGCGGACTTGCTCGCAGCAGGCAGCGGTGGTGACGGAATCCACGCGCGGACCCTCCCTGAATCGAACCGGGTTCGTGGCGGAGAAGCGTCAGATTTCAGAACAGAAATTCGCCGGGTTGTTACGTTGTCGAAGCCAACCGCGGGAGGGAAATATACCAGCCGAAATGCACGCTCGCAACAGCCCGGCGCAATCCCCGAATCGTTATTGCTGTAACTGCCGAAGCGCTAAGGAATCATGTCGGAAAAAAACTTTTCCTGCACAGTCTGTCCACCGAGTTTTCCCGTTTATTCGCTGGACGCCAACATTCCGGGTGAACGGCGCGCCTCGCCCTCAGGCTGTGCCGGCGCTGATATAGACGACGCGCTCCGCCAGCCTCGTGAACGCGAACCGCGCGTAAAGGCCGAGCGCGGATGCGTTTCGGGAGTCCACCGCCAGCGACAGTCGCCGTATCCCGCGCGCACGGCACTGCGCCAGCGCGCGCCGCAACAGCAGTGTACCAATGCCGCGGCGCCGACACGACGGCGTCACGCCCATGTACACCACGTCCAGCGCCGCGCCGTGCGCGATTTCAGCGAGGAATAGGCAGCCGGCGATCCGGCCATTCATCCGCGCCAGGTTCCACAGCCCTGGATTGAAGCGCCCCGCCGCGCGGTGACTCTCGAGCGCGTCCTCCGGCGTTCGGAGGCGGCTCAACTCCGGGCAGTCGGCGCTGTCCTGGTACGTCTCCGCGAGTGTGCGGACGAACAGCTCGCGCGTCGCGGCCGAAAACTCGACCCACTCGGCCGCTTCCGGCTCCGGCCCGTCGACCCACGGGTAGTGCGACTGGCGCTCGAGGTAGATCAACCGGGTCAGCCGCTGAAAGCCGCCCAGAGCCAGCAGCCGTGCGGCCTCGTGGCCGTTCGGCTCAAGCAGTGCCTGCGTGAACAGCAGACCGCGTCGCGCAGAATCGAGCGTGACTTGCCGGATGAGCCAAGCCCATTCATCCGCGGAAGTTGCGTGCGGCGGCAGCATGAGCATTGCGGATCGGCCCGGGATGATCAGGCGGCACACGCACGCGGGCAGACCGTCAGCTCGCCCCGCATGCACAACTTCGCAGCTCACGCCCGCTTCCCGCAGATGCGCGAGATAGTCCTCGACGTCCGCACGGCTTGCGCGCCGCCCGAGGCCGTCCGTCAGGAACGGTTGCAGCGACGACGGCTGTGACGCCGGATCCATGAACTCGATCACTTCCGCGTGGCCGAGGCGGCCGGTCTCCGGCAGCGGCTTGGCGTATTCGCTCGCCATGAATAGAATCCCGACGTGTTTGTTCTGAGAATTGTGGCTGAGAGGAAATCGCAATGCAAACGACGTGCGCTCGGTTCGTGGTACTGACGCTGGCGATCGCGGCGGTCTCGGTTTCGACACTGGCCGAGGAGGAGGGTAAGGGCAAGGCGCAGGCCGCTGCCGCGGCGAAGGTCGGCCAGCCGGCGCCAGACTTCGAGCTGAAGGACCTCGCCGGAAACGTTCACAAGCTCTCCGACCTCAAGGACAAGATCGTCGTCCTGGAATGGTGGAACCAGGACTGCCCGGTGTGCCGCGCGGCCATGCCGGGCATGAAGGACCTCAGCAAGCAGCTCGCCGAGAAGGGAGTTGTCTGGCTGGCGATCGATTCTACGAACTATCAAACCGTCGAGAACAACAAGAAGTACGCGGAGAAAGAGGGCATCCCGTACGCGATCCTGATGGACACGGACGGCACGGTCGGCCGCGCCTACGGAGCCAAGACTACGCCGCATATGTTCGTCGTCAACAAGGGCACGCTCGCCTACGCCGGCGCGATCGACAATGGATCGGCGAGCAAGAAGGGCGACCGCTCGTATGTCGCCGAGGCGGTTGAGGAGATTCTCGCCGGCAAGCCGGTAACGTTGTCCGAGACCAAGCCGTACGGGTGCAGCGTCAAGTACAGCAAGCCCGGCCGTCCGTGAGGCGTCGGGGCTCTGAAGTTCATCCTGCGGCAGCGGCGGCGCTCGTACGGCGCGCCGCCGCGTGCTGCTGCGCACTCCTGCTGGGCGCTTCCGGATGCGCGCCGGGCATCAACTGGCGTCTGGATCCCTACGACCGCGTTCAGGCGGACGCGGCCCGCGACGGCAAGCTCACTTTCGTCTACTTCCGCGAGTGGGCCGACCCGGACTGCACCGAGTTCGAGGAATTCGTCCTGAAGGATCCTGCCGTCCGCAAGGCGACGACCGCGCTCTACTGCGTGCCGCTGAGTTATCACTGGGACCAGCCGCTGGCCGAAAAGCTCGGCGTCTCCGACGTTCCCGCCGTCGCCGTGCTCGATACGGACGGACGCGTGCTCATGCGACTGTCCGGGAAGATTTCCAAGGACCTGCTTCTGCAAGAGCTCGCACGGGTTCAGCGCCGGCCGCCCGCCAGCCAGACCGCGCCGGGGACCGGCTGATGTTCCGCTTCGCCGCATGGCTCCTGGTCGCCGCCGGTCTGTCGGCGCTGGGGTGCAACGCGGCGACATCGGCGGCGCTCCCCGCGCCGCTGCTGATCTTCGGGCGCACGGGAATGGGCCCCGGCGAGTTCAACTATCCGCGCGCGACGGCGATCTCCCCCGACGGGTCGCTCTACATCGTCGACAAGGCCGGCCGCATCCAGGCCCTCTCCGGCGACGGCCAACCGCTGCGCGAGTGGCGCATGCCCGAAATCGACGCCGGCAAGCCCACCGGGTTGGGATTCGGTCCGGATGGAAACATCTATGTGGCCGACACGCACTACGCGCGCGTATGCGTGTACAGCTCCGATGGCCGACTGCTGCGACAATTC
>JABRWC010000140.1:0-11417 GCA_039961675.1 Phycisphaerae bacterium
TCAACACGCTGGGGGACCTCATCAAGCTCTCCGAGACCGAGCTGCTCAGCTACAAGAACTTCGGCGACACGTCGCTCAAGGAGATCAAGGGCCTCCTGGTCAAGAAGGGCCTGCGCCTCGGGCAGGCGCCCGAAGAGGTCGAGGCGGCATTGGCCGAGGAGCAGGCGGCCGCCCCGCCGCCGCGCGTCGCCGTGCCCCCGGGGACTGAGGCCGTCTTGGGCAAGCCGGTGTCCGAGCTGGAGCTTTCGGTGCGCGCACGGCGCTGCCTCCAGCGGCTCAACATCGGGACCGTCTCGGACCTGATCCAGCATTCCGAGGCCGACCTACTGGCCACCCGCAACTTCGGCCAGACCTCGCTGAATGAGATCAAAACGCGCCTGGCCGACCTGGGGCTCACGCTGGCGCCCAAGCGCTAGAGCGATTCGCGAACGTGAACGGCCTGAATCGCCTGCGCATCGATGCCACGTGTGGACACGCTCGCCGCGGCGTAATCCACACGCCGCACGGCGACATCGACACCCCCGCGTTCATGCCCGTCGGCACCTGCGCGGCGATCAAGGGGCTTACGCCCGACCAGGTCGCCGAGACCGGCACGCAGATCGTGCTCGCCAACACGTATCACCTGCTGCTGCGGCCAGGGGCGGAGGTGGTCGAGCGGCTCGGGGGACTGCATCGCTTCATGGGCTGGGAACGACCGATCCTCACCGACAGCGGCGGGTTCCAGGTGTTTTCGCTGGCCGCGCTGCGCAAATTGAACAACAACGGCGTGGTGTTCCAATCGCATATCGACGGGGCGGTCTTCGAGCTCACGCCGGAGCGCTCGATCGAGGTCCAGAACCAGCTCGGCGCGGACATCGTGATGGCGTTCGACGAATGCCCGCCGCTGCCCGCCGAACGGAGCGCGCTGAGCGAGGCGGTCACGCGCACGCTCCACTGGGCCGAGCGCTCGAAGGCCGCGCACCGTCGCGACGACCAGGCGTTGTACGGGATCGTCCAAGGCGGGCTCGACCTCGAACAGCGGGCGCGCTGCCTGGAGGGGCTGGTGGCGATCGGCTTCGACGGGTACGCGCTGGGCGGGCTTTCCGTGGGCGAGGCACCCGGCGAGATGTGGCGCCTGCTGGCGGAATTCGCCGACGCGCTGCCGGCCGACAAGCCGCGCTACCTGATGGGCGTAGGCACGCCGCGCGACCTGGTCGAAGCGGTCGCGGCCGGCGTGGACCAGTTCGACTGCGTGCTGCCGACGCGTAACGGCCGCAAGGGCTACGCCTTCACGTCGCAGGGCGTTCTGCGCCTGCGAAACGCGGCGCACCGGCTCGACGCCGGGCCGCTCGATTCCGATTGCGACTGCTACGCCTGCCGGCGCTTTTCGCGGGCGTATCTGCGGCATCTGCTGATGCAAGGCGAGACGCTTGGAGGCGCGCTGGTTTCGATCCATAATCTGCATTTCTACCAGGCGTTGATGAAGCGGATGCGCCTGGAGATCGCGCAGGGCAGCTTCGACGACTGGCGCGCGGGGTTCGTTTCCGGCCCGGCCGCTGGTGCAAGCGAGGAGCAGGAATGACAGTCGCAACCTGGTTGTTCGCGCAAGCCACGACGCAGCCGGCACCGGACCCGTTCTGGCGGTTCATCTTCCCGCTGCTGCTGATGATGGGCGTGTTCTACTTCTTCATGTTCCGCGGCCAGCGCAAGGAGCGGCAGAAGGCGCAGCAGATGCTGAACTCGCTCAAGCGCAACGACCGCGTGCTGACGATCGGCGGCGTGTTCGGAACCGTGGTGGACGTACGCGAGAACGAAGTCGTGCTGAAGGTTGACGAGACCAACAACGTCAAGATGCGCTTTCTGCGCAGCGCAATCAAGGAAGTTCTGGCGGCCAAGCCGGACTCCGCCCCGCCGGGTTGACGCGAGATGACGTCGCTCGCGCGCTGTCTCGACCCGGAACTGATCCAGCAGGTGCAGCGGCTCGACCTGCGGGCGCGCTTCATCGTCGAAGGCTTCCTTGCCGGACTGCACCGCTCTCCGTTCCAGGGACCCAGCGTCGAGTTCAGCGAGCACCGCAAGTACGTCCAGGGTGACGACCTCCGCTCCATCGACTGGAACGTTTTTGCCCGCACCGATCGCATGTACGTCCGACGCTACGCCGCGGAGACGCACCTCGACTGCCACCTGTTGCTCGACGCTTCGGCAAGCATGGGATACGTGGGGCCGCGCGACGAGCGGCCGCGCGACGGCGCGCCCGCGGCCAAGCTGCTCTACGCGGTCCACCTCGCCGCGGCGCTCGCTTACCTCGTTATGCGCCAGCAGGACGCCGTCGGGCTGGGGATCATCGGGGGCGGCCTGCGCACGTGGCTGCCGCCGCGCTCCCGCCGCACAGACCTCGTGCACCTGCTCGCGGCGCTGGCGGCGGTTCGGCCGTCGGGCGAGACGGGACTGGTGCGCGGCGTCCACGACGCATTGCACCGCGCAGCCCACCGCGGGGTCTTCGTGATTCTCAGCGATCTGCTGACCGACGGCTCCGATCTGCTGCGCGCCTTTCATCACGTGCGCTACCGCGGGCACGATCTGATCGTGATGCACGTGCTGGACGCAGCCGAGACGTCGCTGCCGTTTCACGGGGTGCTGCGTCTGGAAGATCCCGAGAGCGGCGCGTGGCTCGAAGTGGATTCGGACTCCGCACGTGCCGGGCTGGAAAGCGCAGTCCGGGCGTGGCGGGCGGAACTGAAAGGCCGGCTCGACGCGCTGCGCGCCGATTACGTCGCGCTCGACACCTCGATGCCGTTCAACCGCGCGCTGGTGGAGTTTCTGATTCAGCGCAGCCGGCGGCGCTAGAGCGGCCAGTCACGCTCCATGCATCTTATGGAGTGGGGCACGGGCGTCTGGCCTGTGACTTCAGGAGCGGGAACCCGTACCACCCATGATGCTGGGTTTCTGAGAAGCTACGCCAGCCGCGCTCAGCCGTTGATCGCCCGGGACTCGTCTCGCGCGGCCTTCTCCACGGCGCCGATGATCCGCGCCAGCGGCCGGCAGGTGTTGCACTCCGGCAGCGACCACACGCCAGAGAGCTTGTTGACCGCCTCGAACGAGAGGTTCGCGTCCGCCTTGCGGCACGTCGGGCAGGAGTTGCGGACGGCCCGGGCGGCTTCCGCCAACCGGTGCAGCGAGCGGACAATCGCTTTCATCGCCGCGCCTGCGTCCGAATCGCTCGCTTTCTCGAGCAGCGGCGCGAGCCGCGCGAAGTCTCGATCCAGCGCCGATGCCTGCTGCTGGATGGACTGAACGACGGGATCGATCGAGCTGCTCATGCCTTCCTCCTCGACGGGCCTCGAAGCGAGCCATCGTATCTTACCGCGGCGCGGCCCGTTGCGTTGCCTGATCGGAAGACACGTTCGCGCGAAAAACGATGGCCGCGCCCCCACCCAGCAGCGCCAATTGCGGCATGAGCGGGACGCGGTAGCGCACGCTGCCGACGTACACGCAATGGACGAGAGTGAAATACGCCACGGGCAGCAGGACCGCGATCGCCAGCGAACGGACGCTCCGCCGCCAGTCCGCCGGCAATTTCCCCGGCAGCGCGGCGCTCGCAAGCCCGGCGACGGCCGCCGCCAGCACCGCCAGCGTGAACGCCGCGCAGGCGTATGCGGCGACGCCCCGCCGATAATCCGCGACGTTCGGAACGAGGCTCCATGTCCGCAAGAACTTCACGCCGGCGAGTCGCAGGACGCGAACCGGATCGGCCCACATCTGCCGAAGCGCGAGTTCCTGCAACCGATGGTCGCGCTGCACTTCATCCAATTCCGCAAGTTCGGGCATCCGGGCCAGAAAGGACTGATCGCTGTCGCCGCGCGCCTGCGGACCCTGGGCGTCGTACAACGTCACGCCGCCGTTGGTCGAAAGCCAGGCGAAGTCGCCGACCACACTCCGGTTGCGCAGCCCCCACGGCAGCAGGCAGCCGGCCATGACGGCCATGCACAGCGCGACGCGCACCGCCCCGCGCGCCCGACGGTGATCGAAGAGCGGCACCAGCAGCCAGACCAGCAGCACCCAGCCGGCGGCGGACGGCCGCGTAAGCACGGCGGCGGCGCCAGTCGCGGCCAGGACCATGACGCCGCGCCGACCAACCCCGTCGGGGTCCGACAACACGCGCCAAGTGCTGGCGGCAAACGCCAGCGCAACGCAGGTAAACACCGCCTCACTCAGGAGCAGATTGCAGAAAAAGACGTTGAACGGATCGACCGCGACCAGCGCACCGGCCAGCCAGCCCCCCCGCCTGCCAAACACGGCCCCTGCTACGCGGCCGGCCAGCGGCGCGCAACACGCGGAAACGAGGGCCTGCGCGAGCCTGGCGGCGAAGATTCCCCCTTCCCCCACCCAGGCGAACAGCGCCAGAAACAACGGATAAAGCGGCATTCGGGCGGCGTAACGCCCGTCGTCGCTGACGAGCGCCCCGCGTTGCACGAGCTTGGTCGCAAGCTGCCAGTGCAGGCGCTCGTCGTCGAACTCCAGCCACGGCCCCGACTCCTGCCAGCGATAAGCCACCCACGCGGCGCGCAGCGCGAACGCCGCAACGGCAAGCACGAGCAGCCCGCGCCAATCCTGCCGCCGTTGCTCGTCTCGTTCGATCGTGTGGCCTGGAACCATGCCGGGACCGTCACGCGCCGGCCAGCGGACGCAGGGTGAGGCGCAGCGCACGGGTGCTGGTCGGGCGGAGCTTGACGCGTTCGTCGATGCGCAGCGGGATGATCCACACCGGACCTTCCTGGTCGCACAGCATGCCGATGCGGACGCGCTGCGCCGGGTCCACCTTCTCGTCGCTGAGGAACTCGCTCACGCTCTTGCTTCCCGGCGCGCCGAGCGGCCAGAAGCGGTCGCCCTCGCGCCGGCCGCGCACGAGCAACGGCTGCTGCACGCGATCAAAATCCAGCCATTCCTCGTTCGGGTGCGGCCGGCGGCGCAGCTCCTCGACCAGCTCGCGCGGCACGTCGCAGACCTCCGCGGTCAGCGCCATGCCGAGCTGGTGCAGCGCCGTGGTCCCCGGGCAGCGCACGAACACCGACTCGATCTCCGGAAGCGGCGCCTCGGCGAAAAACGGGCGGAACTCCAGGCGGTCGTAGACCTTTCGCACCAGAACCGGACCCGGCAGGTGCACCTCCTTGCCGCTGGCCAGTTCGCCTGCCAGCTTCAGCACTGCGTCGATATGCACGAAGTTCAGGTCCTGCTCGCCGCCGAGGACGGTCCCGATCGCCAGGCGCACGACTTCGGCCTGGATGATCCGCTGCTTGCTCGTCAGGGCGCGCACGTTCAGCACCAAGTGGCTGGGCGAAGACTGGACCACGAGCGAGTCGAAAATGCGTTCTGCGGCGTCCGAGAGATACGTGCCGAGCCAGCCGGCCTGTTCGGCCAGCCGCAGCAGGGCGTCCGTGACGTTCGGGTTCACATGCTCGCGGATCGCGGGCAGGATCACGTTTCGGATTCGGCCGCGTGTGAACTCGCCCGTCGCGTTCGAGGCGTCGATGCGCGGCGAGAGCTTGAGCTCTACGCACAAAGCCTCGATCGTGCTCCGTCGCTGCGCCAGGAGCGGCCGGACAAGCTGCACACGGCTCTGCGGTCGGATGGGCCGGATCTCGCGCATGCCCGCCAGCCCGCGCAGGCCGGTCCCGCGGCAGATGCGGTGCAAGACGGTTTCGGCATGGTCGTCGGCATGGTGCGCGACGGCGACGCGCTCCGAGCCGGTGCGCAGCGCGACCCGTTCGAGGAACTCGTAGCGTCGCTGCCGCGCCACCTCCTCGGTGCTGCCGCCGCCGGCCGCGACGTCTGCCGGCACGTCCACGTTTTCCTGATGAAACGGCAGGCCAGCCACCTCCGCCAAGCGCGCCACGTAGGCGGCGTCGGCGTCGGCCTCCGCGGCGCGCATTCCGTGGTGCAGGTGCGCGACGTGCAACTCCCACTTCAGGTCGCGCCGCGCGCTGAGCTCGCGCATCGCCCGAAGCAGCAGCGTCGAGTCCGGCCCGCCCGAGACGCCCAGCACCCAACGTGCGCCAATGGTCAGGAGCCTACGGTCATCGAGCCATTTCGCGACATCATCGAGGAAGGCGTCCCAGTGCAAGCGCGGACCTCCTTACCTCCAGCCGCAACATGCGCGATGGCTGGTCGCGCCGAGCGCCAACTGGACTCCCGCGGCGCGGGACACGAACCGCGAGTGCGACGCCCGCGCTCCCCAGCGCCTGTCCAAACTGCGACCGTTCCATCCGAGCCGCGACCGTGAGGGAGCGGGGAACTGCGCTAGGGCTTCCGGCGGTCCCGCGGACGCGGCTACTGGAACTGCTCCGGCAGCTTCATGTCCAGCACGCGGGTCAGGAACGCCCAGCGATCGGCGACCTCCTCGATGATCATCTGCGTCGGCTTGCCGGCGCCGTGACCGGCACGCGTCTCGATGCGAATCAGCACCGGGGCTTCGCCCTTCTGCGCCTCCTGGAGCGCTGCCGCGAACTTGAAGCTGTGCGCCGGCACGACGCGGTCGTCGTGGTCGCCTGTGGTGATCAGCGTGGCCGGATAAGAAACACCCGGCTTGAGCGAATGCAGTGGGCTGTAGGCGCGCAGCACATTGAACATCTCTGGATCGTCCGGCGAGCCGTAGTCGCTGACCCAGGCCCAGCCGATCGTGAACTTGTGGAACCGCAGCATGTCCATCACGCCGACCTGCGGCAGCGCCGCCCCGAACAGGTCCGGCCGCTGCGTCATGCACGCGCCCACCAGCAGGCCGCCGTTGCTGCCGCCGCCGATGGCCAGTTTGGCCGGCTTCGTATACTGGTTGGCGATCAGCCAGTCGGCTGCGGCAATGAAATCGTCAAAGACGTTCTGCTTGTTCTTCAGGCGGCCGGCGTCGTGCCATTCCTTGCCGTACTCGCCGCCGCCGCGCAGGTTCGCCACGGCGAACACGCCGCCCATCTCCATCCAGACCAGATTGGCGATCGAGAAACTGGGCGTGATCGGGATGTTGAAGCCCCCGTAGCCGTAGAGATAGGTGGCGTTGTTGCCGTCGAGCTGGATGCCCTTGCGGTGCGTGATGAACATCGGCACTCGCGTGCCGTCCTTGCTCTGGTAGAAGACCTGCTTGGACTCGTACAGATCGGGATTGAAATCGACCTTGGGCTTCTTGTAGACCTCGCTCGCGCCGGTCTGAACGTCGTAGCGGTAGATCGTGGCCGGCGTGCTGAAGCTGGTGAACGAATAGAACGTTTCGGGGTCGTCCGGCTTCCCGCCGAAACCGCCGGCCGAGCCCAGCCCGGGAAACTCGACCTCGCGAACGAACTGGCCCTTCGTATCGAACACTTTGACCTGCGAGTGCGCGTCCTTGAGGTACTCGGCGATGAAACGGCCGCCGACGTACCCCACGCTGCGCAGGGTCTCGGCCGCCTGCGGGATCAGCTCTTTCCACTCGCTGCGGGCAGGATGGGTCACGTCGATCGCGATCAGACGGCCGCGCGGGGCGTTCAGGTCGGTGTAGAAGTAGAACGTCGTCCCGTCGTTGCCGATGAAGTCGTACTGCGCGTCGAACTCCATCAGCAGCTCGACCACCTTGCCGTCGGGCTGCGAGAGGTCCTTGTACAGGATCCGGTTCTTGCGCTCGGTCCCCTCCCAATTGCTGATGATCAGGAACCGGCCGTCCTCCGTCACCGAGCCGCCGAAGCCCCATTCCTTCTTGTCCGGGCGCTCGTAGATGAGCACGTCCTCGGCCTGCGGCGTGCCGACCTTGTGGAAAAAGAGTTTCTGGAAGTAGTTCACGCTCGACAGCTCGTTGCCCTTCGGCTCGTCGTAGCGGCTGTAGAAGAACCCCGAGCCGTCCTTCATCCATGACGCGCCGGAGAACTTGACCCACTTGATCTGGTCGTCCAGGTCCTTGCCGGTCGCGATGTCCTTGACGAAGTATTCGACCCAGTCCGAGCCGCCGGACGACTTGCCGTAAGCCACGTACTTGCCGTCGCGCGTCACGGACCAGCCGGAGAGCGCGACGGTCCCGTCGGCGCTCCACTCATTCGGATTCATCAGCACGCGCGGCTCGGCGGTCAGCGAGTCCGCGACGTAGATCACGTTCTGGTTCTGAAGGCCCGAGTTGTGCGAGTAGAAGTACTTGCCGCCCTCCTTGAACGGAATGCCGAACCGCTCGAAGTTCCAGAGCTTCGTCAGCCGGTCCTGGATCGCCTTGCGCGACGGAATCTGCTCCAGGAACCCGAACGTCACCTTGTTCTGGGCCTCGATCCACTCCTTGGTCTCGGGCGAATCGAGCTCCTCCAGCCAGCGGTACGGGTCGGCGATCTTCTGGCCGTGAATCTCCTCGACGACGTCGCCCTTTTTCGTCGGGGGGTACGCGGGGCTCGTTGCCGCGTTCGCCCCGGCGACGGCCAGCGCAACGGCGACGAGCAGCCATTTCGACTCCGGAAGGCGGTGGAACTTGCGTAGCACGATCGGGTCCTCCAGGGAATTTCGTTGCGCTCCGCGCGCCGCGTGCAATGCGGGCGCACACGCCCGCACGGCCGGAAAAGTCCGGCCGAACGGGGTATTGTTACGTGGCGGACGGCGGACGGAAAGGCGCATTCGGCGCGGCCGTGAGACCGCGAACAACGGACCCTGCCCACGCATGCGCCGAGCACCGTCCGGGCGGGTGAGACGAATCCGATGGCGTCACATGCGGGATGACAATTGCCGGAATTGGCCGCCACGGAGCGGCGGCACGCGGCAGCCAACGGCAATTGCAGCACGAGAACTGCCTGGGCCAACAACCGCGGCTGGGCGGCAGGACCTGGGCCAGGGCGTGGTACATGTTCAGCGTGCGTCCGGCGTTGGACGGACGCGCGGCAGGGGTCGGAGGAGCTCGGCGAAGTCCCGGAGGCGTCGCTCGCGGGCGCCGGACGGGCTGGCGAGCGTTTCCCGGGTGCGCACGCCGCGCGGCGTCTTGTAGCCGCGGGTGAGCTCGCGGGCGATGACGTCCGGACGCAGGTTCCTTTCGGCGCGGTTGTTGGTCGCGTCGACCTCGACGTGCTGGAGGAAGGTGGACCGGCGCGTTCGCTGCCTGCGCAGCCGCGGGATCAGCTTGGCGCGCCCGGCCGCGCCGGGCCGGAGCAACTCTTCGGCGGCCGAGCGTACTCACCTGCACGTGAAGGCGTACTGCCCGCAGCCCGCCGTGCCGCAATCGCTCTCGAACACGCCGGTCGCGAGCAGAAACCCGCCCGGGTAGAGATCGACCCGAATCCGGAAGCTCGAAACAGCCGCCCATTCCGCGGGCCGGCGTTTAGCCGTCCGCGGAAGCCTCTGTCCGCCGATCGTGGGGCCGGCCTCCAGGCCGATCTTGGAAGCCATTCGGCGTGCGCTCCCGCGTTTAATCAACGGACAGGAGCCGGTGGCGCCCCGCGTCGATCCGAGCGCTGCGCGCGGATGACGTTCAGGGGTGGCCGCGCTTCGCCTGCCGCTCACGCGCCGCCACGCGCTGCTCCGGACGAAGCAGGTTTTCCAGGCCGGGCTCGAGGCGTGTCTTGAAGATCTCGTTCAGGAAGCCGAAGAGTCGCTCCTGCCGCCCCCACAGTTCCGCGAAGCGCGCCTCGCGTTTCTTGGGATCGGGTTCTTTCTTGCACTCATCCTTGGCCCGGTTGACACATGCGACGAACTCATTGATCGCGTCCTCGCGTTGGTCGAGCGCCCGATGCGCCGCCTCCTGGCAATCGCGCAGCACGCGCTCCGCGTCGCGCGACTGCTTTTCGTCAAGCTTATTGACGCGGATGAAATTGCGCGTGTACGCGTCCCACAGAGAGAGTTTGCCGATCGCGATCGACTCGGGCGCGTAGCCATCAAGCGCGTCGGCCAGCGTGATCGGCTCCCCCTCGCTCTCGACTTTGGCCCGGTGGGCGAGCACGGCCGGTCCGGGGCGGATTTCGCCGCGGTCCAGCCGCTCCTGGAACTCGTCCAGGAACAGCACCTGCTCTCCGTCCCAGAAGCGCTGCTCGGAGGGAATCACGACGCGCGGCCCGTCCGGTACCTCACTGACCTCCATCCCGATCTCCGCGCCCATGTCGTTCAACGTGAACGCATACGGCAGACCGGCCGCGTCGAAACTGGACTGGTGCACCTCGACCTGGTGCACGAAGTTGCCGTTGTAGTAGAACTCGGCCTTCCGGGGAAACCAGGTCTTGCCCGCGCGCGCCAAATCCATGACCGATTCGGAGACGATGTTGCCCTCGGCGTCGCGAAGCGTCACGCGCTCCGCGTTCCAGCCCTTGTCCGGCCGGATGCTCCAGGTGATCGTCGATCGGTCCTCGAACGTGCCCGTGACGATCGACCGCTCGCGCTCCTCGATCTGCTGGTACTCGACCCGCTCGCGGTGCTCCGACGCCACGCCCGACCATAAGCCTTGCGCGATCGAGCCGACGCGTGTGTACTGCACGCCCATCCCGACCGCCCGCACGTCGCCCAGAAACGCTTCGTATGCGTTCTGCGCCTTCTCCGGCTTGTACTCGTAGATCCGAATGCTGTCCGGACTTCGCAGCCACGCCCGGCCGTCCGCCGCGAACATGCCGGCCCGCTGGGCGATCCGCCGCGAGGGGTCGGCCTGCTCCGCTTTGGGGTCGGCGCCTTCAGGCGGAAGCTCCAGGATCACATGGTCGCCGCCGCGCGAATACCGGCTCACATAGCGCTTCGGCAGCCCGGCGTGCCCGCCGACGAACTGCGTGTACGACCATTCCAGCTCAGCGCCGTTCAGTGCGGTCCTCGCTTCGATCATGCGCTGCAAGGCTTCCGGCAGCTCATCGGCCGAGGCGCTGCCGGCGAGCAACCCAACGGCAATCATCCCTGCAACAAATCCTGACATCAGAATACTCCCGCGGCTCAGGGATACCTCCAAATACACGTGCGATCGTCCGGGCAATCACCCAGTACGCTGTAAGTGTATTGTGAGTAGCACGTGTCGAGAAATCGGAACGCGCATTGCTGTGCCGGGGCGCAATTCGTCTGGTACTCCTGCGTGGCGCAGATTTCGACCGCCCCGCACTGGTAGGGACCATTCGTACGCCTGAGCCTACAGGCGTGGTCTTCATCGCCGGCAATGTAGGTATACGAACCGTACGCTATACCCGCCCCGCGCGTGCCGCCGACAGCAGCCCCCAGCGCGCAGAGTTCATCCTCGCCGAAGGTACTGCAAGCGCACGACTCATTCGCCGCCGGTGGAGGGCAACCCACGCAAGGAACTTCGATGGGGAAACCGCATAGCGGCTGCGGCGGAACTTGCGCCGCGGCTCGAGGGTTCCAGAGCGCCACGCACGCGAGAACTGTGACGGCGGCGGCTCCGGCCAAAATGCGACACATTTTCATGAGACAAGACCCCGGTTTGCAGTCACCGCATGAAGCACGGAACAGCGACCGCCCCACTTATACCC
>JABRWC010000141.1:0-4592 GCA_039961675.1 Phycisphaerae bacterium
GGGGACCGGTCTCCTGACCGGTCTTGCCGTTTCGCGGGAGTCTCGGGAGGTTCGCGGGAGTCTCGGGAGCTTCGCGGGGGACCGGGGAGCTTCATGGGGGACCGGGGAGCTTCATGGGGGACCGGTCTCCTGACCGGTCTTGCCGGCGAGATGCCGACGCTCCCCGGCGCATCACGCCGTCCGATTTTCTTCACGAAGATCGGCGGCGCCGAAGCGCGCGGGCCATGTCGCGCTGGTGCTCACGCTTTTTGATCGTCTCGCGCTTGTCGAAGAGCTTCTTGCCGCGGGCCAGCGCGAGGTTCACCTTGACCAGCCCGCGCTCGTTGAAGAACAGGCTGAGCGGGATCAGCGTCAGCCCCTGCTGGGTGACCTTCTCGTGCAGCGTGCGGATTTCGCGTCGATGCAGGAGCAATCGGCGCTCGCGCGTAGGTTCGTGCGGGCGAACCGTCGCGTTTACGTATGGGGCGATATGGCAGTCGCGCAGGAACGCCTGCCCCCCTCGGATCATGGCGAAGGACTCCTCGATCTTGCCCTGGCCGTTTCGTAAACTCTTGACTTCACTGCCAGTTAGCTCAATTCCCGCCTCATGCTCCTCCAGGATTTCGAAGTGGAACCGGGCCTTCTTGTTCTCGATCCGGCGGGGTTGTTGTGGCACTTTGCTCATCGCCAACGTACAGTGTATTGGAGGCTCAACGCGCCGCAACCGAATCGGTCCGATGGAGTATAAGTGGGTGCGATCGACGCACCCCGGGGCCGAAAACAAGCCCGGGATGGTGAATGACGCGAACTGACGAACTGCGGCAGATTGCCCGCGCCAAGCGCGGGCACACCGACGCGTTCCGCGCGATCGTGGAGGCGTACAAAGAGCGCCTCTTCGCCTTTGTCTTCCGAATGGTGCGAAATCACCACGAGGCGGAGGACATCTGCCAGTCCGCGTTCGTCAAGGCGTACGAATCGCTGGAGAGCTACTCCGAAGCATACGCATTCAGCACGTGGCTGTTCACGATTGCGTACCGCCTGTGCCTGAACGCGATGCGCCGGCGACGCGGGGTCGTTGCCGAGCTTGACTTCTCCCAGCTCGGCTCGCCCGACGAGGATGCGCCGAGTTGCGTCGCCGGAAGCGAGGACGCGGCCCGGCTCCGCGGCCGAATCTGGGCCGCGGTGGACGAGTTGTCGCCGCCGCAGAAGAGCGCCGTGCTGCTCTTCTATCGAGAGGGTAAGAGTTGCCAGGAAATCGGCGTGGTGCTGGGAATTCCGGCCGTCACGGTCAAGAGCCATCTGCACCGCGCAAGAGAGAAGCTGCGAAACCTGCTGAGCGCGACCTTGAGCGAGGACTGGTCGGTGCTGGGACGATTGGGCGATTCCCGGCGGGCCTGACGGGTTGGACGATGAACTGCTCCGACGCAGAACAACTCTTCGACGCGTACCTGGACGGCGAGCTGTCCGGCGCGCTGCGGCTGGAGTTCGACGCCCACCGGCTGCGCTGCGGGGTGTGCCAGAAGAAGATCGCGATGCTCGAATCGTTCGAGTTCGTGGTTGCGTCCGACGACCGCACGCCCACGATTTCCGACGATTTCACGGACCGCGTAATGGCGAGCCTCGGTTCCCGTCCCGTGCGGCTGGCGCGCCGCCGGCGCGTTGCGATCGGCTCCGCCGTCGCGCTCCAGGCTGCGGCCGTGATCGTCTTCGCGATTCTCTGGCGCTCGTCCGCGAGTACGTCGCCGCCGGTGGTCCCGGGCGAACGCGTCTCGCCGGAGCTTGAGGTCGCGATGAACGACCCGACCGGCGCCGAGCTGAAGCGCTACATGTTCAGCGAGTTGATGCGCTCGGTGCAGAACTCGATCGAGAACGGCGTGGGCGGCCTGCCACGCTATGCCTGGAACCTGACCATCCCGCGCGAACTGTTCGAAACTCCTGGCCCGTTCAACAGCATGCTCGAATCGCTGTTGCCGGCCGCGCCGGAGAAGCCCGAGCCGGCGCCAGATGACGCTCCGTCCGGACGCGTTCCGCTGTAATCGGCCCAACTTGTGACGCTTTCGTCCCGCACGATCTTTCCGGTCCGGCTGGCAATCGCGATCCTGGTTATCCGCCACGCAGGCGCCGCGCGCTCGCTCGCTGACGAACCGTCGCTGGCGAGGCTGGTCCCCGCCAACGCCGGCTTTTTCGTCGAGGCCCGCGACGCGTCCCCGCTGCTCGAGTCGCTCATCGAACCACAAATCTGGGCCATGCTCGCGGACATCGCCGGGCAGCCGGCCGAGCCGGACGACGTGACGCGCTGGATCGCGCGCATCCGTCGCACGATTCGCATGGAGCCGGCCGAGGCCATCCGCGTCCTGCTGGCGCGCCAGGTGGCGTTCGTGGGCGAGGGGCCCGGACGATCGCCCGACGCCGTCGCGCTTTGCCGCCCGACCGGCGCCATCAGCATCCCGAACCTGCTCCAGCGCTGGAAAGCTCAGCCGTTGGCTTCCCCGCCCGGCGCCGAACTGTACCGCCTGACCGACGATGTCGCGGTGGCCGTGATGGGCGACGTGCTTGCCTTCGGCGACCCTCGCCTGCCTGACGGCATGTTCCAAGCCGTCGTGCGCCTGAAAGCCAGCGCCCCGGCGGGCAGCCTGGCGGAGTATCCTGCGTTCGTCGGATTGCTCGGTCGCATGCAGCCCGACGCCCAGGCGTTGCTGTTCGCCCGGCTGTCGCGCGCGGTTCCTGCCGTCGCGACTTCGTCCGCCGCGCACCCCGACTCGGCTCCGGCGTCCACGAGTCCGGCCACCCAGCCGCGGGGCGCAGCAGGCACGCTGCTTTCCGGCCGCAACCTCATGCTCACGCTGCACCGCAGCGGTTCCTCGCTCAGGATCGCACTGGCATCCGACGCGCCCCCGGCCGATCGCCCCTCCCGCGAGCGCGGCGTGCCGCTCACGGCCCGCCTGCCGGCCGACACGGTCGGCGCTTGGGAGGGCCGCGTCGACATCGAGCGCGCCGCGCGCGCGATCCGGTCGCTTCCGCCGCGGAACGTCCTGCGGATCGCGATGAACCTCGTGGAGCAGACCGACGCCATCGACCGACTGCTGGGCGCGCTCGGGGGCGAATTCTGCGTCGCGATCGGAACCGTCGATCCCGCGGGCCGTCCCGAAGGAAGCCCGCCCGTGCCCGCGGTCGCGCTGCTGGCGCGCACGCACGACGACCTGGCGGCGGCCGAGCATTTCAACACCGTGGTCGAGTCCGTGGTCACCGTGCATGACTTCCTGTCGCTGGCCAAGGGCGTGCCGCCGTTGCCGCGGAGCCGCGAGGTCACGATTGAGGGCGTGCCGGCCGTGCTGCTGGACCTGAGCCGCGCGCTCGATCCGCTGGACGACGGGACGCTGCGCGAGCTGCACCTGTGCTGGACGGTGCAGGACGGCCTGCTGATCCTGACCTCACACCGGGAGTGGATGAGCCGGGTGCTGGCCGCGCTTCACGGAGCGACGCCCACGTTCTCCGACGTAGTCGGTTTGGCCTCGGACGCGGCGGTCACGGAGTTCGACAACCTGGTCGCGGCGCAGAGCGAACGCGTCTGCGTGGTCGGCGATCGTTGGCTCGAGCATCTGCGGCGGCGCTGGCCCGCGGCTTTGCAGGAAGACTGGTGGCGGAAGCGGCAGCCGGGCGGCGGCGAAGTGGTGCTTGGCATCGACGTGACGCCCGAGGCGGAGTCGAAGCGGCTGCGCGTCGACGTCGTCCGCAGCACGGGTGTGAGCCGCGGGTTCTTGCGCGTAGGCGACTGGATCGTCGGCACCGAGCGGAAGCGATTCGCGACCAGCCAGCCGGTGGACGAGATTCGCGCGGCGATCCGCAACCGCCCGCATGCGCGCTGGGTGGAGCTGCTCGTCGAGCGCGAGCGAGTGCTATCGGTGATCCGGATTCCCGTGCCGTTCGTGAACCCGGTGCAGGCGCTGCGCCAGGCGATCGCGGTCGGCCGCCATACCGAGCGAATCGTCTACTACGACCGATCCAACGACCCGGCCGGACCTGCCGGGGTGTTGCTGGTGGAACTGCGCGAGGCGGAAGCGCCGCGCGGCGACACGCCGGAAGCGGTGGGTGCGACCCAGCCGGCCGAGACGCCCCAACCAGGCGAGCCGCGGCCGTAAGCGAGCCGTTGGCGCTCCGCCCGAGCCGCGACCACGCGGGACCGCGGACACGCCGCGTGCCGTCAGTGAACCCGGTAGCGTCGGCCCTCTGTGCCCGACGTTTCGCGCCACGGTCGCCCGAACACGCATCAAAACTGCGAGCGACAGCGAGCGCTCAATCCGAACCCCGCACGGCAGTGCGGGGCATGTCAACAAGCCTGCTCACGGCAGTGCGGGGCGTATCAACAAGCCTGCTCACGGCAGTGCGGGGCGTATCAACAAGCCTGCGCACGGCAGTGCGGGGCGCTTTGCAGGCGAGAAGCCCGCGCTCCGAGTGTTGCCGGCGGGACGCCGACGCTCCCCGTCGTCACCCCTGCGCTGGCGCGCGTCCCCACTCGTCACCCCCGCGAAAGCGGGGGGCCCCATCGTCACCCCCGCGCAGGCGGGGGGCCCCATCGTCACCCCCGCGAAAGCGGGGGTCCAGTGCGCGTCGTG
>JABRWC010000142.1:0-14571 GCA_039961675.1 Phycisphaerae bacterium
GCGTACAGGTACGCCGGCGGATACACCGAGCGGTTCTCGCCCAGGTATGCGCCGAAGGCTTTCCCCACGTGCGCCAGATTGCTGGCGCACTTGACCGCTTTGGCCTGGTCGCGCGCGTTCTGAAGGCTGGGCATCAGGATCGAAATCAGCAGCGCGATGATCGCCACCACCACCAGCAGCTCGATCAGTGTGAAGCCCGCTTGTTTCCGAACCGTACCAGCATTCGACAGCCGATCTTCCATTCGCATGCGCTACTCCCCAAGATCTCACCGTTCGCCGCCAGGCGCCCGCATGGCTTCGGCGGCCGTCGTTCCGCGCCATCTCCCCAGCGCCGCGAGCGTAGAGAGCGGCGGTTAGCGTCCGATGTCGCCAATGCAAAATCGAAGCGAAGTTTGTGTGAGGTTCATGCGACGAGGCGGTCGTCACAGCAGGAGTGTGCGCGGTTGCGCGCAGCACGGCCACTGCACCGCGGTGCGGCGGCGCGTGCCTGCGAGCGAGGGTTAGGGAACCGGTCCGGTCTCGCTCATGACCAGCAGATTGCGGTACGTCGCTGCTTTTTCCGCGTCGCCGAGGCGCTCATACAGCGTGACACACGCTTCGACGGCCGCCAGCGTCTCCAGCTCGCGCGGATGGCGGCCCTGCCGCAGCCGCTCCGCGCCCCGGGTGAGCAGCGGCTCGGCGTCCTGCGGCCTACCCTGCGTCAGGAACGCGCGCCCGAGCAGCGACTCGGCCAGTCCGCGCCGCCAGTGCCCCTCCGGCAGCGCGTCGAACTGCCGCAGCGCCTCACGAAAGTCGCTTTCCGCCGCGGCCGCGTCGCCCGCATCCAGCGCGATCCGCCCCAGCAGCAGCGCCGACGCGCCCAGCTCGACGTGCCGGCCGCTGGTGTGAATCGCCTGGCGGATCCGCAGCGCCTGCTCGGCCACCTCGCGCGCCCTGTCGAGCCGACCCGTGAGGCGGTACAGGTCGGCCAGGCTGTGGAGCCCGACCGCGACCTTGTACGAACGCTCGGCGTCCGGCAACGTCTCACGCCACGTCCGCAGCGCCTCGTCGAGCAGCGCTTCGGCCTCGTCGTAGCGCTGCAAGCCAGCCAGTGCGACCGCCAGGTTGTGCTTGCTCACCGCCACGTTGTCGAACCGCTCGCCGCCCAGCGCCTGGACGCGCAGCTCCAGCGCGCGCCGAAACAGCGGCTCGGCCGCGGCAAAGTCTCCATAATCCTTCAGCACCAGCCCCAGCTCGTTCATGCTCACGATCGTGGTCGGGTGCTCAGGTCCCAGCAGCCGCGCGAGCATCTCGTGCGCCTGCTCGAGCCGTTCGGCGGCCTGGCGCAGATCGCCGGCGTCGCGCAGCATGTTGCCCAGGTTCTTGAGCGTGGTTGCGACGTGCTGGTGATCGTCGCCGAACAGCTCACGGCGCAGCGCCAGCGCGCTGCGGAACAAAGGTTCAGCCTCGTTGTAGCGCGCCCGGCGCGTCAGGAGCTGCGCGAAGTTGTTCGACACGTCGGCCAGCGCCGACCGCTGGTCCCCGGGCGCTGCGCGCAATATTTCGACCGCGCGGCGGTACAGCGCCTCAGCCTCGTCGTACCGGTCCTGGTCTTTCACGACCCACGCCAGGCCCGAGAGACTCTCGGCGGTCTCCGGCGCGGCCGGACCGAACGCGCGTTCGCGAAGCGCGAGCGCCGCCCGGTATTCCGCCTCGGCGTCCGCGTAACGGTTCAACTTGTGCAAAGCGCCGGCGAGGGCAAGTCGCGCGTCGGCCAGGTCGGAATCCGGATCATGTTGGCTCTCGTGTAGTTCAACCGCACGGCGCAGGTTGCGCTCGGCGCGCTCGTACTCTCCGTGAGCCAGCGCCAGCCGCCCGAATATCCCACGCAGCCCAGCGTCCATCGCCGGCTCGGAGGCAAATTCTTGCAGGCCGTTTTCCCAGGCGTCGAACTGCTGGCGCAGCGTCACGTCGGCGCCCGGCGTGCGCGCGGGGTCGCCCGCCGCGAGCATGTCCTGCATCGCTGCCATCACGCGCTGCGCGTGCTCACCGCGCGCGACCGCCTTGTCGCGCTCCGCCGTGATCTGCGCGATCGACACACCCGTTACCGCCGCCAGTACGACCAGCGACACTGCGCTCACCGCGGCCACTGCCCGGTTCCGCTGCGCCCAGCGCATGAGCCGCCCGGCCGGTCCGATCCGCCGCGCCGCGATCGGCTCGTGCGCCAGGTAGCGGCGGATGTCCGCGGCGAATTCCGCGGCGGTCGCATAGCGCCGCTGCGGCGCCTTCTCCAGCGCTTTCAGTAGCAGCGCGTCGATGTCACGGTCCAGGCCGCGCCGCAGCGCCGACGGCCGCACCGGGTCCATCGTCTCGATGGCCGTCAGCACCTCCGCCAGCGGCCGATCCGTCGGCACCGGCAGCCGCCCGGTGAGCAGCTCGTAGCCGATCGCGCCCAGCGCGTACACGTCGCTGCGCACGCTCATCTGTTCGAACTCGCCCCGCGATTGCTCCGGCGGCATGTAGGCGACCGTGCCCAGGAGTTGCCCCGGCCGCGAGAGCGAGAGCTCGAGGCCCGCGGAGAGGTCGCCGCGCAGCGCCTTGGCGAGGCCAAAGTCCAACAGCCGCAGTTCGCCGCGCTCGTTGAGCAGGATGTTGCCCGGCTTCAGGTCGCGGTGCAGCACGCCACGTTGATGGGCGTAGTCAACGATCTCGCCGGCTCGGGCCAGCACTTCGAGCGCGCCGCGGGGATCCCCTGCCCCCGGCGTTAGCGCGCGGTCGAGCGGCGCGCCGTCGAAATAGTCCATCACATAGAAGTAGTGGCCGCGATGCACGCCGGAATCCAGCACCGAAACGATGCCCGGGTGCGTGAGCCGCGCCGCCAGCTCCACCTCGCGCTCGAATCGCCGGCGGGCGGGCTCATCCCCGGCGCCGCCGTCCAGCATGACCTTGATTGCCACGCGGCGACCGGTCGCCTGCTGGTAGCCCTCATACACGGTCCCCATACCGCCCTGGCCGATGCGCTCGATCACGTCGTAACCGGCGATTTCGGGGATCTTGTCGGCGCCCAAGCCGCCCAGCGGCGCGCCCGCGGTGCGCTCCGACGAACCGGGCGCCAGCAGCACCGTCCGCGCCTGGCGGGCGATCTCGGTCAGCGCCGCCGCGCGCAGTTCCGCGCGCCCGGAGGCGTCTGTCGTCTCGCGCAGAACATCATCGATCGAGACGCGGCGGCCCGCGCGGCGGCCGGCGAAGAAGCGCGCCACGATCAGGCTCACGGGCTCTGGTGGTCCGCTGCTCATCGCTGGTGCTCGCACCGGCCGACACGGAAATGACACGCGCGCCCGCGCCGGTTATTCTACGTGCCCGAATGGACTTCCACACCCAACCCCGGCCCGATGCGGCGGAAATCGAGAAGCTCTGTCGCGCCGCCGCGGACGGCAACGCGCAGGCGCTCGAGCGGCTGCTGTGGCGCTACCACGAGCGACTGCTGAGCTTCGCTCGCCGCAAGGTCGGCGTCGATTGGAACGGCAAGATCGACGCCGAGGACGTGCTCCAGGAGGCGTACGTCGAGGCGTTTCGCTCGATCGCGGGGTTCGAGCCGCGCGGGGACGACGCGTTCTACCAGTGGATGGTGCGGATCGTCGAGCATCGCTTTCTCGACCACGTGCGGCGCTGGCGCCGAAAGAAGCGCGACGCCGCGCGCGAGGTTCAGCCGCGCGCCTCGCGGGACCGTGCGACCGCGCTGGCCGGTCTGCTCGCGACGCTGAACACGCCCAGCGTGGCGCTGCGGCGCGAGGACGCCGTGGCGGCCATGATGAGTTGCATCGCGCGACTGCCCGACGATTACCGCGTGGCGATCCATCGGCTGTATCTGCTCCAGGAGCCGCTTGCGGCCGTGGCGACGGACTGGGGCCGCTCGGAGGACGCGGTGCGCCGGCTTGCGTCGCGCGCGGTCGAGAAGCTCCAGCAGTGCATGGGCCGGGCCTCGAATTACCTCTCTCTGGATCGATAAGCGTCGTCGGCGCCGAAAATGGGCGGCGAAGCGGGAGCGGCACGAGCGGGGTATTTTCCGCGTCGGCAACGCTCAGTTGAAAACGACGATGCTTGCCGAATCCCCGCGCCGCCCGACGCGCATACAATCCTGCGCGAGAATCCGAGCCGCTGGTACGGCTCGTCATTCCTACGCGTTTCTTCGCCACGCGGCGGGCTTGCCGAGGCGCTGTTCTGCGGCGGCCGCCCGGACCGCGGCGAAGGGCACATTCTCAGTCGAACGTAGAGTGAAGGAGTCGGTCGGGTTGCGGGCCCTTGCGCCGGGAGGTGCCGTATGTGCACGCGCAGATGGAGAAACGGCTTCACGCTCATCGAACTGCTGGTGGTGGTGGCGATCATCGCGCTGCTGATCTCGATCCTGATGCCCAGTTTGCAGCGCGCCCGGCAGCAGGCCCAGAAGGCCGCCTGCCTTTCGAACCAGAAGAACATCATCACCGCCTGCGCGCAGTACGCCAACGAGGACAGCAGCGGTGTGCTGATCCCCATGCACTGGTCGCAGGTCTCCCGCGAGCTCATCGGCCAGGGCTTCTGGCTGGAACGGACGGCGATGTGGTTCTCCTACGGCGGCAATGGTACCACGCAGCCGTTCAACACCAGCGACCCTGACAACGGCGGCGGCGAGTTCACGCTGAACGAGTCGCTGAGGCATCCCTCCATCGAGAGCCTGAACTGGGGCACTGCGCAGCGGCCGCTCGCGCGCTCGATGTACCCCGACGTCGACGACACGGCCAAGGACTTGAAGATTTTCCGTTGCCCGGGCGACCGCGGCTACCCGAGCGGCTATCCCGAGGGCGTGATCGACGACGCGCCGGAGGGCTGCTTCGACACGCCCGTCTACGACGTGATCGGAAACAGCTATCGCGCCAGTTTCGCGAACTTCAAACCCAGCCGCAGTGCCCCGGAACGGATGCACTTCGGCATATTCGGGCAGCGCTTCGACAGACTCGAAAACGCTTCGCGGCTGATCGCCGGCGGCGACCCGCTGTTTTTCAACTTCATCGGGACCGACAGCAACGCCGGGTACAGCAAGATCGACGCGCCCGGCTGGCACGGCGAGCCGATGACGGACAATCTGTTCTACGCCGACGGCTCCGCCCGACCGACGCGCGCTGTGCCCAAGGACGACGAGTCCTATCTGCCCACACAGGAGGATGCGACGTCGTGGGGAGTCGACGATCGCTCCATGCTCCTCCGCGGGCCGAACTGGCAGCTCGACTGCTTCTCCATGCCGGGCGCCGCCGTCGGAAACATCAGTGTGCCGTCGCAGAAAGAGCGCCTCTGGCCCTACCGGGGACGTGCGCTGTACGCCTTCATCGATTGACGCCGAGTCCGGCAATTACCTCGGCGCGTCCCGCTTGCAGTGTGCCGGCGCAGCGGGCAAGCTCCCCGCATGCGCCGCCGGGTAAGTCGCAAGCCGCGCGGCTTGCGGCCCCGCCGCGCGCTCTGAACGCGTAGTCCGGATGACGATCGAGGAGCTCTCCAGCGCCGGTTTCGCGGTATCGGCGGTGGCCTACGAGCGGCTGTGCCGCTTCGTCGAGGCGCTGCTCGACGAGAACCGCCGCACAAACCTGACCGCCCTGCGCGACCCCGCCGTCGCCTGGCCGCTGCACGTCTGTGACAGCTTGGCGTTCCTTCCGTTGCTCGATTCACTCGCCCCCGCGCGCGTCGTCGACGTTGGCACCGGCGGCGGCGTGCCCGGTCTGCCGCTCGCCTGCTGCCGCGACGCCGTGCAGTTCACGTTGATCGACGCAACGCGCAAGAAGGTCGAGGCCGCGCGGCGGATCGCCGACGCCCTCGCGCTGGCCAACGTCGAGTGCGTCTGGGGAAGGGCCGAGACGCTGGCCGGGGTCCCGGACCACCGTGCGGCGTACGACGCACTGACCGCGCGCGCCGTCGCCGCACTTCCCGAGCTGATCGCCTGCACGGCGGGCCTGGTGCGTCCCGGCGGCCGCTGCCTGTTCGCCAAGTCGCTCGCCGCCGTGCCGCGCGAGACAGACGCAGCGGCGGACGCGGCCCGGCGGCACAGCCTGGTGCTCGCGGACGTGCGCCGCTACCGGCTGCCGGCGCCGCACGGCGAACGGCTGATCCTGTCCTACGAAAAACTGACCGCGAATCCGGACCCCGCACGGGAATTCGGGTGAACCGCCGGCGGGACGCCCACGCTCCCCCTCGTCGCGCCGGCGCAGGCGCGCGTCCCCCTCGTCACCCCCGCGCAGGCGGGTGCCCCATTCGTCACCCCCGCGAAGGCGGGCGCCCCATTCGTCACCCCCCGCGAAAGCGGGCGCCCCATTCGTCACCCCCGCGAAAGCGGGCGCCCCATTCGTCACCCCCGCGAAAGCGGGCGCCCCATTTGTCACCCCCGCGAAAGCGGGCGCCCCATTCGTCACCCCCGCGAAAGCGGGGGTCCAGTGTGCCGCGTGTTGCCTGGATTTCCGCCTGCGCGGGAATGACTGTTTTGCTCGCCGCCGGGCCTGACGAGCTGATGCAGCACGGTCGGTGCGCTGACGAGCAGCGTGGCTACGGAGCCGGAGTGGCTTCCCCGCGGGTCGTCCAGCGGGGCTCCCATCGCCACCAGGTCGCCCTGGATCTCGACGCTAAGCGCAAACAGGTCATCGGGCGCCCCATACGAATCGATGATCTTGACCCGCTGGCACTGCGCCCGCGCCCGCGAAACAGGCGCTGTCCCGAGTGCCCGCGAAGCCAGGACGAGCACGATCGCAATCATGTCATGTCGTGACATGCTGCGCCTCGCGTACGTTCTCATGGCGTCCAGACGACCAGGCTGGACCAGATCACGGACGGGTTGTGGCCTTGAATGCCGGCATCCTCCACCGACGTGCCCATGAAGCTGGCGATGATCCAGTCGCCGTCGGCCTGGGGATCGAGCGCCGCGGGCAACGACGCCGCGAACGCGCGAGGCGCGATCTGCTGCTGCTGGATGTACGACAGCGACGACATGAGCGGCAGCGCTCCTGGCTGTCCGTTGCATAAGTGCGGGAGCGCGCACCTCGTGGCCTCCAAGACCGGCCTGGAGGCCGGTCCCCCAATGGGCGGACAGTTTTTTTCACCGGACCGCTAGACATGCGCCGGCCGGGCATGCGACGCGCAACGGCTCTGCGATGCGCAACCACTTGTCAAAATTCAGCTTAGCGAACCACAGGGGGCATGCAAGAACAGTTTGAGTCTCGTTTCGTTCGTATGGGGCGTGTTCGCAAGCGCGGCAGTGCTCCAACGCTGCCGCAGCATCGGCCGCGTGCGGCCTGTCCATCGGGGGCGAACGCGTGGCGTGCCCGCGCTTCCGCGCGTCGCCCGGCGCAACTCCGCCCGCCAATGCCGCGCAGGCCGGCACGTCAAGCCGCATCCAGTTATCGAGTCGCCCGGAACAGGAAGCAATCCCCGTGCCACGCGGCATCCGGCGGCGAAGCGTGCCCGGCGAGTCGGGCCTCATGCGACGCTGCCCGGAAGCTCATACCAGGCCCGACCCTCGCGGCCGCGGGCAACTTCAGCCTGGATATGCCGTTACAGGATGAAGCACGACATCGCAGGCTATCTCGATGTACCGCCTGATGGAGCGATGCCCCCTAACACGAGAGCGATCCTCCGACCCAACCGATCCGCGACGTGCGCCAAGTCCCCAAGCAACCGCGCGAGGTTTCCCGATCGGCGCGTTGGATTCTCCAGCCCCGGCTTCGATCCCCCAACCGTCGCTGGCGCGCTGCACTAAAGGCGGGAGAGCAACGCGGCGGTGACGGCGTTCGCCCCGCGCGGTCAGTCCGCCTTCGCCAGCGAGAAGTCGCGCGTCAGGAGCGGCTGCTCGTCGCCGGCGGAATAGAGCTTCAGCACGAAGTCGCGCGTGGCATGGCCCCGCAACACGGACACGGGAACCTGGAACATCACTCCGCGGACGGGGTTCTCCCCGCCCCAGATGAAATCCTGCTCCCAGATGTTGCGCGCGTCCTCAGGCGCGATCGCGAGGCGGAACGGGTTGCGGTTGCACGGCGGGGGCAGTTTGCGCACGGCGACCAGGAACGACTCGGCATCCGCCGGAACTTTCTTGATCTCGTCGTACTCGCCGTCGAGGTAGTCGCGCGCCACGAGCAGCATGTCGCCGTCGAGTTCGACCTCGACGCGGATCGGGGCCAGGTTGTTGCAGAACTCGGTTGCCATCTGCCGCGCGGCGGCAGCCGCCAGCTCAGCGGGCGACGCGGCCGGCGGCGCGCCGCGGCGTTTCTCTTCGAGCTCGATCGGCTGCTGCATGCGGTAGCTGAAGACGATGCGGCCGGTGGCGGCGTCGATCACGCGGACGCTGCCGGCGACGCGCGCCGAGTGTCGAAACGACTCGGTGATCTCCTCGCGCGCAACAATCGGGCGACCGAAGCGGTCGCGGAGGATGCGGCCGGCCGGGTCGCGGGCGAAGATCGGGCGGCGGTCCTGGATGCGCCGCGCGTCGATGTCGAACTCGGTGATCTTGCCGATGACCAGCGCCTGTGCCGCCTGGATCCTGCCGAGGGGGATCACGGTACTCGGGTCGGCCACGTCCGCGAGGCGTGACAGGTCCTGCTCGGTCAGCACGTCCTTGAGCGCGGCGCGTTCCAGGAGCGTGAAGAAGCCATTGGCCGCCAGCGCGTCCTCGAGCGCGGAAGTCGCCTGCACCGCGGCGTCGGCGGCGCGGCGATCCGCGAGCTGGAACGGCAGCACCACGATCCGCTTGTAGGACTCGTGCTCCCATTGGGGATGGCGTGTGAGCAGCGTCTCACGCTTTCCGCCGCTGCCGCCGCAGCCGACCAGAATCAGCACAGGCAGCGCCAGCAGGGTTGCGCGAGCGCGCGGCAAGATGCGTTCCATACCGGTTTGGAAACCGCCCGACGGCCGTGGTTAGCGGCCGATTCAGGCCGTGGTTGCAGCGCCCTGCGTCGCCAGCTCGAAGATCGCCAGCAGCGCCTGCGTGATGAGCGTGTTCAGCCCGGTGGTGATCGTGGAGCTCGCGATGGATTGGAGCTGCTGGTCGCTCAAGGCGCAGTCGCCGAGCAGCAGCAGGCTGCCCCCAGGGATCCAGACACGCAGGAACGCACGCGAAAATGGCCAGCGCTTCATCATCGGATCATCCCTTCCAAGACCGCGCGAGAACCTCGCCGCCGGCGGAATTCTAGTGCCGATCAGGGCGCTTCGCGAGGGGGGGCGCTGGGCCGCTCCGGGCTGAGCACCGTCATCTGCGACACCCGGTACAACGGCGCTCCGTAATCCACGTCCATCACCCGCTCGCCGCGGATGCCCACGTATCGCCCCACCGCGGCGGTCGCGTTGATGCCCGTCCCGAACGGGACCTCTGCGTACGCCCGCACTTTGTACGTAAACGGATCGATCAGCTTGTAGCGCAATCCGTGCTCGCTGGCCGGCAGAGCGAAAGTCGCGCGCAGCAGCCCTTCCGCGTCGAACTTTCCGGGCTGGACCGGGCGCGCCGGCTGCACCGGGTTCGCGGCCGCGGGCTGAGTGGCGGTTGTGACCGCGCGGGCCTGGTTCTGCGCCGCAACGGCCTGGCGCACGCGCTGAATGAGGCTCTCGGCCTGGCGGGCGACATCCACCTGCTCACGCTGCATGGCGATCGGGTTGATCTGGAGCAGGATTGGCGACCACACTTGCTCCAGCACGGGCTTGGCGTTCTCCGCCGCGACGGCGGCCTCCGCTCCCTGTAAGCGCTGCGCCCAGCTCGAGGTGCCCGCAGCCGCCGGCCGGGTCGCCGGGGCGGCGGGTTCGAGGCGCTCGAGGGCTGCGCCGGCGGCCGGTGCCGGCGCGCTCGCGGGCGCCGGCGGCGGCGCCGTCGCGAGCGTCCGCGCGAGGTCCTCGCCGATCGGCTCCACGAAATCCGCGGACACGTAGTAGTAGACGTCCGCGGGCGGCACGATCCGCAGCCAGCCGCCGTCCTGCCCGAGTATCCGCACCGGCGCGCCGTTGGGAAGCAGTGACTGGACCTCGTGCGTCATCGGGTCGCTTTCGGAGATGGAGCTGCCGACGCGCACACGCAGGGTCCCACTGCGGACGGCAACGACGCCGGCATCGTCTCCGGCGCGCTGCACATACTCGGCACTGACCAGGGAGAACGCGCCGGGCGGCGGGGTAATGCGGTACCAGTCCCCATCGCGGCCGACGGCGTTCAGGACCGCGTCTCGATGCACTTGCATGGCGATCATGCTGTTGAGGTCCGCGCGCGTGCGGATGTTCACGTTGTCGGCGAGCACGCGCAGCTTCACTTCCGCGGGCTGCGACCCGGCCCCGGCGGGAGCCGTAGTCTGTGCCCGGCTGTTATCGGCCACGAGCACGAACAGTACGAGGTACAGGACTCCGAGATGCGGTGGCGGCTGCGGATTTCGCCCGGCGAGCAGGGCCGTGAGCATGGCGTGGCACCTCCTGTGCGCCGCCGGAAGCTAGCTCGCCGCGCCGGCGCTGTCAATTTCGGCGCCCGCGTGCGGCGCGTGCCGCTCGTCCGCTACAATCCCGCGGCATCCGAGCCGGCCGGCGCCGGCGGGTCAGGTCGGAAACGTACATGCAGCCGGGCGCTGCCAGCCGGATTACTTTGCTGTTCAGTTGCGTCGGCCGGCGCGTGGAGCTGCTCCAGGCGTTCCGCGCCGCGGCGCGCCGACTGAACGTGGAGCTGCGGCTGGTCGGGACGGACATCGTCCCCACCGCGCCCGGGCTGGCGTGCGTCGACGAGGCCGTGCTGACGCCGAAGATATCGGAGCCGGACTACGTGCCGGCGCTGCTGGAGATCATCCGGCGGACCGGGGCCCGCGCGCTCGTGCCGACGATCGACACGGACCTGCCTGCGCTAAGCGAGAACCGTGCGACAATTCAGGCCGCGGGATGCTTGCCGCTGGTGGCGGAGCCGGCCGTCATCCGGTACTGCTTCGACAAGTACGAAACCTGCCGCATCCTGCGGGCGCACGGCATCGACACCCCGATGACCTGGTCGCCGGAGGAACTGGGCGACCCGGACCGACTCACGTATCCGTACTTCCTCAAGCCGCGCCAGGGTAGCGCGAGCATCGGGGCGCGGAAGCTGACCAGCGCCGCGGAATACGCCTATCACGTGCCACGGCTCGCCGATCCGATTCTCCAGGAGTTCGTCGAGGGCGACGTCTACACGCTCGACGCGTACACGGGGCTGTCGGGCCAGGTCCGCTGCATCGTCCCGCGCCTGCGGCTCCAGGTCCGCACCGGCGAAGTGGTCAAGGGCGTGGTGGTGAAAGACCGCGAGATCATGGCCGCCGGCAAACGCTGCGCCGAAGTGCTCGGGCCGACGGCGCTCGGGATGATCACGCTCCAGTGCATCGTGACCCGCGACCGCCGGATTCGGTTTGTTGACATCAATCCGCGTTTCGGCGGCGGCGCGCCGTTGGGCATCGCCGCAGGCGCGGATTATCCCGGCTGGCTGCTGCGCGAGCTGCGCGGCGAGCAGCCGGAGATCGCGTTCGACGGATTCCGACACGGACTGTGCATGTCTCGCTACGATTGGTCGGTGTTCACGCAGCTCGACGACGATGTTCGGCCGCGGCTGGCGCCGGCGCTGAATCGATTCCCGGATTTCGACTCACGAACGTAGGCCCCCGAGGGCGTGACCGGTCCCCGAGCGATCTTTCTCGTTTCTGGGGAACTGGTCACCGTCTGCTCTGTTTTTCTGACGGGACCAGTGTCCAACCGGTCTTTTTTTCTCGGGGGACCGGTCTCCGACCGGTCTTGCTCGTTTCTAGAGAATCGGTCTTTCTCGGCGGACACCACCGCCCGAAGCAGCTCCACCCCGGACGTTGTTCCCGCGCAGCGGGGAATGCAGCTTATGCCGCGCGTCGCCGACTCGCAGCGCAGTCCACGAGCCCGTCCGCGGCCTCCGAACCCACACAGCCGCATCAAGGCTCGTGCGGGGCACTCGTCGCGGGGGATGACGCGGTCTGCGGCGGCTTGTAGGCACTGGCGATGTCCGCGACGGCCTGCTCGCGCGGGAGCTTGCCGTCCAGGCACTCGCGCCAGCGCTCCCGCACGGCCGCGACGGCCTCGGGCACCTTGGCGTAGTAGCCGCGAACGTCGCCGTAATCCTGGTGCGCCGGATCAACGACGCGTCGGATGGTCTCGGCGGCCTGCACGAAGATGAGCGTGTGCGGCACGTCGCGATGCGCCGGTCCACCGCGCCGGTTGCCCGCCGCCAGCAGCTTCTCGAAGAGCTGCACGGGAACGGTCGGCTGGCCGTCGGTCGCGACGTCGAGCGCGTGGATCGCCTCGTGAAGCACGACCTCGCTCAGCAGGCTGCCCTCCAGGTCCTGGACGCCGACGAAACACGCCGGGCCGGCGTTGCGCCGGCGGTAGGTGAAGCCCTGCGGAAACGGCGCCTCGGCGACGAGCGTGACGGGGATTTCAATCCCAGGGTCCAGCATCGCCAGGCTGGTGAGCACGAAGCGCAGGCACTCGTCGGCGCGCGGCAGGAGGGTCCGATCCAGGCTGGCCTGGGCGGCTTCAATCGCCTTCGCGTGCGCCGGCCAGATGTCGGTTCGGAACGCCTGCTCCACGTCCATATACGCGCGGCTCAGCTCGCGGCATGGAGCCCGAGAGGGGACGGGCGCTCCGTCCCGCCGCTGGATCCGCCCCGGAAACTTGTCGACCGCGTCGTGCAGTTCCGCGGCCGTCGCACAGGTCATCATCACCGGCTCGATCATGGCGGAACCGACCTGCGGCCCGGTTACCGAATAGAACGTTCGCAGCGCCGCGACCGCCCCACGGAACGGCTCCGGGATGGCCGCCTCGTCACGCTGCTCGGCGAGCGCGCGAAAGTAGTAGTGCATGTCCACGAGTGGGTTCACGTGGATGGCCAGCCGGGTCGGCTCTTTGGCGCCCTGCGACGCGGGTGCGGTTTGCGCGGACTGGGCCGCGGACAAGGCCGATGCGCCGCCGTGCAAGACAAACGCGACACATGAAATCAGAACGGTCCAGCGACGAATCATCGGTGACTCCCAAGTGGTTTCGCCCGGATGCGGCGGGCCAGCCATTTCAGCCGGTCCTTGTACCGCAATCCTGCGAGCGCACAAGGCGCCGGCGGCCGGCCTCACGAAACGGTGGTGGCTCGACTTCCATCCGAGTCCGATTCGCATGCGAGGGATGCTGCGCCATACAGTGCGATTCCCTCGCTTGCGCGTCGGGCTCGAATTGCGCTGCGAGAAAGCCGACTCGCTGCCCATAAACGTGCTGTCATGTTTCGAGCGGGAGAATCGCGGCATCGGGGCACGCTCCAAACGTCGCTTCCGATAATCGGGTTGCCAGAGGATCCGCGATGACTGCCGCCGATCGCGCGTTCAAGGCGGCGACGCCGCGGAGTCCGCAGGCGGCTCGCCCGGCGCCGCGGACAGCCCGGATTCATCCAAGGCGCGGCGGCAGATATCGACGATCCGGCGGCGGCGTTCGTCGCCGAGGTCGCCGCCCGCCGCGGCGCGAAGCTGCGCCAGCAGCTCGGCGTCTTCGCGGAGCTCCGCGAGGGCCGCACGGCATTTTTCGCAGCGTTCCACGTGCCGGGCGACGCGCGGTTCCGCGGCCGCTTCGCGGACATAGCGCTCCAGCCGCTGGCTCGAGGGGCAGCGTCCGAAGATCACCGTCACACCTCCCCGAAGTCCGTCTGGAGCTCGCCGTAAATACGGCGCAGCCGCCGAAGCATGCGGTGCTTGATTGTGTACACGTGGCCGACAGGAATTCCAAAACGCCGCGCCACGTCCGCGGGTGCGACTCCGCGCAGGGCGTACTGCTCAAACGCGTTCAGGTCGCGTGAGCGGACCGACGCGCTGGCCCGCAAACGGTCCAGGCAGGTGCGGAGACGCTCCTCGCGCTCGGCGTCGGCCCACAGTTCGTCCGGTGGCAGCGCGTCGTCCGGGATGGCCCGCAACTCGTCGTCCGTTGCGGCGCCGGCGCTGCGGCCGCGGCTGCGAAAGTGGCTGGCGATCTCGCGCCGCGCGATGGTGCGCAGGTAGTGGCGGAATCGGCCGCGGCTCGGGTCGAGCTCGAAGCCGGCGCGGACGGCCTTCAGGAAGCCGCGCATGACGTTCGCGACCACGTCGTCGGCCTCGTTCTCTTGCAGCCCGCTGCTCCGCGCGAGGCGGTGGATGAGCGGGCCGTAGATGGAGAAGAATTCGTCCCAGGCTTGCGCGCCGCCGCTTGTCAAAGCCCGGATCAGCGTAATTCGAGTCGACGGAAAGAATGAGCTGCCGTCGCTCACGCCGGGACCTCCGCGGCTCCGCGTCACGAGCGCGCGCTGCGACCCGGATCGAGTCGACGCGGCGCTTCGGGGCGGATGATAGCCGCGAATCCGCAGCCGGGCAGCGCGGTTGCGAAACAAGCCGGCTGCTACCGCTGTTGAGTAGCATGCCGATGCAAGAGCCCTCGGCATGACACCCGGCCCGTTGGGCGTCGCAGCAGTGCCACAAGCTGGCGCCGCAATTGCACGCATCGGCGCGGATCGGGAAACGGGGTGTCAGCTGCGGCGGCCGACCAGGTACAGGGTGCTGCACAGGTGCGGCC
>JABRWC010000143.1:0-5377 GCA_039961675.1 Phycisphaerae bacterium
CCTTGAGGCGGTCGGTGTGGTGGCGCGGGTCGCCGTTGACGCGCGCCGGCTCGGGCAGCGGCTCGCCGTCGGTCTGCGACACGTCGAAGACGTAGACGCCGCGGAAGCGCAGCAAGGGCTTGGAATCCTCGGCGCCGTCGCCGTCCTGCTCGTCGCGTTTGCGGATGAGCATGGGTGCGATGATGACGATCCCCTTCTCGCCCTTGCGGACGAAGCGGCCCATCTGCCGCCAGGTATGGAAGCCGGCGACGTGCGTAGCGTCGGGCTTCTGCGAGAGGATCATCAGCACGTTCCCGAAGCTGTACTTGTGGAACTTCGCCAGCATGGCGAGGTAGCGGGTGAGTGCCTCGCTCTTGCCGTTGGCGAGCGCATCGGCGAGTTGTTCGAGGGCCTGATCGGCGATCTTCTTGGCTTGTTCGGCTTTCATGATTCTGCTCCTTGTCGGGCCCCGCGACGTGCGGTCCCTTCGCCAGGCACGAGGGACCACGTCGGGGGTGACAAGGAGCGAGCGGCGCGCAGGCCGGCGGCACGCCGGAGAGTTCCGCGCGAGCGGAGCAGGCCGAATGACGGAGCGCACCCGCAGGGCGCGCCAGCGGCGACGGCGTGAGGCGTGCATGACTCGGAGGTGGGAAGCGAAGCGGCGACGGCCGGGAGCGCCGCGGATGAAAGCCGGAACGAGCGGAATCACCGGTCACCCGATCAACGCTGAAGCGCGCGGATTGTCGCGCGACACGCTGCTACTGTGCGGTGCCGGTTGTCGGACGGACCTGATGCATCCTTGAAAGGGCAACGGTCGTCACGCCTCGGGTAGTGGCGAGGGCGATTGACAAGTCGCGTCACCTGCTTGTGGTGTCCCTGGCGTGACACTCGACGCGGCGAGGTCATTGTCCACGAAAGTCGAGAACAATCCCAAGGTCTCCCCAGAGACAATCCAGACTCGCCGATCCTTCTGGGCACGAAGCCTCGCGAGAAACCCACCGCCGGGATCAGGCGGAGGAAGCGTCCTCAATTCGTTGGCTCGGTCGCGTCATCCTCCTGCTCCGCATCGCCAAGGATCCTCTGTGTGTGGGGCGATTCTAGTCGATTCAGCGGTACCACTGAACCGCCGCGGAGTCAACGCCTCACGGGCCGGCCGGGACGCGGAGGCCTCTCGATCTGGAACGGCAGAGTCAGACCGCCATCGAGGCGGCTTCCCGCCTCGGGCCTGTGAGACTCCGCCAGAATGTGCCCCGTGCATCTTCCGTCGGCTCGGGAGCGGGTACTCCGTCATTGCGCCGACGGATGCGGGTGGTGACCGGTTCCTCGGCGTCAAGGCGGCGGGTGGCGGCCCGTTCGGCCGGCGCTTCGACGGTGTGTGCGGCTTTCAGCGCCTTGATCCGCTCGGCCAGTTCGGCGGCCGTGGCTGCGGGAACTCCTGCGGACGGTTCGGTTGTCATGCCGGCGAGACTCGCTTTGAGCCGGTCGCGCAGGGCGGTCAGCTCGTCCTGGTAGGACTCGTGGACGAACGGCTTGCCGATGCGGGCCTGGTAGTCGCGGAGTTGCGACTCTGCAATCGACACGTCCTGGCGGAGCCGGGACAGGGCGGCGTCGTAGCCGGCGCAGAGGCGGTCGAGGGCGTTGAGCACGGCGCGCGGGCCGTGGCTGCCACGGGTGAGCCGGTCTGTCCGGGTCGTGGCCCCTTCGAGATAGACCTCGGGCGGGAAGTGCGGACAGAGCACGAGGCCGAAGCGCAGGCCCCGGAACACGCCGAGCGGGATGCGCTGTTCCTCGCGGACGGCCTGCGGCAGCGCTTCCAGGCGCTTGCCGAGCAAGGCCATTGCGTCCTCGCGCGCGTAGGCGCGCTCGCCGATGATGATGTCGTCGCCTGCGTGGGTCGTGACGGTCGCCCGGTCGGCGTCGAGACCCGCTAACCGCTCGGAAACCCTCGCGATCCTGCCCGGCAGGTCGCGCACATTGCGGCGGGCGACGTACTGCTCGTCGAGGTGGTTCTTCCTGAGCAGCGCCAGCCGCTGCAACTCGGTGTCGGCCTCGGCGAGCGTGAGCACCGCCGGGTTGCCGGAGGCGATGGCCTTCACCTCCGCGTAGGAGAGTTCCTGGCCGCCCACGTCCTCGGCGCGGCGGGCGGCGTTGTGTCCGGTGATGACCTGGCCGATGAACCGGGCTTTCGTTTCAAGGGCCTGCCACATGTAGGCGTCAAACGAACCTTCGGTGACGTAGCGGTAGACCGCGACTTCCTCGTTCGTGTTGCCCTGCCGCAGGATGCGGCCTTCGCGCTGCTCGACCTCGGCCGGCTTCCACGGCGCGTCGAGGTGATGCAGGGCGACCAGGCGCTGCTGAACGTTCGTGCCCGTGCCCATCTTCTGCGTGCTGCCGATCAGCACGCGGACCGTGCCGTTCCTGACCTTCTCGAAGAGGGCCTGCTTCTTCGCGTCGGAGTCGGCGTCGCCGATGGCGGCAATCTGTGAACGCGGGATGCCGGCCGCGACGAGCTTCTCGGTCACGTCGTCGTAGACCGAGTAACCCCACGGCGTTGGGTTCACGCCCATGTCGCAGAAGATCATCTGCGTGCCGCGCGCCGGCGCGGTGTGCCGCCAGATGTCGGCGACGTTCTCGACCAGGCGGTTGACCTTCGAGCCGGGGAAGTCGGTGGCGGACGGCGAGAGCAGCCGGGCGTCGGTGGCGAGCTTGCGGCCGTCGGTGGTGATGGCAAGGGCATTGTCCGCGCGCGGGTCCACCTTCTCCGTCCGCAGGCGTTCGTAGCGTTCGACGAGCCGGTCCTGGAGAGCATGCTGGTCCGCCGACATCGGGCAGGCCACGACGATCGCCTTGCCGGTTTCCAGTTTCGGTGTCGGGAGGTTCAGCATCCCGGCGGTCTGCACGTCGGCAAACGCCCGGAACATCTGCTGGAGTTCCGGCAGGTTGGTGAACTTCGCGAACCGGCTGCGCGGCCTGAGCGACGCCCCGTCCGGCGAGATTTCCATGGTGTCGATGACTTCGCCGAAGGTGGCCGCCCAGGCGTCGAAATGCTCCAGGCCGCGGCTCTTCAACCCGGCCGGGTCGAGGAAGCGCTGCATGGTGTACATCTCGACCATCGTGTTCGAGACCGGCGTGCCGGTGGCGAACGTCACGCCGTGGCCGGGATGCCGCTTGCCCAGGTAGCTCGCCTTCATGTACACGTCGAAGGCGCGCTCGCTGCCGCCGGTCTGGATGCCGGCGACGCGCTCCATCTTGGTCGGCGTCTCCAGGTTCTTGAAGTAGTGGGCCTCGTCGATGAAGACGTGATCGACGCCGAGTTCGTCGAACACAAGCCCGTCGTCCTTCTTCTCGCGGGCGAGCAGGTCTTTCAGGCGTTCGACGCGCGCCGCCTTCTGCTTCTCGATCTGCTTGATGATGTTGCGGTTCGACCCCGTCGCGCCGGCGTGCTCGATCAGCAACTGGTCGTACTCGGCGATCTGCTCGGTGAGGAACTTCTCCTGGTATTCCCGCGACATGCCGATGCGCTCGAACGACGAATGGGTCACGAGAATCCCGTCCCAATCGCCGCTGGCGACCTTGGCGGTGAGCAGTTTGCGCCGGTCGCGGCGCAGATCCTCCTTCGTCGCCACGAGCAGTTTCGCGTTCGGGTAGAGCTGCATGAACTCGCGGGCGAACTGCTCCAGCAGGTGGTTGGGCACGACGTACATGGGCTTCCTGATGAGCCCCGCCTGCTTCATCTTCATGCCGGTCGCGGCCATCGTGAACGTCTTGCCGGCGCCGACGGCATGGGCCAACAGCGTGTTGCCGGCGCTCATGCCGCGCCACGCGGCGGCCGTCTGGTGCGGCCGGAGCTTCACCGTCTGGTTCATGCCGGGGAAGTCGAGGTGCGAGCCGTCGAAGAGGCGCGGCCGAAGGTTGTTGTAGGTGTCGTTGTAGATGCGCACCAGCCGCTCGGTGCGCTCGGGGTCTGCGAAGACCCAGGCGCGGAAGCGCTCCTTGATGAGCTTCTGTTTCTCGCGGGCGGCCATCGTCTCTTCCTGGTTGACGACGCGCTCTTCCTTGTCGCCGTGGTCAATCACGTCGTAGATCGTGGGCGACTTCATGTTGAGCGCCAGTTCCAGCAGCCACGTGCCGTTGGCGCGTGCGGTGCCGTAGTCGGAGGTGGCGGCGACGGACTGTTTGGCCGCATAGCCGGCCTGCAAGCTCCACACGGCGTCCTTTTCAAGATGGGCAACGGGCACGGCTTCCGGTGGGACGTGGAACAACTCGGCCGCGAAGGCCTGGATGTCGCTCGCGGGTATCCACGGCGCGCCGAGATTGGCGTCGATGTCGCCGGGCAGCACGTCCTCGGGCTGCACGCGGCGCAGGGCCTCGGCGTTGCGGGCGTACCCGGCTCCGGCCTTCCCGGCAACCGCCAGCTTGTGGCGGACGTTGCCGGACAGGTACTCATCGGCCGTCTGCCACTGCTTCGACTCCGGGTCGTGGTAGACCAGGTCGCCCAGTTCGGCGATGACCTGACGCTCCGGCTTGCCGTAGAGCTGCGCGATGAACGGCAGGTCTACCCTGCCCCGCTGGTTGAGCGAGACGAGCAAGCCTTCCTCGGCGCTCCTCACCTGCGTGACGGGTGGCGTCCTGCCGACCACGTCCCTGGTCATGATCGCGGCCTTGGCCGCCTTGCCGGTGACTTCGTCGTACTCCTCCAGCGACATCACCAGCATGGCGTCGGGGTCTTCGATGAACTTCACGAGGTTGGGCCGGCGGCGGATCACACTGCCGTCGCGCGTTTCGCTGAAGGTGGTCTTGTTGATCGGGCCGTATGTCCGGCTGAACCGGTCGTAGGCGCGAGTGAGTTCGCGCCGCGCCTCGTCTCGATGCTCGGCCGGCCAGCCTTCGTTCTGCGATTGCAGGACGCGGCGGGCGCAGTCGCGCAGTTCGATCAGTGACGCAAGTCTCCGTCCGGTGAGCGTGCCGCCTGCCTTCAGTGCGCCACTGCCGTAGACGATGGGGACGGACTGCCCGCCGGCGACTTGGTAAATGCCGCGGTCCTCGCCGACGAAGAAGCTCCCCTCGTCGATGTGCCGCTCCGGCGGCGGCGGGACAAACGCCGGCGCTTTCGGCTCGTCCGGCCGTGACGCCTGCGACGGCGAGAACGCCGGCAGGCGGGCGACCGCTTCGCGGAGTTTCGCGGCAAGGTCGCCGTTGCCGCGGACGCTGTATCCCTCACCGTAGAGCGTGTCCTTGCGGCTCCACTCGCCCAGCGCCATCTCCGGGTGGTTGAGGAAGTAGCGGTTGACCGGGACTTCCACGCCCTCGATGGCGAGCGGTGCGACGCGCAACCAGTCGGGATCGACGTGGCGGGTCGGCTCGCCGGGGGCGCGCTTGCGCAGGAACAGGATGTCAG
>JABRWC010000144.1:0-17926 GCA_039961675.1 Phycisphaerae bacterium
ATTCAGGAAAACCTCGCGCTCGGCAATGGCGGGGGGATGGTCGTCGCCAACGCGCCAGCCACGGTGCGCGGCTGCACGTTTCTCGACAACTCGGGCGTCGCCGGGGGGGCGGTCTACATCGGCGATGCCGGCGCACCGGAGTTCGAGTCGTGCTCCTTCACGAGCAACGCCGCCGAAACGGACGGCGGCGCGGTCGCCAATGTCGTGAATGTGCAGGCCCGATTCACCGGCTGCACGTTCTTGCAGAACTCCGCGGCCCGTTCGGGCGGCGCGGTGATCAACAGCGTGAACGCGAGTTCGATGTTCCTGGGCTGCCGGTTCGTCGGGAACTCGGCCGCTTCGAGCGGCGGAGCGATGTTCAACTTCCAGAGCAGCCCGGTTGTCGTGAACGCAGCGTTTTCCGGCAACAGCGCCGCGCTCGGCGGGGCGATCGGCAACCGCGACGGCGCGGCGCCGACGCTGACGAACTGCTCGTTCAGCGGCAACTCCGCGACCAGCGGCGGCGGCGTGTACAACTCGTTCGAGAGCAGCCCTGTTGTGGTGAACTGCATCCTGTGGGCGAACACGGAAGTCGGCGGCCAGCTCAGAATGCAGCAGATCCGCACGGAAAGCGGCACGCCGGTGGTGAACTTCACCTGCATCCAGGACGGCTGGGACGGCGCCGGCGGACAGGGCATCGTCGCGGCCGACCCGCTGTTTGCCGCGGCAACGGGGACGGACGGCGCTTTCGGCACGGAAGACGACGATTTGCGGCTCCAGTCGGGATCGCCTTGCATTGACGCCGGCTTGAACGACGTGGACGTGGACCCGGCGGCGGAGGGCGTTCAGTCGCTCCCCGAGACCGACCTGTCCGGCGCGCCGCGCATCCGGGACGGCAAAGCGGACGGCACGGCGGCCGTGGACCTGGGCGCCTACGAGTCGTAGACCGCTCCCGCCGGCAACGCGGCCACGATCCGAGCCGCGACCGACAGGGAGCGGCGAATTGCGCTTGGCGCGCATGCGAGCGCGGCGAACACGGCAGAGGCGCGGCGTCTTCGCAGCGAAACCGCCGCAGGAAGCTCAAAGTCGCTCTACTCCCGAGCGTCATCCTGCGCCAGCCGTACTGCGTCCGCGACGGCGCCGATGTGCGCCGGCGTCGTGCCGCAGCAACCGCCGACGATTCTCGCCCCCAGCTCGATCCAGCGCTGTGCGTGGCGCGCGTACTCCGAGGGCGGCACATCCTGCGAGAAGCTCCAACCGGTGATCGGGTCCGGGTTGCCGATGTGCGCGTAGGCTGCGAGCGGACGCGTCGTGGCGCAGGCCAAGCGCGGCAGCGCGGCGGTCAAACCCGCCGGCGGTATGCAGTTCAGACCGATCGCGGCAGGGCCGAACGGCTCGACCGCCTCGACGGCGACTTCCAGCGGCTCGCCGCTGAGCAGGTCGCCGTTCTCGCGGACGACGAACGAGACGACGAACTCGAAGCCCGCTTCGGCGGCGCAGCGCGCCGCGGCGCGCGCTTCGCGAACGGTGCTCATGGTCTCGATCCACAGCAGGTCGGGCGACGTCTCCGCCAGCCACTGCACCATCTGCCCGTGCTCGGCGAGCAGCGCCGCTTCGTCCGGCACGAGTTGGGGCGAGTAGCAGTCTTCCACGGGCGCGACGCTGGCGGCGACGCGCGGCGCAGGGCGCGCGACGCCCGCCGTCGCGGCCGCCTGGCGCGCGAGCTCGATCGCAAGTCGATTCAGGCGCGGGCCGTCGGTCAACAGCCCGGCGCGGCGGAGCGCCCGGGGGTTTGTGCGAAACGTGTTTGCAACCAGGATGTCGGCGCCAGCGGCGACGTAGTCGCGATGAATCTCGGCCACCACGGCCGCGTGCGTCAGCAGCGCAGCGGCGGACCAGAGCGGAAGCGGCGTGGGGACGCCGCGGTGCGCGAGCTCCGTACCGGTGGCCCCGTCGAGGAGCAGCACGTGGCGACCAAGCACAGAGCGCAACGGACCTCGGGATGCGGCTGCCGACATGGCGTGTGTTCCTCGCATTGCGCCGCATTTCACGCGACCGGCGGCCGGCCTATCATAGCGAGCGGCGCCGCGCCGGCGGCGACCGTCAGCGTGGGTCAGCGGGCAGGGGTGCCATGTCGCGATCGATTCTCATCCGCCAGGGCCGCGTGATCGACCCGTCGCAGCAGATCGACGAAGTGACGAACGTACTGCTGGCCGACGGCGTCGTGGCCGCGCTGGGCAAGGCCGCCGGCTCGACCGCCGACGAGGTGATCGACGCGCGCGGCCTGATCGTCGCCCCCGGTCTGATCGACATGCACGTCCACCTGCGCGAGCCGGGCTTCGAGGAGAAGGAGACGATCGAGACCGGCACGGCCGCTGCCGCGGCCGGCGGCTTCACGGCCGTGGCCTGCATGCCGAACACCAACCCGCCGCTGCACGACGACACGCAGATCGAGTTCGTGCTGCGCCAGGCGGCGCGCTTCGGCCACACGCGGGTGTACCCGATCGGCACGCTCACCAAACAGCGCGCCGGCGTGGAGCTGGCCGAGTTGGGCCTGATGGTGCGCGCTGGCGCGGTAGCGTTCAGCGACGACGGCGACGGCGTCGCCGACGCGTCCGTCTGCTACCGCGCGATGTCCTACTTGAGCCAGTTCGGCAAGCTCTTCGTCCAGCACTGCGAGGAGCGCTCGCTGACGCGCGGCGGCGTGATGAACGGCGGACTGACGGCGACGCGGCTCGGCCTGCCGGGGATGCCGGCCGTGGCCGAGGAGATCATGGCGCAGCGCGACATCACGCTGGCCCAGGCCACGGGCATACGGTATCACGTGGCGCACGTCTCCACGCGCGGGACGGTTGAGCTCGTCCGCCGCGCGAAAGCCGCACGGCTGAACGTGACCACCGAGGTCTGCCCGCACCACCTGCTGCTGACCGAGGAATCGTGCCAGACATACGACCCGAACTACAAGATGAACCCGCCGCTCCGCACGCCGGCGGACGTGCAGGCGTGCCTGGACGGCGTGCGCGACGGGACGATCGACTGCCTGGTCACGGACCACGCGCCGCACAGCGAGCAGGAGAAGGAGCTCGGCTTCGTCGAGGCCCCGTTCGGCATCATCGGGCTGGAAACGGCCGTGCCGCTGTTCGTCCGCGCGTTGATCGAGCCGAAGTTGATCGACTGGCCGCGGCTGATCGAGGCGATGTCGACCAACCCGGCGCGGTTGCTGGGCGTTCCAGGCGGCTCGCTCAAGCCCGGCACGCCGGCGGACGTGACGCTGATCGACTCGGAGGCCGAGTACACGATCGACGTGGGGCAATCGCGTTCCAAGAGCCGCAACAGCCCGTTCGACGGCTGGAAGGTCCGCGGCCGCGCGGTGTGCACCGTCGTCGGCGGCGAGATTCGGTACCGGGCGTGCGAGCCCTCGCCCGCAGTCTGAAACCGGCCGCTACCGAGCGAGCATCGACAGCAGGATGATGTTCGTCAGCAGACTGGCGGCCAGCAAGACCAGGGCCGGCACGGCGACGCCCAGCGGAAGCCCCGGTCTGCGCGGGCGATATTCCTCGCGCTGCACGGGCTGAAGCTCGCCGGTGGCGAGGTTGCTGAACACCTCCGCATCCAGCGTCTTGTGCGCGTACTGCGGCGCCTCGCCGCGCTCCAGGTGTTCGAGGTCGACCAGCAATTCGCGGCAGCTCGCGTAACGCTCCCCGCACGATTTGGCCATCATGGTCTCGATCATCGCCGCACAGCCAGCGGTGAGCTTGGTGTTGATATGGTCCGGCGGGGTGAGCGGCTCCTTCAGGTGCTTGTGCATCACCGCCGCAGGCGTGGGGCCCTCGAACGGCACCCGCCCGGTGACCATGTGATAGAACGTAGCGCCGAGCGAATAGATGTCGGCGCGGCGGTCGATGCTCACCTCGCCGCGAATCTGTTCCGGGCTGATGTAGTACGGCGTGCCGTAGGCGCGTCCGGCCTCGGCCATCGCGGCTTCGAGGTCCGTCGTCGCCCGGGCCAGACCCATGTCGGCCAGCTTGGCGACGCGGTCCTTGGTGAGCATGATGTTCTTGGGCTTCACGTCGCGGTGAATGATGCCGCGGTCGTGGGCGTGCTTGAGCGCCAGGGCCACCTGCTTGATGATCCGGACCGCTTCCGCTTCCTTGTAAATCTTGCCCTCGGCCAGCTCGTCGTAGACCGTGCAGCCCTCGACGTATTCCATTACGAAGTAGTGGAAGCCGTTCGCCTCCGCCACGTCGATCGCCTGCACGATGTTGTTGTGGTTCAGCGCCGCGGCCGCCTTGCCCTCGCGATAGAAGCGCTCCACGAACTCGCGGTTCTGACTGAGCCGCGCCGGCAGCACCTTGATCGCGACCGTGCGGTCCAGGCTGAGCTGCTTGGCCTTGTAGACCACGGCCATCGCGCCGGCGCCGATCTTGCGATGAAGCTGGTACCCGGGAATCTGCTGCGCCGGCCGACCGCCGGAGTCGTCGTTGCTGCTCAGCCGTTCGAGCTGCGTCCGGGTGAGGAACCCCAGCTCGACCATAATATCCCCGATGGGTCGGGCCGAACCGTTGGTTCGCAGACTGCGCTGGCGCTCAACGGCTTCCTGGAGTTCGTCTCGCGTGGCAAGATGTTTGTCCAGGATCAGCCGGCAGATCTGGCTATCCTGTGCTGGATCGGCCACGGGTGTGCGTTCCGGCGCGGGTTTCATTTATCCGGACGGACCATTACTCTTTTAATTCTAGGCAGTTACAGTCGCCCGGTCAAACAGCCGCAGTGCCCAGCACGGCCACCATCGGCAACCCGATCCGCGCTGCGGGAAGTCGCTCGTGCGAGTTTCCGTCGCGCCTACGACTATTATCACGCGAAACCACACAATTGCCAAATCCTAGACGGAAAACCGTCGCAAGAATTTGGGCAACACGTGATTACGTCGTACCGATCGCACCGCTTCGCAGCGCGGGATTGACCTTGTGCGTTGACGCGCCGCGGTCATGCCTGGCTTATGATTCTGCAAACCAGCAGATCGCCCGCCCAGCACCGGGACGCACGAGGATTCGACGATGAAAGCCGAACCGTTGCTCGCCAAGCTGAACGAGTTGCGCCACGAGGCCGAAGGCGACCAGTCCGATCTCGAGTACCTCGCGCTGCACCACGCGTTCTGCTTCCTGTCGTACAAAATGGTGGAATTCCAGAAGTACCTCGACGAGGTCGCCAGCCAGACGCCCAAAGACGAGTGAGCTTCGCCCGCGCGCCGCCCCACGCTACTCCGAGAGCCGCGCACGAGCCTGCTCCAGCGTCTCGGCTACCGTGCACAGCTTGTCCGCCAGCAGCGACAACTCGCGCCCCGCCGCGGAGCGGTCGCGCGCGCGGAGCGCGGCGCGCACGCCCGGCAGCAACTCCAGCCCGTAGCTCGTGCGGCCGTCCGTGCCGGTTAGGACGTTTCGCTCGAAGCCCATTCGCTCGCGCTCCAACTCGTCCGCGGCGAGCGCTTGCAGCGCCGCAAGCTCCGCGTCCGTCCGCGTGAGCTGCGGACCGGTCTGCCGCAGCAGCGCGTTGAAACGTCGCAGCGATTCCGCGTCCCGCGAATCCCAATCGGCCGTAAGCATCGCCGCATGCAGCGCGTCGGCGGCCAATTCCAAACGCGTGACCGCTTCGTCCACCACGCGCGTCGAGATCGCAGCGTCGAGCTTGCCGATGTCCTGGCAAACGCCCTCCAGCGCCGACTTGGCTTCCGCGGCCGTTTCGCGCAGATCGAACGGCAGCCCCGCCGCGTTCGCCAACCGCAGCAAGAGCACGGCGGAGACGCGCGCGGCGGCCGCATGGCGCACGTACCCCGGATCGCCGAAGCGCTCCATCCACGTGGGCGTGTCGAGGATTGAGTGGTAAATGCCCTGGCGCCCGCCGAATCCGTGGCTGGTACAGGGCAATCCGATGTTCATCTGGAAGCCCACGTGGTCCGAGCCGCCGCCGGATGTGCCAACGGTCGGCTGGCCGGTCTGGCCGGACCAGACGGCGAAGATCGGCCGCGCGGCGTCCGTCGGGTGCGGCACGATGCGCGTGCTGTCGGCGACGAGGTGCTTGAGCACGGGCGTCGCCGACGCGCCGAAGCTGTCGCCGGTGATGATCATGTCCTGATTGATGTAGGCCACGACGCGCTCGCGCAGCGCGTCGCGGTGCTGCTCGGTCCACTCCGTCGATCCGACGACGCCCCATTCCTCCGCGTCCCACGTGGCGAAGACCAGCGTTCGCGCCGGCGGGGAACCCTCGCGCGCGAGCTGCGCGCAGATGCGCGCCGTCTCCATAACCGCCGCTGTACCCGAGACGTTGTCGGCAGCGCCGCAGCACCAGGCGTCGCGATGGGCGCCGATCACGATCCACTCTTCGGGGAACCGCGCCCCGGCCAGCCGCCCGATCGTGTTCCAGATTCTCCGATAGCCGCCGTCGTGCGCAACCTTCACACGGACGGCGACAGAACCCGGCCCGACGTGATATCGAAACGGCAGCCCGCCCTGCCAGCCGTCGGGCACCTCGCGACCGCCCAAGGCATTCAGCAGTTCGCTCGCGCCGGCGGCGCTGAGCGGTAGGCTGGGAATCTTCGGGAGATTCGGCGCGGCGGCCGGGTCGCGGCGCGGCGCGCCGGGCAGCGACGCGTAGCCGGGCGTGGTCGGATCTCCGTGCGGGTGGACCGCAACGGTCCCGTGCTGGACGGACTCCGCCGGACGCATCGGACCGTCGGGGCTTACATCGCCGCGGGCGTAGCCGTCATCGGCCGGGTCGGAGTAGATGATGCAAGCGGCCGCGCCGCGCGACTGCACGTTCAGAACTTTCGCGCCGCGAAAAATGCGGCCGTAGCGCGCCAGCGCGATCTTGCCTTCAAGGCTGATGCCCAGCTCGGCGAGCTGGTCGAGATCTTCGATCGTGCCGTAGTTGACGTACACCAGGTCGCCGCTGGCGTCGCCAGCCGCGGTGTAACCGTGCTGCGGCAGGATCGGCAGCGGCTGGGCGGCGTATGGGTCGTGGGGGAAGGCCGGCTCGCGGGTCTCGAAGCGGCGGGGCGAGGGAGATATGCGCTCGAGCAGCACCTCGGTCGCGAACGGGAGGTAGACCTCGTACTCGGCGACCTCGGTCTGAAGCCCCCACGAACGCATCTGCTCGATCACGTAGTCGCGCGTCTCGGCCTGTGCCGGCGTACCAGCGACGTGCGGCCTGGCCGCCAGCGTGCGGGCGAACTCCTGGATGGCTCTGGGCTGCGCTGCTTCGAGCGCCTGCTGTTCGATTCTCACCTGGTTTGCCGCGGCGGCGGGCGAATAGCCCAACCATTGCGCTTCCGCGCTGGCGGGGTGCGAAGCGGCCGGTTGTGCCGCGGCGCCGGCGACCCCGATCAACGCGGCGGCAAACGTGACGGCGATACGATGCATAAAGGCTGACTTCTGCATGCGAGAAATCCCCCTGGCGCGCCAGCGCCCACCCGACATCGGGACACCACGGCGCGACGGGCGTCCGATTCTTCGGCGGCCCCGGGAACGGCGCGGCGCGCTTCCGCGTCCGGGTCACTCGCCTCCCGGCGCGCCGCTCCCGCCGGGTGCTGTGTCTACGGCGGCGCCGACCGGTGACACCGCGACCGTGATCGCGTTCTCCGGAGCGTAGTATCTCGCAAACACGTCTCGGACCTGAGCCGAGGTGAGCGCCTGGTACGCGGCGGGGTCGTTCACGATGTCATCCAGGTTGGCGCCGCGGAACGTCAACTGGTTCAAGCGTCCGGACCAGAAGCCCGGCTCGCGCATCTGCTCGTCGAACGTGTTCGCCATCTGCTTCTTGGCAACGTCCAGCTCTTCCTGCGACGGGCCGTCCTTGGCGAACGCGGCGTACATGGACGCAAGCTTGGCGAGTAGCGCCGCAACCTTGGCCGGCTCCGTCGGCGCGCCGGCGGAGAACACGCCGAATCCCGGATACGTGGCGCCCGGCCGCGACCCGGCCCCGATGCTGTAGACGAGCTGCGCCTCTTCGCGCACTTCCTTGACCATCCGCGTTGACAGTATCCGCGCCGCCATGCTCATCGCCCGCGCGTCGGCGACCGCCGTCTCGTCCGGTCCGTAGAAGCCGCTGAGCACGAACGCCTGCGGCGTCTGGGACTCGACCGACTTCTCGAACACGCGCGGACCCGACGGACGTTTCAGCTTGCGCAGCGCTGCGTACGAATCGGGCTTGACGCGCTCACGCTTCGGCAGCGCGCCTAGGTACTGCGTCGCCAGTTGCAGGGCGCGCTCCTTCGGCAGGTCGCCGACGATCACGACTTCGATCGGCGACGACTGGATCAGCTTGTCCAGCCAGGCCTGCGCGGCCTCGCACGTGAGCTTGTCGACCTGCTCGATCGTCAGCGGCTGCGCCCGCGGCTCGTCGTCTGGGTAGGGCGCCGCGCCGGCCAGCCGCATGCCTGTCATCATCGGGTTCTTCTGCGCCTCCTCGAGCGCCTGGCGCGTGCGGTCCTGGAACTGCGTGAACGCCGGCGGCTCGATCAGCGGCTCCGTGAGCAGCAGATAGGCAAGCTGGAATCCGCTCTCCAGGTCGTCGGGGCTGCCGGAGATCGTGAGGTTGATCGCGTCGTCGCCTCCGCCACCGCCCCCGCCGCGCCGGCCGCCGCGGCCGCCGAATCCGCCGCCGACGTTGACCTTCTTGCCGGTCATCAGCGAGCGCACGTCGGTGCTGGAGAGCTTGCGCGTCGCCGGGCGCGACCAGGCGAGCTGCGCGGCCTGCGTGATGCCGCGGTTGGCGGCGGTCTCCAGCAGTTCGCCGCCGATCAACGAAATGCGCACCGTGACGTCGTTCTTGCGCTCGTCCATGAAGCGGTAGTGCAGCCGGACGTTGTTGCTCAGCCAGCCAGACCAGACGCCGCTGGCGGAATGCTCGGCGCCCTCGGCCACCTGCCCGGGCGCCGGCAGCGTGGGGAGCAGCTCGGTGGCCAGCGCCGTTTCCTCCTCCGGCGTCTGCTTACGCTCGAGCGCCTTCGTCCCGAGTTCGAGCAGCTCGGCTTCAGTCGGCACGTCGGCGTCTGCGGGCAGCGTGGCGACGAACGCGACCGCCTGGGTGTCGAACTCCTTCGTGAACCGCGCGCCGACCTCCTCGCGCGTGATCGTGGGCAGGAACTGATTGAGCAGGTCCAGTCGCTGCTGGGCGCTCATGCTGGGCTCGCCGGTCGTGACGTCGCGGTTCAGGCGCGACACGAGCGCCTGCGCCGGCTGCGTGCTCTCGGTCTCGACCGCGCGCTCCGCGGCAGCGAGAACTTCCTTGGCGGCGTCATCAAACTCGCGGCTGGTGAAGCCGAACATCCGGGCGCGCTGAAGCTCGCCGGCTGCTTCGTCCAACGCGGTGCGCCACTTCCCCGGCACGGCGCGCGCGGAAAGCTCCGCGGTGTAGATCGCGTTCGCGTCGTTGCCGACCGAAACGCGGGCGCTCTCATAGCTCGTGCCGCCGCGCGAAACCTTGTCGGCCAAGCGCTGGTTCATCGCCATGACGCCCAGCCGCGCGACGAGATCGTCTCGATACTGCGGCAAAGTCGTCGTCGGCGGGCGGGCTGGCTCGGCGCGGACGATCTGCAAGTCTTCCGAGCGGATCTCCGGATCGCTGGCCACGATCGCGAAACTCTGCTTGTAGGCCGTGACGCCGCCCGGCTGGGGCGTGGGCCGCGGCTGCTTCGGCGCGGAGGCGAAGCGCTCGTTGATGACCGCGACCACTGTCTCGGGATCGGCGTCGGCGACGACCATCAGCGTGGCGTTCGAGGCGCCGTACCACTTGCCGTAATAGTCGCGGAAATCCGCCTCGTTGACGGAGGCGATGGTCTCCTCCGTGCCGATCGTGATCCGCTGACCATACAGCGAGCCGGGCGCGATGCGCTCGATGACGTAGAACGCCACGCGCTGCCGGCCGGAAAGCCCGCGACGGCGCTCCTCCTGGATGATCTGGCGCTCGGCGTCGATCTCCGCCGGCAGCAGCGACAGGCGGTGCAGCACGTCGGCGAAGAACAGCAGGCCCTTGCCCAGCGTCTCGGGCTTGGCGTCCGGAAGCGACAGTTGGTACGTCGTCTGATCGAAGCTGGTGAAAGCATTCTGATCGCGGCCGAAGGTCATGCCCAGCGACTGGAAGAACGGAACGACCTCGCCGGGCTTGAAGTTTTCCGAGCCGTTGAACGCCATGTGCTCGAGGTAGTGCGCCAGGCCGCGTTGGCGGTCGGTCTCGTTGAGCGAGCCGGTGTGGAAGTGAACCCAGACGACGGCCCGGCCGGGCGGATTGTCGTGCTTGCGGACGATGTAGCGCAGCCCGTTCTCCAGCTCCCCGGTGACCAGCGCCGGGTCCGTGGGAAGGGGCTGTGCGCTGACGCGCGGCGCAAACGCCAACAGAACGGCGCAATAGAACGGAAGACTGCGTGCGTGTGACATGCGAAGCTCCAGGGGGCACCGGGTGATCGCGGCGGTTCGAACCGGCCCGCGAACCCGAAGTCTACGGCGAGGCGGATCGCGGCTCAATTGGGGCGTGCGCCTAGACATGGCGAGCGGCGCCGTCCCACCCGCAATGCGTCCCGCACTGCCGCGCCGGGTTCGGAACGGAGCCGCGCGGCGCCTGGAGTGCCCGCGTCGGCGTGGACGCAGCCATTCCCTTTCCGCCGCCGCCGGGCGACAATGCACCCGCTCAGCCGGGAAAAGCCTGCGCCGCCGCGGGTCGCCGGCTCGCGGAGTCACGCGAATGCGCCATCATCCCGTTCGGCTCCTTTCGGCCTGGGCCGTGGCGCTCGCCGCCGCAGCCGCCGGCCGGGCCGAGCCGCAGCCGCTGGTGACGATCACCGGAGGCGCCGACGGCAGCGGCCAGAATTACTCCTGGACGATCACGAACCGTCACTCGTCGCCGATCGTGTTCATCGAGATTCCGCACTATCGCGCCGACACGTTCGTCACGCCGGCGGGCTGGCAACAGGAGTGCACGAACCTGATGATCGCCGGACAGGCCCGCGAACCGGGCGTGTGCCGGGCCTGGCCGAAGCCCAGCGCGTCGGGCCTGGCGCCGGGCCGCAGCGCGGAGTTCTCGCTGCGCGTCGCGCGCGAGGGAGCGCAGCGGCGCACGGGCACGGTGCTGGTGAAGTTCGCCGACGGAACGCAAGTCGCGGTCCCCGACGTCGAGGTCCCCACGCGCGAGTCGGTCCCGGAGCGCTTCGCCGCGCTGATCGGAATGGCGCTGATCGTCGGACTGCTGATCCTGTTTCAAATGCGGGCGCGGCGGAAGCCGACGAGCGCTCCACCGCCCGGCGCGCCGGCGGCCGGCTCGTAGCGGTGCCGGGCGCGGCGGGGTTCCGATCCATGGACGCGATCGCCACGCACGACTTGTGCAAACGCTACGGTTCGCGCGACGTGCTGCGGAGCGTGAATCTCAGCGTGCCCGCCGGCAGCCTGCTGGGGTTCCTCGGCCCCAACGGCGCAGGCAAGACGACCACGATCCGCATCCTCCTCGGCCTGCTGCGGGCGACGTCCGGCCGCGCAGACGTGCTGGGCCAGGACGCCTGGGCGCGCGGGCCGCGCGTACGGGCCGAGGTCGGATACCTGCCGGGAGATGTGCGCTTCCGCGACGACCGCACCGGACGCGAGCTGCTGGAATTCTTCAACCGCGCCCGCGGCGGACGCGCCAGGCAGGAGATGACGCGGCTCCAGCGCGCGTTCGACCTCGACCTCGACCGGCGGGTACGGAGCTACTCGCGCGGCATGAAGCAGAAGCTCGGGCTGATCCAGGCCCTTATGCACCGGCCGCGGCTGGTGATCCTGGACGAGCCGACCACGGCGCTCGACCCGCTGGTGCGCGAGACGCTCAATGACGAGCTCCGCCGGGCGGTGAACGAGGGCCGCACGGTGCTCTTCTCCAGCCACACGCTGAGCGAGGTCGAGGAACTCTGCGACCACGTCGCGATCGTGCGCGACGGGCGGCTCATCGAGCAGGAGCGGGTCGAAGTGCTGCGGGCGCGGGCCGTCCGCCGCGTGGAGATCACGCTGGACGGCGACGGCGCGACGCGCTCGCCGGCGCCCCCGGCGCTGGTCGTGTCGCGGCGCAGCGGCGCGGCGCTGTGCGGAAGCTGGTCCGGTCCCGTGCGGCCGCTGCTGGACTGGCTGGCGCGCGAGGCCGTCCGCGATGTGGTCATCGCTCCGCCGGACCTGGAGGATCTCTTCCTGGCGTACTACGACCGCCGCGGAGACGCGCCGTGAACCGGGCCGTGCTGCGCCGCGCGTTTCGCGACACACGCGCGCTGCTGCTCGCGCTGACGCTGGTTGTGCTCGGGTTCGAGGTGCTGTTCGTGTTCGTGATCGGCGAGCTTTCCGGACAGCTCATCGCGTTCTGGAAGCAGATGCCGTTCGTCTCGAAGGTCCTGCGGGCGCTGGTGGGCATCGACCCCGGCCGCGACGTCTCGTTCGCCTCGATGGTCGCGATCGGCCTGATTCATCCGTTCCTGCTCGCCGTGCTGTGGACGTTCCTGCTGGTGGTGTGCAGCCGCGACACCGTCGGGGAAATCGACCGCGGCACGGCCGACCTGCTGCTCACGCTGCCCGTGTCGCGCGCCGCCGTGTACACCAGCACGACTGTCGTGTGGATCGGGGCCGTTGCGGTGCTGGCGCTGGCGACCTGGGCCGGAATCTGGATCGGCGGCCGGGCGTTCGATTCGCCCGAGCCGGTCGACGCCGGGCGTTACCTGCGACCGCTGATCTCGCTGGTGGCGCTTTCGGCGGCAATCGGCTGCGCGACGATGTGCGCTTCGAGTTTCCTGGTGCGGCGGGGCTATGCGATTGCGGTGGTGCTGGCCGCGCTGCTGCTGTCGTTCCTGCTGAACTTCCTGGCCGCATTCGTGCCGCTGCTCCAGCCGCTCTGCGTCCTCGGCGTACTCTACTACTACCGGCCGGTGGACATCGTTCGGGATAACGCCATCCCCTGGCGCGACGTAACCGTGCTGCTCAGCAGCGGGGCGGCGCTGTGGACGATCGGGCTGTGGCGCTTCTGCCGGCGCGACATTCCGGCGGCGTGAGCGCCCGGCGGTGTCAATCGGCCGTGACCGCCCCGTAGGCGTCCGGCCGGCGGTCGCGATAGAACTGCCACGTGTCGCGCACCTCGCGGATCACGTCGAGGTTGAGGTCGGCCACGACGATGTCGTCGGCGTCGCGCTTGCCTTCCGCCAGGATCTTGCCGCGCGGATCGCAGAAATACGAGGTGCCGTAGAACTCGCCGATGTTCCAGGGTGCTTCGCGGCCCGGGCGGTTGATCGCGCCGACGAAGTACTGGTTGGCGACCGCGTGCGCCGGTTGCTCGAGCTTCCAGAGATATTCCGACAGACCCGCGACCGTGGCCGAGGGGTTGAAGATGATCTCCGCTCCGCCCAGCCCCAGGCAGCGCGCGCCCTCCGGGAAATGGCGGTCGTAGCAGATGTAGACGCCGATCTTGCCGACGCGCGTGTCGAACACCGGGTAGCCCAGGTTGCCGGGGCGGAAATAGAACTTCTCCCAGAAACCCGGCGCCACGTGCGGCAGGTGCGTCTTGCGGTACTTGCCCAGGTAGCGGCCGTCGGCGTCGATGACCGCGGCGGCGTTGTAGTACAAGCCGGGCATGTCCTCCTCGTACAGCGGCACGATGAGCACGATCTGGTGCTTGCGGGCGATCTCGCACATCAGCCGGGTGGTCGGACCGTCCGGCACCTTCTCGGTCAGCGTGTACCAGCGCTTGTCCTGCTCGGCGCAGAAATACGGGCCGTAGAACAGCTCCTGAAGGCAGACCACCTGCGCCCCGCCTTTGGCCGCACTGGCGATGAGCGCCACGTGCTTGTCAATCATGGCCTGCTTGATCCTCTCGATCGGAGAAGTGGCCGGCTCGCAGAGCGTCGCCTGGATCAGCGCACCGCGGACGATGCGGGACATGAGAACCTCCCATGGCCGGGCCCGAAGCCGATGAAGACTGGCCGCAAGCTCCTGCCGTTAAGCGGCCCGGAGCGCGCGGCCCGCCGGCAATGACTTTGCACCCGAGATCGACTCTATGTTCCACGATCCCCCGTGCTGAGACAACACCCGGCGCGGTATCCTGATACCGGGCCGACCGGAGACTTGCCATGCCCGACGCCGATGTCTGCCGCAACCTGGTCGCGGGCCGATGGGTCACGCCGCGCACCGCGCGCTTCGCGGAGGTGTGGAACCCCTCCACCGGCGCGACGATCGCCCGCACGCCGCTGTGCGGACCGGAAGAGATCGACGCCGCCGTGCAGGCCGCCGCGCGGGCCTTCCCCGCCTGGCGCGAGACCCCGGCGCCGGACCGCGCCCGCATCCTCTTCCGTTTCCGCGAGCTGCTGACGCGCGACGCCGAGGACTTGGCGCGGATCGTCACCCGCGAGCACGGCAAGACGCTCGCCGAGGCCCGCGCATCCGTGCAGCGCGGCGTCGAGATGGTCGAGTTCGCCTGCGGTCTGCCGGCGCTGCTGGCGGGCGAAGTGGTCGAGAACCTCGCCCCGGGCGTCGATTGCGAGACCGTGCGGCATCCGCTCGGCGTGGTCGCCGGAATCACGCCGTTCAATTTCCCGGCGATGGTGCCGCTGTGGATGTTCCCGGGTGCGCTGGTGTGCGGGAACTGCTTCGTGCTCAAGCCGTCCGAGCGCGTACCGCTGTCGTCGATTCGCCTGGGCGAATTGCTGCTGGAGGCGGGCATCCCGGAAGGCGTGTTCTCGATCGTCCACGGCGACAAGGCGGCCGTCGACGCCCTGCTGGCGCATCCGCTCGTCAAGGCGATCTCGTTCGTCGGCTCGACCCCCGTCGCGCGGCACATCTACACCGCGGGCACGGCCAACGGAAAGCGCGTGCAGGCGAACGGAGGCGCGAAGAACCACATCGTCATCATGCCCGACGCCGATCTCGACATGACCGTTCCGGCGCTCCAGGCGGCGGCGTTCGGCTGCGCCGGCGAGCGCTGCATGGCGGCCAGCCTGGCCGTCCCGGTTGGCGACGTGGCGGATGAGCTGGTCGAGCGGCTCGCGGCCAGCGCGCGGACGATGCGCGTGGGGCGGACCGACACCGGCGCCGAGGTGGACATGGGCCCGCTGATCACTCGCGCGCACGCGGAGCGCGTCCGTGGGCACATCGACGCGGCGGAGCGCGAGGGTGCGGTGTTGGCGGCGGATGGACGCGCGACGCGCGTGGCGGACGCCCCCGGCGGCTTCTTTGTCGGGCCGACGGTGGTGGATCGCGTGCGGCCGGAGATGCGCATCGCGCGCGAGGAGGTGTTCGGCCCGGTGCTCTCGGTGACGCGCGTCGCCTCCTTGGAAGAGGCGCTCGCGCTGGGCGACGCCTGCGAGTACGGAAACGGCGCCGCGATCTACACCCGCAGCGGCCGTGCGGCGCGGGAGTTCAAACGCCGCTTCAACGCCGGGATGATCGGCGTAAACGTGGGCGTCCCGGCGCCGATGGCGTGGTTCCCGTTCACGGGCTGGAACGCGTCCTTTTTCGGCGACCTGCACATCCAGGGCCGCGAGGGAATGCTGTTCTACACCCAACAGCGGATGACGATGACGCGCTGGCCGGAGCCCCGAGCGCAGGACCAGCACGACCCGCTCTGGCGGCCGGGGCGGTCGTAGGCCGCGGCCCGGCATTTCCGTGCCGGATTCGAAACGCGACACTTCGTGAGGACCTGCATGAGCGCATCGGCAACCGGCGCGCCCGCCCATCGCTCCGTCCGCATCACGCGCGGCATACACGAACTCGCCGTCGACCTGTCGGCCTCCGTCTTCCACAGCGCCGACATGGCCCCCACGACGCTCGCGCAGCGCAAGTGGGGGCTGCTGGACATCGCCGCGCTGTGGGTCTCGATGTCCGCCTGCATCCCCACCTACCAGCTCGCCTCCTCGCTCATCAGCGAGGGCATGAACTGGTGGCAGGCGGTGCTGACGATCTTCCTCGGGAACACGATCGTGCTGATCCCGATGGTGCTCAACGCCCACGCCGGCACGCGCTACGGCATTCCTTTCCCGGTGTACTGCCGCGCGTCGTTCGGCCTGCGCGGGGCGAACGTGCCCGCGCTGCTGCGGGCGCTGGTCGCGTGCGGCTGGTTCGGCATCCAGGCGTGGATCGGCGGCTGGGCGATCTACACGATCATGACCGTATGGCTGCCGTCCTGGGCGACGCTGCCCCGGCTGCCGATCCTCGACATCAACGCCGCGCAGCTCGCGTGCTTCCTCGTCTTCTGGGCCATCAACGTCGTGGTGATCTTCCGCGGCATCGACACCATCCGGCTGCTGCTCAACATCAAGGCGCCCCTGCTCATCGCGCTCGGGCTGTTGCTCTTGGCCTGGGCCTACCGGCAGGCGGGCGGGTTCGGCCCGATTCTCTCGCAGCCGTCGCAGTTCGTCCCCGGCGGCCCGAAGGCCGGCCAGTTCTGGCTGTTCTTTTTTCCGGCGCTCACCGCCAACGTCGGCTTCTGGGCCACGCTCTCGCTGAACATCCCCGACTTCACACGCTACGCCTTCTCACAACGTGACCAGGTCCTCGGCCAGGCGCTCGGCCTGCCGACCACCATGGGGCTGTACTCCTTCATCGGCGTGGCCGTCACGTCCGCGACGATCGTGATCTACGGCGCGCCGATCTGGGACCCGGTGGTGCTGCTCGCAAAATTCCAGAACCACGCCGTGCTGGTCGTTGCCATGCTCGCGCTGTGCCTGGCGACGCTCGCCACCAACATCGCCGCCAACGTCGTCAGCCCGGCGAACGACTTCGCACACGTCTGGCCGCGGCGGATCAGCTTCCGCACCGGCGGGCTGATCACCGCCGTCATCGGCGTGGCCATGATGCCGTGGAAGCTGCTGGCGGACCCGTCCGGGTACATCTTCAAGTGGCTGATCGCGTATTCGTCGCTGCTGGGCGCCGTCGGCGGCGTGTTGATCGCGGACTACTACCTCGTGCGCCGGACGAAGCTCGATCTGCCGGGGCTGTACTCGCGCGGCGGCCCGTATTGGTACACGGGCGGGTTCAACGGTCTCGGGCTGATCGCGCTGCTGGCCGGGATCGCGCCGTGTGCGCCGGGGTTCCTCGGGACGGTCGGTCTCGCGGATGTGGACCCCGTGTGGCTGCGACTGTACGACTACGCGTGGTTCATCGGCTTCGGTGTGTCGTTCGTGACGTACGTGGCGCTGATGTACGTGGCTGCGGCGCCAGTGCGAACAGCGTCCCCGGCCGAGCCGCGACCGTGATCGAGCCGATAGCGCACAAGCACTGCCGTGAATCCCGCATCGCACGCCGCGCCGGCGAGTACCGGCGCGGGCGACCCGGCCCCCTGCTGACGCCCGGGGCTCGGGGGGAGCGTCGCTCGCAGGTGCTCGTTCGCTGGCGCTCGCGGTTCTGATCGAGTTTGCGGGCGGGACACCCGCGCTCCCCACACCCTGTCGAATGCGGCCTTACCCGTCCGTTGAAGAAACTGTCCACCCATCGGGGGACCGGCCTCCAGGCCGGTCTTGGACGCCATTCGGTGTGCGCTCCGGCACTTATGCAACGGACAGTTACGGCCGGTGCCGCACCCGCACCGCGTGGTGCGCAGGCCGCGGCGCGACCGCGCGGCGGTGAACGACGTGCGACGGCGGCGCGTGGTGTACGACGCGCGTGTGTCCGAAACTGCCGATGTGCACGCCCACGCGCACGCCGCCGCCGTACACCACCGGCGGCGGGCAAGGCCGGGCAACGACAACCGGCGCCGGGTAGACTGGGGCGTAGACGACGGGCCGCTCGACGATCACGGGGTCCACCACGACGGGTCGCTCGACAACGACCGGCTCGTACACAACCGGCGGACAGTAGCCGATCCGCGAGCGCTCGTGATCCGCGACGGCGCCGTCGCGCTCGTCGATGACGCGCGCTTCGACTTGCAGCCGATCAGGATAGGGAAACGCTCCGCTCGTAATCTCGAG
>JABRWC010000145.1:0-15174 GCA_039961675.1 Phycisphaerae bacterium
ATCCAGTCCGAGCTGAAGGACTGGCTGCGAATCAACTCCGAAGACAAGCTGGTCCCGCAAAATTTCCCGGAGGGGACGCCCAAGATCGGCTTCCAGTACGACAACCAGTACGACGGCAAGGGCAAGCACGAGCGCAAGGACACGCTCGTCACGCGCCTGGCCGTGAAGGTCATCGACGTCAAGCCCAACGGCAACCTGATCATCCAGGGCAGGAAGGAGCTGCGCATCGGCGAGGAGGTGCACGTCGCCACGCTCACCGGCGAGTGCAACGCCGACGACGTGACGCCGGAGCGCAGCATCCTCAGCACGCAGGTCTACGACCTGAAGATCGACATGCCCGACGCCGGCGCGGTGCGCGACGCGACCCGCCGCGGATGGCTGATGAAGCTGATTGATTTCGCGCGGCCGTTCTGAGGAAGGCCCGGAGCCGCGAAGGGAAGCGAAGCGGTGATGGAATGCCGTGGCGTCGGCCCACCGCAGCCGACGACGAAGACCGGTCAAAGACCGGTCCCCCGTGTGAAGCGCGAGGCAACGGTCATGACGCAGACCAGGCAATCACGGACGATGCTCGCGGCCCTTGCCGCCGCCCTCGCAACGCTCGTCTCCGCGAGCGCCGACCTTCGCGTGCAGGACGTCGCCAAGCTCCAGGGACAGCGAGGCAACCGCATCTTCGGCTTCGGCCTGGTAGTCGGCCTGAACAACAGCGGCGACGGCGCTAAGTCGCCCGCGACGCTGCGCGCGCTCATGTCCCTGCACGGCGCGTATCACCAGCCGATTCTCGATCTCCAGGAACTCAAGGCGAACAACAGCGTCGCCATCGTCGCCGTGGACGTGACCATCCCCGAGTTCGGCGCCCGCGAGGGCCAGGCGCTCGACGTGGTCGTCTCGGCCGTCGGCCCGGCCAAGAGCATCGTCGGCGGCCAACTGCTCACCACGCCGCTCCAGGAGTCCACGCTTTCCATCGCCGACGTGCTCGCGCTCGCCGGCGGCAGGGTGGAGCAAATCGACGCGTCCAATCCCAAGCGCGGGGTCATCCGCGGCGGGTGCACACTGGAGCGCGACTTCTTCTACAACTTTCTCGACGACGACTCGATCTGGCTCGTGATCGACGACGCAAAGGCCGGCTACCCGTGGTCCCAGGTCGTGGCGCGCGCGATCAACCACGAATTGAGCAGCCCGGTCCAGGTGGTGCAGGACGAAAGTGCATCCGGCAAGCGCGTCAAGGCACAGGCGACCTTCGCCGAGGCGGTCGGGCCCAAGAACGTCCGCGTGCGCATCCCGAGCTACGAGTTGCAAAGCCCCGCCGGGTTCATCAGCCGCGTGCTCCAGACGCGACTCTTCGCCACGCCGGAGCAGGAAGCGCGCGTGGTCATCAACCGCACCAACAAGAGCGTCTCGTTCACCGGCAGCGTGACCATCTCGCCCACCGTCCTGCAAATTCCCGGCTTGGGAACCGTCAGCGTCGGCGGCGGAAGCGGCGGCGCGGCCGGGGGCGTCGCCGGCGCCGTGGGCCTCGACACGCAACAGGTCGGCGGCGTCCCCTTCCAGGACCTGCTCACGACGCTGGGCAAGCTGCAACTGTCCGCGGACCAGCTCGTCGCCGCGGTCGAGCACCTGCACCGCACGGGCACGCTGAACGCCCAGTTGATCTACGCGGAATGAGGAGCGGAGCATGAGTTGCGTCTGTGCAACGGTTGGAACGACTTCGCCCACCCTTGGAACGAAGTCACTGGCCAATCCGGCCGGCAGCGGCCGCGCCCTCGCCGCGCTCCAGGGACTCGGACGCCGGATCGACGCGCACGATCCGCGGCTGGCGAAGGACGCCGCCGGGAAGCTCCTGGCCGACCTGTTCTTCGCCCCGCTTCTGGCGGAGATGCGCAAGTCCGCATCCGCGGTGCGCATAGGCAGCGGCGGCCGCGGCGAGGAAGTCTTCGGTGAGCAGCTCGACCAGCGGCTGGCGGACGCAGTGGCGGCGGCGGACCGGAGCGGCCTGCGCGCGGCCATCGAGCGCAAGCTGCTCCGCGCGGAGTCCGATGCGCCGAGCGCGCCGCGCCGCCCGCATGTGTCGCCTGCCGGTACCGCCGTCGGGACCAAGCCGCTCGTGGAGGGCGTCTGAGCCATGCCGACGATCGCACAGGCGCAACGGGCTGTTTCCTCGATGGGCGACGAGGCGGCGCTGCGCGGCGAACTACTGGGCACGCTCGGCGACCTGCGCGAGCAACTCAACACGCTCATCGAGATGGCGGACCGCAAGCTGGCCGCGATGCGCGTCGCCGACGCACAGGCTTTGCACGCGTTGGCCGCGGAGGAGGGGCGACTGGTCCGCGAGCACTACGAGACCGACCGGCGGCGGCGCGCATGCGTTGCACGCCTGGCGCAGCAACTGCCGGTGGCGGGGGCTCGGCCACGCACGCTCACGGAAGTCGCCGGGCTGGTCCCGGAGCCGGACGCTTCGCGCATCCGCTCGCACTGCGAAGGGTTACGGCGCGTGGCGGAAATGTTGCAGCGAAAAAACCGCATCGTCTTTCGCGTGGCACGAGACCTGCATACGCACATCGGCGCCGTGGTCGCAGACGTGGCCATGGCCCAACAGGAGCCGGCCGGGTACGGGCCGGCCGGACGCGAGCTGCGGCGGACGCGGCAGCTCCTCGTGGACGCAGTAGGGTAGACCGTGGCACTGCTTGGAGCGTCATTCCAGATCGGCCGCAGCGCGCTCGCCGCGTATCAGAGCGCAATTTCGATCGCCGGCCAGAACATCGCCAACCTGGCGAACCCGGACTACGCGCGGCAGAGCGGACGTTTGGCGGCTCTGGTAGGCGGCCCGCTGCTGGGCGGCGTGACCCCCGGCGCCGGCGTTCAGCTCGACCGACTGCGGCGGCACGTAGACGGCTCGCTCGATGCGCAGCTCCGGAACGCGGGCGGCGCGCGAAGCAGCGCCGACACCGTCTATCAGGCGCTCTCCCAGCTCGAGAGCCGCTACAACGAACTGACGGACCAGGATATTTCCAGCCTGCTGGCGACGTTTTTCTCGCAGTTTGCCACGCTGGAAACCTCACCGTCGGACGGCGCCTCGCGCGACCAGGTGCTCAGCACGGCCCGCGGGCTGGCGCAGTCCGTCCAGCGTCAGCGCGCCGGGATCCTCCAGCAGGTCCAGGACCTGAACACGCAGGCCGAGACGCTCAGCGAGCACGCCAGCGGCATTGCGCGCGAGATCGCCTCGCTCAACGAGCTCATCGTGCGCCAAGAGGCCGACGGCACGAGCATCGCCAGCCCGCTCCGCGACCGGCGCGACGGGCTGCTGCGCGAATTGAGCGAGATCGTCGACGTACGCGTGCGCGAGCAGGACAGCGGCGCCGTGAACGTCTACGTCGGCAGCACGCCGCTGGTCGAGTTCAACCGCGCACGGACGCTGACCACCGAACGCGTGCTCGAGGATGGAATGGAAATCGCGCGCGTGCGATTCGCCGACGACGGCAGCGGCGTGACGCTCTCCGGGGGCGCGCTGCACGGCGTGGTCACCGCGCGCGACGTGCATTTGCGCGGGCAGCTCGACCGGCTGGACCAGTTCGCGCGCGGGCTGATCTACGAGGTGAACCGGATCCACTCCACCGGCGTCGGCCTGGTCGGCTACTCGTCGCTGCGGAGCGAGCACGCCGTGCTCGACCCAGACGCAGCGCTGAACACCGACCAGGCCGGCCTGCCGTTCCCGGCGCGCAACGGGACGTTCATCGTGCACGTGCGCGACACCGCGACCGGGCAAGTGATCACGCGCCAAATCGAGATCGACCTGGACGGACTCGGCGGAAACGACACCTCCCTGGCCGACCTGGCCGAGGACCTGGGCAACGTGCCGGGGCTGACGGCGTCCGTCACGGCGGACAATCGCCTGCAAATCAACGCCGGCAACGGCCGCGAAGTGTGGTTCACCGAGGACAGCTCGGGCTTGCTGGCGGCGTTGGGCGTAGCGTCGTTCTTCAGCGGCACGAACGCGGCGGACATCCGATTGAGCGAGACGATCGCGAGCGATCCACGCCTGCTGGCCGCATCCACGAGCGGGTTGGTGAACGACGGCGGCAATGCCGGGCGGATTGCGACCCTGGCCGACGACGCGCGCGTCAGCGACCTGCTCAGCGGCCGCAGCATCGCCGGCTACTTCGACGACATCGTCGGTTCGCTGGCGGTCTCGACGGCGCAGGCGATGACGGACTTTGAAGCCGCCGACGCCGTGTACAGCGGCGTGTACGCGCAGCGCGAGTCGGTCAGCGGCGTGAACCTGGACGAGGAGACGGTGAAGTTGATGGAGTACCAGTCGGCGTACGAAGGCGCCGCCCGGTACATCGGCGTGCTGGACCAGTTGAATGCGGAGCTGCTCAGCCTGCTCTCGTGAGGCACTCGTGAAGGAACGCTTCGGACGATGACCCTCGCGCCCATCCATACCGCACGCGTCAGCAGCAACCTGCGGTCGTTCAACCTGCTGGCGACCCTGCGCGGCAGCCAGCGCGAGCTGCTGCGCGTCCAGAACCAGCTCGGGAGCGGGCTGAAGTTCGAACGCCCCAGCGAGGACATCCTCGCCGGCGCCGCGGCGCTGCGAATCGACCGCCGGCTCGAGGTGCTCGCCCACGTGCAGAACAACCTGCGCGACGTGAATGCCGCTCTGGCCACCGGCGAGCAGGCCATGCAGGACGCCGTGGACCTGGTCCAGCAGGCCAAGTCGCTCGCGCTTCAGATGACCGGCGACACGGCCACGCCCGATGAGCGCCGCTCGCTGTCCGCAATCGTCGATTCGCTGCTCGAGCAGCTCGTCGCGATCGGCAATCGCACGCACCTCGGCACGTACCTGTTCAGCGGCGACTACGGCGGCGACCTGCCATTCTCCATCGACGCCGACGGTGTGCTCTACCGCGGGAACGACGGGCGGCTGGAGACCATCCTCGACACCGACCTTTCGCACGACACGTTCACCATCTCCGGCGCGGAGTTCTTCAACGCCTTCTCCAGCGCCGTGAAGGGCGTGGTCGATCTCAACCCGATCGTCACGCTCTCGACGCGGCTCGCCGACCTGCGCGGCGCCACCGGCGACGGCGTCGACGCCGGCCGAATCGCGGTCTCCGACGGCGTCGAGCAGCGCGAGATCGACCTGAGTGGATGCGACACGATCGGCGACGTGATCGACAAGCTCAATGCCGAGATGCCCGGCACGCTCACCGCGGCGCTGGTGAACGGCGTGATACGCGTCGCCTCGCCCGTGCTGCCGCCGCCGGCGATCACCATCACCGACGCGGGCGGGGGCAAGACCGCCGTTGATCTGGGCATCTTCAGCGACGCCCCCGTGCCGGCCGTGCTCGGCGACGATCTCAATCCGAAGCTGACGCCGCGCAGCGCCCTCGCGGACGTGCTCGGCGGCGCCGGACTGACGCTGGAGGATGGCATCGTCATCCGCAACGGCGGATCGAATGCGACGATCAGCTTCGCCGGGGCCACGACGATCGAAGACGTGCTCAACCGCATCAACCAGGCGGACGTGGGCGTCGTGGCGCGGATCAACGAGACCAACGACACGATCGAGGTCCTCAGCCGCGTTTCCGGCACCGACCTGCGGATCGAGGAGAATGGCGGCGGAGACGCGGCGGCGCTGGGCATCCGTTCCATGGACTCGTCCACGCGGCTCAGCGCGCTCAACGACGGCCGCGGCGTCGATTCGGTGGACGGTGACGACTTCCGCATCACCACCGCCGACGGCACGCAGATCGACATCGACGTGGATGACCTCGACCTGGCGTCGGCCACGCTCCAGGACCTGCTGGACCTGATCAACGCGCGGGGCGGCGGCGCCGTGACGGCGTCGCTCGCCACGGTCGGCAACGGGATCGTCATCACCGACAACACCAGCGGCGCGGGGACGCTGCGCATCGAGAAGCTGAACCTCTCGCCGGCGATCGACTCGCTCGGGCTGAGCGTCTCGGCCGCCGGGGGGAGTCTGAACGGGCTGGACGTGAACCCCGTTCGCGTGGACAGCCCGTTCACCGCGTTGCTGGAGCTGCGCTCCGCGCTGGAGCGCGACGACACGCGCTCCATCGGCTTTGCGGCCGAGCGCATCGAGCGTGCCCTGGACCACATGCTCCGCGTCCAGGGACAGCTCGCCGCGCAGGCCGGATCGATGCTCGACCGCGCCGTGCGGATCGAAACCGAGGCCAGCGGGACGCAGGTGCTGCTGAGTGACGTGCAGGACGTGGACATTGCCGACGCGGCGGTCCGCTTCCAGCAGGTGCAGACGGCGCTCCAGGCGAACCTGGCGGCGTCGGCGCGGATCATGGACCTGTCACTGCTCGATTACGTCCGGTAGGCGGGCGTCGAGCACGAAGGCTCGGAGGAGGCGAAAGAGGCGGACGAGCGGCGCGGAGCCCGGGCTTGGCTCCGCGCGGCGAGCGATACGCCTGTTGGAGGCAGGCGGGGCCCGGAGGGCCCGGCGGTGTGGACGCACTTGGGTGACGCCGGCTGTGATCGGCCGGGGCGTGTGCCCGCTGATCGAGAGGGAACTCGAGCCCAAGGGAGCAACGGAGATGCTCATCGAATCGAGTCGGTTCGGACGCGTGGAGATCGACGAAGACCGGATCATCCGCTTCCGCGAGGGCGTGCTGGGGTTTCCGGGGCACCGGAACTTCGCGCTGATCCAGACCTCGCCGGACCCGGTGTTCTTCTGGCTTCAGTCGGTCGACGACCCGGCGCTGGCGTTCGTGGTCTGCGACCCCCTGGCGTTCGTCCCCGAGTACCGCGTGCCGGTGCGGGCCGACGACGTACGCGCCCTGGAAATGCGCGACCTGGCGGACTGCCAGGTGCTGGTGATCGTGAACAAGGTGGACGGCGAGCTGACGGCCAACCTGCTGGGGCCGCTCGTGATCGGGGCGACCTCCCTGCTCGGCAGGCAGTTCGTGCTCTCCGAGCGGCGCTACAGCACCCGGCATCGGCTGGCACTGGCCCCGGCGCCGGCGGCGGCCCGCACGGCATAACCGTCCAATCCCTCTGGAGTTGCGGATGAAAGGCGCCTTATAATGACTGGCACTCGGCGGCAGCAGACAGGCGGTTGGCTCCGAGCGAGTTCTGCGGCGGCGCCCCACGGCGGGCGCGAGCGCCGCCCGTGCGTCGTGCCTTTCGATCCGCAGGAGTTCTGCACACTCGCACGCATCGGCAAATCCCAGGAAGGAGCCGCGGATGTTGGTGCTTTCCAGGCAGCGCGACGAATCGATCATGATCGGGGACAACGTCCAGATCACGATCGTCGATATACGGGGCGACAAGGTGCGCCTCGGCATCGTCGCGCCGGCGGAGATCTCGGTTCATCGCAAGGAAGTCTACGACGCCATTCAACGGGAGAATCAGAAGGCGGCCGGCGTGACGACGGACGACGTCGCCGCCGTGGCCGGACAACCCCGCCCACACCCGAAACGCCGCTGACCGGCGTCGTCGTATTCCCCCCTCGTTTCCAGGACATTCGAAACCTTCTCACAGCCACGACCCGATCAGGGAGGATGGCCAATGGCTCGTATTAACACGAACGTCAGCGCGATCGTCGCCCAGCGCCACTTGGCCGGGGCGTATCGGAACCTGAACACGACCATTCAACGGCTTTCGAGCGGACTGCGCATTACGCGCGGGGCGGACGACCCGTCCGGCCTGATCCAGTCCGAGCGGCTGCGGGCCGAGATCAGCGCCACCGGCCAGGCGATCGCCAACACGCAGCGCGCCAGCACGATCATCGCCACCACCGAAGGCGCGCTCGACGAGATCGCACGCCTGCTCACCGACGTCCAGGACCTCATCGTCGAGGCCGCCAACAGCGGCGCCCTCTCCGAGGATGAGATTCGCGCCAACCAGCTCCAGGTCGATTCGGCGATCGCCAGCATCACCCGCATCGCCAACAGCACCACCTTCGCCGGCCGGCAGCTCCTCAACGGCTCGCTCGACTACGTCACCAGCGGCGTCGACAATACGCAGATCGACGCGCTGTATATCCACGGCGTGCAGTTCGGAACCCGGCCGTACGTGCCGGTCACGATCGACGTCACGACGTCGGCCCAGCCGGCGATCCTGCTGTACCCCTACGGCTCCGTCACCAGCACGGTCTCGATCGAGATTCAGGGCAACGCCGGCGTGACGACGCTCCAGTTCGTCTCCGGGACCACCGCCTCCGCGATGGTGGCCGCAATCAACGCGGTCAGCGACGCCACCGGCGTGGTCGCCACGCTCTCGGCCACCGCCACTTCGGGCTTCACGCTCGAGAGCGCCGGACTCGGCAGCCGCCAGTTCGTGCAGGTACGCGAGCTGCCGGGCAGCGGGTCGTTCGCGACGACCGACACGAGCGGCAACGGCGTGCCACGCGACGAGGGTCGCGACGCCGTGGCGCTGATTAACGGCGCGCTCAGCCTGGGCGACGGGAACAACCTGACGATCAAGACGGCGTCGCTCGACATGCAGGTCGAGCTCGATCCCACTTTCGGGGCGGGTACGACCTCGTTCGCGATCACGCAAGGCGGCGCCCTGTTCCAGGTCGGACCGGAGGTGAACAGCAACCTCCAGGTCAACATCGGGGTCCGCAGCGTCTCGGCCTCGCGGCTGGGCAACAGCGCGCTCGGCTTCCTCTCGCAGGTCGAGTCCGGCGGACCGTACTCGCTGATCGCCGGCGAGACGCCCCAGGCGCAGCAGATCGTCGAAGAAGCCATCCGCCAGGTGGCCGTGCTGCGCGGCCGGTTGGGCGCGTTCGAGAAGAACACGCTCGATACGAACGTGAATCAGCTCGGCATCACCATGGAGAACCTCATGGCGGCCGAGTCCAACATCCGCGACGCGGACTTCGCCCAGGAGACGTCCGAGCTGACACGCAGCCAGATCATGGTCAACGCGGGAACGTCCGTCCTGGCCCTGGCCCAGCAGACGCCGCAGTCGATCTTGCGGCTGCTCGGCTAGTCCCCCCGCGCCAGGCCCGCCTCGCATCCGGGATTATGGGCCGCACCCCGTCGGTCCGCCGCTAACAAAGCGCGGCGGCTCCGGCGGGGTGTGCTTTTATCCTTCCCGGGAGCGCGCGGTACTAAAGCCCGTTCGAGCGCGCGACGATGCAGCAGCGTCAAGTGCGACACGTCGGCGGCTGAACGCGGTCGCCGGCAGTCTGCGACAGAACGAAGTCGGCCGCACGTGGGCCGTCCCAAACGCTGGCCCTTGGAGGCAGTAGGCGATGAGCCGCATCAACACCAACATCGAATCGATGATCGCGACGCGGGTTCTGAACCACCAGAACCAGATGCTGAACCAGTCGCTGGCGCGGCTCAGCACGGGCCTGCGCATCAACTCCGGCAAGGACGACCCCGCCGGACTGATCGCCTCGGAAGCGCTGCGCAGCGAGAAAATCGCAATCGGCTCGGCGCTGGTCAACATCTCCCGCGCCAACAACGTGATTGGCACCTCCGAGGGCGCGCTCGACGAGATCAACAAGCTCCTGACCGAGCTGGAAGACCTGGTCGACCGCAGCGCCAACGAGGCCGGTATCAGCGAGGACGAGCGCCAGGCCAATCAGCTTCAGATCGACGCGATCCTCGACTCCATCAACCGCATTGCCGCATCGACCGAGTTCCAGGGCAAGAAGCTGCTCAACGGCGAACTCGACTACGCCACCTCCGGTGTGGACTCGACCAATTTCGCCGACGTGACCATCAACTCCGCCCGCATCGCCGCCGACGGAAACCGCGCGGTCGTGGTCGAGGTCACGCAATCGGCCGACGTCGCGCGCCTCACGTACGCCGCGTCCGCGACCGGCGCCGGCGTCACCACGATCGAAATCGGCGGCAACCGCGGGACGGAGACCCTCAGCTTCGCCTCCGGCACCGCGATCTCCGCCGTCGCGGCCGCCGTCAACCAGGCCAAGGACGTTACGGGCGTTTCGGCCAGCCTGATCTCCGGCGGCACGGCGCTTCAGTTCTACAGCACCGAGTACGGTTCGAATCAGTTCGTGACCGTCCAGGCGCTCCAGGGCGCGTTTACGGTCACGGGCGGCGACGCTGCGGACCGCGACTACGGCGTGGACGCCAGCGTTTTGGTCAACGGCGTGTCGGCCAACGCCAACGGACTCGACATCGAGGCCCAGACCAGCACCTTGAGCGTGGCGATGCGGCTCACCGCCGCGTTCGGCACTTCGCTCGGGTCGGACACGTTCCACGTGACGGGCGGCGGGGCGGACTTCATGATCTCGCCGACGGTGTCGTTCAACGGACTGGCGAGCATCGGCATTCCGTCGGTCGGCGTAGGGAGCCTGGGCAGCAACTCCAACGGCTTCCTGGCCACGCTCCGCAGCGGCGAAACCAACTCGCTGGATTCCGGCCACTACGACACGGCCCAGCGGATCATCCGCGAGGCGCAGACGCAGGTCTCGCGGCTCCGCGGGCGGCTCGGGGCGTTCCAGCGCAACACGCTCGAGACCACGGCGAACGCGTTGAACATCACGCTGGAGAACACGACCGCGGCCGAAAGCGCCATCCGCGACACCGACTTCGCGGTCGAGACCAGCGCCCTGACGCGCTCGCAGATCATGGTGCAGTCGGCGACCGCCATGCTGCGACTGGCGAACGCGCAGCCGCAGCAGGTCCTGTCGCTGCTCTCCTGACGCGGCCGGATCGAAGGAGCGCATCACGATGCGGGCGGTGCGACGGGACGCGCCGCCCGCGTCGCGTTGATGTCGCGTAGGGCGCGAGAGCCGGCCGGCGCGCGGTTCGGGGCTGCCGCCGTCACTTCAGACCGTCCGCCGCGAATCCTGCCGCGTCAGTTTCTCCAGCATCCGCGCCTGCTTCTCATATCCCTTCCGCCCCATCAGCGCGAACGTGTACTCCTTGCCGAGTTGCACCGCGGGCTGATCGTACGGGTTAATGTTCAGCAGGCCGCCCATGATCGTCGTCGCCGCCTCCCACAGCAGGATGAACTGACCGACCGTCTCCTCCGACACGCGCGGAAAGCGGAACGTCATGCACGGCCGCCGGCTGGCGACCAGCGCGCCCTCGGTGGCGCGCTTCTCGGCGTTGAGCAGCGTCCCCAGCGACGAGCCGCGCAGGTACCCCCATTCGGCCGGCGCGGTCTTGCTGCGTGGGATCTTCACGTCGCGGGAGAACTTCTCCACCTCGAGCAGCATGAACACCTTGTCGTTCGGCCCCTCGCGGTAGAGCTGCACCTGCGAGTGCTGGTCCGTCGCGCCCAGCGCCCGGATCGGCGTCGGGCCGATCACCACCGGCCGCCCCTCGACGTCCTGCTGCTTGCCCAGGCTCTCGGCCCAGAGCTGCCGGTACCAGTCCGCCAGGTCCTTCAACTGGTGGCTGTACGGCATCATCACGTGCAGGCGCTTGCCGCGGGTGTAGAACATGTACAACAGCAGCGCCAGCATGGCCGCGGGATTCTTCTCCACGTCCCGCCGCGCGACGCGCTCCTCCATTTCCGCTGCCCCAGCCAACAATTTCGCGATGTTCGCGCCGCATACCGCCGCCGAGAACAGCCCGACCGCCGACAGCACCGTGAACCGTCCGCCGACGCCCGGCGGCACGACGAGCGTCTCGTAACCGTCGCGCCTCGCGAGTTCGCGCAGCACGCCCTTCTCCGGGTCGGTCGTGGCCAAAATGTGCCTCGGAAGCGCCCGGACGCCCAGCCGCCGCGCCAGCAAATCGCGTACGATCATAAGTTGGGCGGCAGTCTCCGTCGTTTCGCCCGACTTGCTGATGACGTTGAAGAGCGTCCGGCGCAGCCCCGGTCCAAGCACATCGAGCAGGTTCGCGAACTGCACCGGGTCCACGTTGTCCATCACGAACAGCCGCGGGCCGCGCCGCTGGTTACGGGACATGAGGTTGTATAGCGGGGCGTTCAACGCTGTTTGCAGCGCGATGTTCCCCAGCGCCGACCCGCCGATCCCCAGGACGACCAGGTTCTCCAGGCCCGGTCCGCGGCGCTTCGCGGCCGCCTGCACCTGGCGCAGCATGCCTCGGTCGGTCGGCAGGTTCCGGTACGCGTGCTGACCGGCCGCGCGCTCGCGCTCAATGCGCACGAGAACCTCCGCGGCCCTCGGCCTGGCGCGCGCAATCTCGTCCGGCAAGAGACCGTGCTCCTCCCCGACCGCCGAGGCAAGCACGTTCGCATAGTCCAACCGCAACACGGCTGCGGGCATAAGTCCGACCTCCAAGGACGCGAATCACTCCATCCGAGCCGCGACCGTTGCTCCGGACCGCGACCGCAAGAGCCCTGTCAGAACCCCGCACGCGAGTGCGAGGCCACGCCTCGTTCTTGCGAACTGTTCTGACGGGCGCGGGGAAAACGCCCGGCGCTCGCGTGACCGCATCGACCTCCGGCGTTTTCGAGGTTCCCCGCTCGCTCACGCGCGCGGCTCGGATCCGCCCCGCGCCCTCGCTGTCTACTTCTCTTTCAATTCGAGCGCGCCGTTCCAATCCTCGGCTGGCCCATGGTCGGCGCAGTACGCGGTCGCCTCGATGTACTGCACCGCCGCAAGATCATCCGGCCGCAACGCCGCGCACTTCTCGAACAACTCGGTCGCCCGGCGCCAGTTCCGCGCCTGAAAGGCCGCCGTCGCCTCGCCGAATCGTTCAGCGTAGTCGAGCAACTCCCGCGAAACCTCCCCGACGCGCCCGAGCAGCTCGAAGATCGGCACCGCGGCGCGCTTGCCCTTCACCTGCACGCCGCCCAGCGCGCGGAAATGAAACGCACTGCCCACCTGCTCGCGCGCGGGGCCGCTCACCAACACGCGCGTGCCGTAGAACTTGTTGGCCGATTCCAGTCGCGCGGCGACGTTCACCGAGTCCCCGATGCACGTGTAATCGTACTTCTGGCTGGAGCCGCACGGGCCGACGATCGCCTGGCCCGTCGCGACGCCCACGCGCAACGCGAGCTCCGCGAACGTGTCGTCGCCGCCGGCGCGCCGTTGAGCCTCCTTCAGTTCGTCCAGTGCGCGAAACAGATCCACCGCCGTCTCGCAGGCGCGCAGCGCATGGTCGGGTTGAGGATAGATGACCGGGTTCCAGAACGCAAAAATGCCGTCGCCGATGAACTTGTTGATCATTGCCTCGTGACGCAGCATCACCTCGCTGAAACTTCCCAGACATGCGTTCAGCACCTTCTGCGTGCGTTCGGCGCCGATGCGCTCCGAAATGCCCGTGAAGCCGCGCAGGTCGGTGAACATCGCGGTCACTTCGCGCGACTCGGCGCGACGGCACAGCTCCGGGTTCTCCGCCACCTGCCGCGCGATTTCCTTCGACGTATATTGCGCCAGCGCCGTGGACAGGTGCCGCCGCTCGCCCTCCACGTAGATGTAACGGAACACCGCGATCGCCACGTACGCGGCCAGAATGGCCACAATCGGCGGCACGACCGGTACCCATAGCAGCCACGCGCGGAACGCCGCCCAGCCCGCCAGCAACGCGACCGCCGCCGCCAGGGCCGACACAGCCAGCACCGCGTTCCGCGGGCGGCGAAGCAGGCTCGCGGCCGTCGCCCCCATCCCGCACAGAACGGTGAGCAACTCGCTGGCCCACTGCGGTTGCCAGCGCACGAGTTGCCCGGTGAGCAGCCCGTTCAGCAGATTGGCGTGCGCCATGACGCCGGGCGCCCGCGGATGCGTCGGAATCGGCGTCATGTCGGCCAGCGACGTGGCCGTGTAGCCGATCAGGCACACCTTGTTCTCGACCAGCGGCCGCAGCCGCTCACGCGTGTCGTCGATCACCGTCGTCAGCTCGGCGTTCGCCGCGCTGAAGCGCTGAAGGTCCTCAATGGCGCGCATCATCGCCGCGAGCTTCGCCAGTTCCGCCTGGTCGGCCGCCGCCGGGTTGGCCATGATGCGCTCGTACGCCTCGCGCACCCGCTGCACGCACGCCGCTTCCCGCTCGGCGACGGAGCGCTCGATCGACGTCAGCATTGACTGCAACGCGCCGGCGTCCGCGGCGCGTCCGCGGTAGCGCGCCTCGCGAATCTGCCGCTCGAGGTCGCGAAGCGCGCGGATCTCCTCGGCGTGTCGGGCATGGTCGGGAAAGAACGGGTCCGTCGCGATCTCGGTCAGCGTGGCTCGAATCACATCCGAATTCCGTGCCCGCAGCCGCCGATAGGCGTCAACCATCAGCACGGCGTCCGCACGCAGGTGCGTGAACTGCCGCGTGTAGTCACTGCCCGACACCCACGGAACCACCGTGCGCCCCTCGTCGTCGACCTGGATCTCGCGCACACCCTCCGACCCGCGCAGCACGACGCGCCGCGGCGCGAACTCGATTCCATCCGGCGGAACGCGCAGCAGGTCCAGGCCGACGGAAAACGCCAGCTGCGCGAACGTCTCGCCCGCGTAGCGGATCAGGAGTCGCTCACGCCGCATGACGCCGTCGCGGTCCGGCTCGAAGTTCACGAAGCCGCACCCTCGCGCGGCGCGGGCGTGCATGAAATACACTGGTGTGATCGCCTCGACGGCCTGCACGCCCCCGGGCGCTGCGACGACCCGCGCCTTGCGCGCTGTGGCCTCCAGCCCGAGCACCTCGCGGAATGCGACCTCCGCAGTCCGCCGCAGCCCGGACTCGTTCTCGAACGGCTGCTTCGAAATCGATTCGAACAGCGAGCGAAATAGCTTGGCCGGCTCTGCCTTCCAGCGTTCCGGTTGCTCGGCGAACCAGCGCCGCGCTCGCCGCCGCAGCGCCGCCGCCAGGCAGCGCTGGTAGGCCGTCTCCACGAACGACGCGAACACCGGGTCGGTCAAGCCGATCGCGTTGGCGATCCCGCGTTCGTCCAGCTCCGGGTTCTCTTCGAGCAGCGCTACGATCCGGGCGCGATCCAGCGGCCGGTCGTCCGAAAGCGACTCGCCTTCTTCGAGTTCGCGGCGCAGCCGCGCGTGCCGCGCTTCGACTCGTGCGATCAATTGTTGCGCCAACACCGTCTCGCCCCTGTGCAGCGCGTCCACGGCGGCGTTGAACTCGTCGCTCCGCTCCAGGTCGGCGTGCGGGTGGTGGAAGGCCAGGTACACGTTGCCCGCCTCGGCGATCGCGTTGCCCAGCTCATAATCCGGGTACAGCAGGCCGAGCTGCGCCTCATCGAATTCAAGCGGGTCGGTGACGACGTCGGCGTCCTGCGGCGCGTCCGTGCGGACGGACTCCGACTCCACATATG
>JABRWC010000146.1:0-19295 GCA_039961675.1 Phycisphaerae bacterium
CGGTGTCGATATGTACGGACGATCGTCTCGACTTCGGGAAGCTCAGGCATCGTCCCGGATCGCCGCGTGCAGCCGGTCAATCTCGCCGTCACGGAGCCGATCCGACGGCATAAGCGGGTGCAGTCCGGCCCCGTGCAGCGCCTCGTCCACGTAGATGTTCCCAAGGCCGGCGACAACCGCCTGATCCAGCAGCAGCGGTTTGAGCCGCCGGCGGCGCGCAAGCAGCAGCGCTTGCAGCGCCTCCGGCGTGAATGCGTCATCCAGCGGCTCCGCACCGAGTCCCGCCGTGGCCGCGACGAAATCACGCGTGTGGACGATCCGGCCGAATTTCCGCGCGTCGCAGAACCAAAGCCGATGGCCGTCGTCCAAATCCCACCAGGCGCGTGCATGCCGCGGCGGCTCCTGCCCCTTCGGGCCGGGCGGGTCGAAACGACGAGCCGTTCCGGCCGCGTCGACCGTTGCCCACTCCATGCGTCCGCTCATCCGCAAGTGAACGAGAAGGTGCGACCCGTCATCGAGATCGAAGACGATGTACTTCGCTCGCCGCCAGAGCCGCTCGATCCGCCGGCCGACAATTCGGCGCCGCACAAGCGCGGCGCTGGGTCGCGTGTTTCTCGGCCACGTGGATGCGAAGTGCACGATCCGCCGCTCCACGAGGCGGTGTCGATATGTACGGACGATCGTCTCGACTTCGGGAAGCTCAGGCATCGTCCCGGATGATACAAGGAGATGCGGCCGCTGCGGTCGTTCGCATCCGGCAGCGGACGTGATGTCGGATCGAGGGGTCCGACAAATTCCGCAGCGTCGGGCCTCGGTGTCCGACGGAAACCGATCGTCCCGCGTCGCGCCGCCCGCGCTCAGCGCCCGCTGGCGATCGCTGCCGCAAGCGGCTGGACGACCAGCGGGGCGACGCGATCCGCGGTGTACCGCTCGACAAACCGCAACAACTCGCGATGCGTTTTTACCAGGTCGAGCGTCTGCGCCTCGCGGTAACGCCGCGCGGTCACATAGACGCTCAGCGGCGTCGTCTCGTACTCCCCGGTGCGGACTTCGAAAATGGACGTGCGGCCCTTGATCTCGACAAACATCTGCGTTTCGCACTCGTCGCCGAGCGCGACGCCCACGAACGGCTGGCAGTCGATGACCCGCGCGCCGCCGTCGCCCAGGGCCGTGACGATCGGACTGTCGGGGAACAGCGTCGTCGCAACGAGCTGGTCGTGATTGCCGCGATACTCGAGGTCGAATGCGAACGAGACCTCCTGATAGTCGTAATCCAGCTCGCACAGCGTCAGGAAGGCCGGAGCCGTCGCGAGCACGCGCTCGGCGAAGGCGGCGACGCCCGCGGCATCGGGGGCGTCATGCACGCTGAAGCGGATCGACGACGCATCCACGCGGACGCTTCGCCGGCCGGCGCCCGCGCGCTCGTCCTCCTCCAGCAGCAGCGCTCCGTCCTCGCGCCGCCGGATTTGCCGAAGCGACGGGAAAGCGCGACGTATCTGGTCGAAATACTGCGTGATCGACTCGCGCGACGGCTCCAGCTCGAGCTTGAGATACAAGCGCGAGTGCACACAGAAGCCGTCCGCGAGCGTGTGAAACGACCACATGACACATCCTCCCCGCTGCGCCAGCGCTTGTACGCGCATTCCTGCCGGATATTATCGCTGAAACTCGTCGCCCGTAAACGCCGGCGCCGGGAATCCCCGGCCCGGCCGCGCCAGGCCGCAGAAACGAGAAACCCGTGCTTCACGACGCGCTCGAACTCGCCCCGCAGCTCATCGCCTGGCGCCGGCATCTGCACCGCCACCCCGAGCTCAGCGGGCACGAGGAGCAGACCGCGAATCTGGTCGCGCGGGAGCTGCGCGCGCTTGGACTTGAGCCGCGCGAGCGCATCGGCGGCGCCTGGGGACTTTTCGCCGACATCTCCATAGACGGTTGTCCGCCCGCGCTGGCGCTTCGGGCCGACATGGACGCCCTGCCGATCACCGAGGACAACGACGTCGAGTACGCGTCGACGAAGCCCGGCGTCATGCACGCCTGCGGGCACGACGCGCACGTCGCGATGCTGCTCGGCGCCGCGCACCTGCTGACGCGCTCGGCCCGCCGCCTCAGGCAGTCCGTCCGAATCGTGTTCCAGCCGCACGAAGAGAAGTACCCCGGCGGGGCGCGGACGATGATCGAGGCCGGGGCGCTCGCCGGAATACGGCGCATGTTCGGCCTGCACATTTGCACGGACCTTCCCTTCGGACGGCTCGGGACACGCGTGGGTCCGTTCATGGCGGCCGTGAATCCGTTCCGCGCCGTCATCACCGGCAAGGGCGGACACGCCGCGGCGCCGGAACGCTGCGTCGATCCGATCGTCGCCGCCGCACACGCGGTCGTCGCACTTCAGTGCGTGGTGAGCCGCGCGGTCGCGATGTCCGAGCCGGTGGTGGTTTCGGTGACCCAGATTCACGCCGGCACGACCGACAACGTTCTGCCGAACTCGTTGCATCTCGGCGGAACGATCCGCACCTACGACGCGCGGATTCGGCAGCAGGTGTGCCAGCGAGTGCGTGCCATCCTGTCGGACGTATCCGCGGCTCACGGCGCGGCGGCCGAGGTCGAGATTGAAGACGGCTACCCGGTGCTGGTGAATGACCGGGCGAGCGTCGACCTGGCGCTGCGGGCCGCGCGCAACGTCGGCTTCTCGCCCGACGACATAGAAGTTTTGCCCGTCCAAGGCGGCGGCGAAGATTTCGCCTACTTTGCGCAGCAGGTCCCGTCCGCGTTCCTGTTCCTCGGCGCATCGAACGACGCCAAGCAGTGCGTGTATCCGCACCACCACCCGCGGTTCAACGTCGACGAGGACGCGCTGCCGCGAGGCGCGGCGCTGCTCGCCCAATTCGCGCTGGAGCCGCGGGACGACGCCGTCCCCGCGGCGTTGTGACGTAACGCGCTCATCGCAAAGCTTGGCCCGAACGCTCACCGCAATCACGCCGGCTTCGCGGTCTCACTCGACTCCACTCGCATCGCCGTCCGCGGCAGACGCGTTTCGATTCGCCGCGATCAATAGTTGTGCCAAATCCAGAATGCCGCTGAGTCCAGCGCACACCGCGCCGAGTGGTTCGTATAATATTAGGATATTAGGGGGCTGCCGGCCGTAGAACGGGGCAGCGAAACGCAACAACTTGTTACCGGCGTGTTTTCGAGTGCAATGGATTGTAGCTACACGGTTTATGGATAACTCGCGGATTGGCGTCTTAACATTTGACTAGCGCAATATGTTGGGTTAAACTCGTGATTGCCCCTCAAGCTCCTGTATTGAGCACAATCACCGGAACTTCGAGGAGCTGCACGGACAAACGCCAAGATTCCGCCGGAACCCCGTTCAAGCGCGCACGATGCGCGTCGTACCGGAGATCAAGGATGAACCAGACGACCTGCAACCGGCCTCGAACGTCTGATAACTTCGGATTGACCGAGAACGCGCGAAAAGTCCTCGAAGCGCGCTACCTCAAGAAGAACGAACGCGGCGAGTGCATCGAGACCCCGGCCGACCTGTTCCGCCGCGTCGCCCGGACGATCGCGGACGTCGAGCTGCGATACGGGGCGAGCGAGGCCGAGCGCCAGCAGTGGGAGGACCGTTTCTACGGCCTGATGACCAGCGGGGCGTTCATGCCCAACTCGCCGACCCTGATGAACGCCGGCCGGGAGATGGGCATGCTGAGCGCCTGCTTCGTGCTGCCGGTCCGCGACTCAATCAACGACATTTTCAACAGCATCAAGCACACCGCCCTGATCCAGAAGGCCGGCGGCGGCACCGGCTTCGCGTTCGACGAGCTGCGCCCCACGGGCGACTACATCGCGTCCAGCGGCGGCACGACGAGCGGGCCGATCAGCTTCTGGCGCGCCTTCAGCGAGGCCACCAACGCGATCCAGCAGGGCGCGTTCCGGCGCGGGGCGAACATGGGGATGATGTACATCCACCACCCGGACATCCTGAAGTTCCTGCACGCCAAGCAGGACCTCAACCAGTTCACGAACTACAACATCTCGGTCAAGGTCACCGACGCCTGGATGCGGGAGTTCATCGAGGACCCCGACTCTCCGCACGTGGTCCGCAACCCGCGCACCGGCGAGTCCTTCGTCCTGCCCCGCGCGCTCGACATCTGGAAGCACGACGTCCGCGATTTGGCGCCGGCAGAATTCGTCGAACCGCTGCCGCGCGGCGATCGGCGGGCGTACTTCACCACGCCGCAGATCAACGCCGAGGTGCCTGCCGAGCTGCGCGGCAAGGTGTACACCAAGCGCCAGGTGTGGGACATCATCGTCCGCAACGCCTGGCAGACCGGCGAGCCGGGCGTGGTCTTCATCGACCGTATCAACGAGTCCAACCCCACGCCGCACGTCGGCCGTATCGAGGCCACCAACCCCTGCGGTGAGCAGCCGCTGCTGCCGTACGAGGCGTGCAACCTGGGCAGCGTGAACCTCGGCGCTTTCGTGCGCGACGCCTGCACGCCGCAGGCGCGCGTAGACTGGAACGGGCTGCGCGAAGCGGTGCACCTGTCGACGCGCTACCTCGACAACGTGATCGACGCGAACAACTACCCCCTGGCCGAGATCGACCGCATCTGCAAGGCCAACCGCAAGATCGGCCTGGGCGTGATGGGCTTCGCCGACGCGCTGTACATGCTCGGCGTTCCGTACAACAGCGACGAGGGCGTCGCCTGGGGCGAGAGCTTCATGAAGTTCGTCGACGACGAGTCGCACAACTACAGCGAACACCTGGCGCGCACGCGCGGCTGTTTCCCCAACTGGTCCGGCAGCGTCTGGCAGACCCGGCACAATCGCCTGATGCGGAACTCCTGCTGCACCACCGTCGCGCCCACCGGCACGATCAGCATCATCGCCAACTGCTCCGGCGGCATCGAGCCGATGTTCTCGCTGGCGTTCATCCGCAACGTGCTCAAGGGCCAGAGGCAGGGCGAGCGGCCGCTGTTCGAGGTCAACGAGACCTTCCGCCGGCTGGCCGAGTCGCGCGGCATTTTGAGCGACGTGCTGCTGGAGCGCATCGCCACGGAAGGCACGCTGGCGCACATCGAGGCCGTGCCGGCCGACATCAAACAGGTCTTCGTCTGCGCGCACGACATCACGCCGGAGTGGCACATGAAGATGCAGGCGGCCTTTCAGCGCCACTGCGACGCGTCGATCAGCAAGACGATCAATTTCCCGCGCGATGCAACCGTGGCGGACGTGGAAAAGATCTACATGCTCGCGTTCGAGCTGCGCTGCAAAGGCGTCACGGTGTATCGTGACGGCTGCCGCGAGTGCCAGCCGATGGCGCTCAAGGATAAGAACCACGAAGCTGCGAAAGAGCGAAGTCCCGAAAGGGAGCATCGGCAGTCCTCCGGCAACGGGGCCGCCGCCGCGGGAACCGTTGCGGACCGCGAGGCTGTAGGATCGGCGTCCGACCGCGCGGTCGCCGCGCCGTCCTCCGATTACGAAACGCGGCTGACCGGCGCTCCGTCACGAACGCAAGAACTCGTCGCGGCGCCCCCCGCCTCGCCGGTCGTTCCGTCCGCGACCGCCTCGGTCGCGGCCCCCGCGTCCACGCTCGCCGTCGCTTCGCCGCGCACGCGCATCGAGCCGCAGGACCTGCCGGAGATCGTCAGCGGCCTGCGCATCCGCCAGATGACGCCGTTCGGCAACATGCACGTGAAGATCACGGTGGACCCCAAAGCCAACCGCGAGCTCGAGGTTTTCGCGCAGCTCGGCAAGGGCGGCGACGTCGCCACCAGTGACCTCGAAGCCATCTGCCGCATGATCTCGCTCTGGCTGCGCGCTGGCGGCTCGCTGCGCCTGGTCATCAAGCAGCTCGAAGGCATCGGCTCCTCGCTCCAGATTCCCACGCGCGCCGGCCGCATCATGTCGCTCGGCGACGGGCTGGCTTCCGCGCTCAAGAAGTACCTGAAGGCCAAGGAGCGCTTCGGGCTGACCGCCCTGCTGCTGGGCGAGGTGGATCTCGCGCAGCTCGACTCGCCCCCGCCGCCGCACGCCGACGACGACAGCCACGACCGGATCGCCGCTTCGGGCGACAACGGCAGCGCCGGCGGCAACGGCGACCTCGACCATGGTCCGGACAACGGCAACGGGAACGGCCCGGCGCTGCGCGCCGGCTGGGCGGTGGCGACCGAGCGCGGCGCGGCCGCGTCCGCCCCACGCGCCGATGTTGCCCGCGGGGTTCGCGCGGAGCGGCCGCGCAGCGCGGCGGTCGAGGAGAAGCGCTCGCTCCGCATCGGCGCCGACGCCGCGCACGACGGCGGCGACAGCGCCTCGGCTACAGCGGTGCTGGAGAACCCGGTCGCGGAGCGCGGCGCGCTGCTCGATCTGACGCCGGTTGCGGACGCGCTGCTGATCCGCGAGGCGCCTGCCGCCGGCAAGAACGGCAACGGAAACGGCGCGCACGGCGCGCTGCTGGGCTTCCACGACGTGGCCGAGCACTACAAGGTGAAGTGCCCGGAATGCAACAGCCCGCTGGCGCTACAGGAGGGCTGCCGGAAGTGCCACGCCTGCGGCTGGGCGGCGTGCTGAACGGTGGCAGCGTCCCTTCCTCCTCCAAGGGAGGAAGCCCACTGGCGGGCGGCGCCGATCATCGGCGCCGTCCGCCGCTGTGTTCTTTTCCGGCGGCGGTCAAACCGCGGCCGCCTTGGGCGAAGCGCCGCTTGGGCCGGTGCGCAGGTTCGTCAGACTCGGAGGTCCGACGCTACGGCGCGGAGTCTTTGCACCCTCGCGATCGCGGCTCGGATGGCATGCCGGCGGGACGCCGGTGCTCCCGATGGAGTGGATCACCCTGGCGCCGGGTCGGCGAACCGCTTGCGGATGGTCGCCAGCAGCGCCTGCGCCTCGTCCACGCTGAACCGGTACAGCCGTACGATCGTCGCCCGCTCGTTCTGCCCGTCGCTCGTCAGCAGCCAGTACGGGCAGACCCACTCCCAGACGACCTCTCCCGCTGGTGTGACTTCGAACGCCCGCGCGTTGTCAGAGTTGGCGATCAGCGTGTTGCCGTTGGGCAGCCGCTGGCACGATCCCTTGCTCTTGGTGTAGAAGTCGCGCGGGTTCGGGGCCTTGTACTCCCAAGCGATCTCATTCGTCCGTGGGTCCACCTCGAGCACGCGCGACCAGCCGCGCACGAGGCCGTTGTCGAACAGCAGGATGCGGCCGTTATCGAGCAGCGTTGCGTCGTGTGGACCATCGAGCTGCCCTTCGCCCCAGGCCCAGACCACCTCGCGCCGCTTGAAATCCACGATGAACACGCGGTCCTGGTGCCGCGAACAGACCAGGACGTGATCGGGCGAATACAGCGGATGCGTCCCGAAGAGCGCCTCGCGTCGCATTCGCTCCACGGAATTGCAATGGAAAAGATCCACCCACGTAGTGTCCGCCTCGCGCTCCGGCCGCACGGGCTGGAACCGGAACACGTCCGGCTTCTTGCGAAGCGTGTCGTACAACGGAAGCCGATCAATGAGAACGCCGTCGAGGTCCAGCAGGCTGAGCGCGTCATCGCGCGTCTCGACTGTGGGGTGAATCTCTGGAATTATCCGCCGCTCGAACGAGAGCGTCAGCAGCCCGCCCTGCGGATGGACTTCCACGTCGTGATGCGCCGTGATCGACCGCTTCCAGACCACGCGGCTGTCCGGAGCGATGCGCATCAGGAAGCGCTTGTCGTCTTCGATTCCGGTCAGGCCGGGGCGCGTGCGGTCGGCGCCGGTGACGACCAGGTCGCCGTCGGGCAGCACTTCGCAATTGTCCCAGTGGCGGCCCGGCTCGTACTTCCAGCGCTGCACGACCGTGCCCGACGGGTCGATCAGTTCCGCCGTGCACAGGCGAAAGAGCACGTACAGGTTGTACCCCGGGTACGACCGCTCCGGGTCGATGTCCACCACGCCGTCGGCCGACTCAGGGTCGTCCTCGACGCCGCCGGCGTACGGCAGGGCGCGCAGCCGGTCCACGTCGGCGGCCGCGTCGCTCGGCGCCGACGCCGCGCTTGGCGTGCTCGATGCGGGGCGCTCGCAGCCCGCCAGCAGTGCGATGATGGAAGCGAACGCCGCGCACACGGGGAATCTCATGCGAACCTCGTTCCTGCAAAGCGCGCTATCTGATTCGCTTGGGCGGGCGCCGTCAACCGCCGCGGGTGTGCATTTCGGCGTGCACGTCGTGGCGCAACCGGCTCAGCGGCACGAACGGCCCGCGACGCTCGACCGCCAGCCGTTGTTCGGCCCCGCGGTCGTCGCGCCCGCGCCACGACGAGGCGATCGCGGCGGAGATTTCGGCGTCCGGCGCGCCGCCGCGCAGCAGCCGCTTGAGGTTCAAGCCGTGCAGAGCGTAGAGGCACAGGAACCACATACCGTCCGCGGTCAGGCGTCCGCGATCGCATGTGCCGCAGAACGGAGCGGTGGTTGAGGCGATGATTCCGAACGTCGTGCCGTCCGGCAACGCGAACCGCGAGGCGGGGGCGCTGCCGTCCTGACTCAGCGGCTCAGGGCGGCCCCGCCGCCGTGCGATCCGATCGAGCATCTCGGCGCGCGAGACGACGTCAGCGCTGCGCCAGTGCGTGGCGCCGCCGACGTCCATGTACTCGATGAAGCGCACCTCGGCCTGGTGTTCGGCGCCGAACTCAAGGAGTTCAACCAACTCATCGTCGTTCAGCCCGCGCACGATCACGGCGTTCAGTTTGAGGCGCATCCCCACCGCGGCGGCGGCGTGGATTCCCTCAAGCACGGCGTTCAGCGCACCGCTGCGCGTCAGCGTACGAAATCGCTCGAAACGCAGCGTGTCCAGGCTGACCGTGACGCGCGTCAGGCCGGCGCGGCGCAGCTCCGCCGCGAACCGCGCCAATTGCACGCCGTTGGTGGTCAGTGCCAGGTCGCAGTCGGCGGCCCGCTGCGCGAGGGCGCGAACCAGCACGGGCAGGTCGCGCCTCAGCAGCGGCTCGCCGCCGGTGATGCGGAATTTTTCGACGCCCAGTCCGATCAGAATATCCGTCAGGCGGCCGAGCTCCTCGAACGTCAGGATCTCATCGTGCGGGATCCAGACGTAGTCTTCTTCCGGCATGCAGTACTGGCAGCGCAAGTTGCAGCGGTCCGTCACGGAAACGCGGACGCTTCGCAGCGGTCGGTGGAATGGGTCTGCAATCGGCATCGCGCGGCTACCACCGCGTGCGGCGTCAGGGGCAGGACGTCCCATAGACCGACAGCAGCTCAGAGAGGTCGGCCAAATCGACGTCGCCGTCGCCGTCCAGATCGCTCGGGCTGAACCCGCCCGCCAGGCCATACGCGGACAGCAACGTGGAAAGGTCGGCCAAGCCGACGGCGCCGCTCGCATCCACGTCGCCGATGCACGTCCCCGGAACGATCGTCGCAATCGCCGCCGAAGCCGGTGTGCCGGGCTTGAAAAGCGTCACCGCAGCCTCGCCGAGCACCGGCGGCCGATCGGCGTCGAAGCGGAAGTTGTACAGCGTGCCCCAGCGCAGCGCGTTGGCGCCGGGGTCGTCGCTGTACGACTGCGTGGACCACGACACGCCGCCCGCAGTGACCGTTGCCTCCCAATCTTCCGCGGAGAAATCGACGCCGCCGACGCCGTCGCCGCTGTGGTAGTGCACGTCGTGAAAGCCGACCGTCGCCACCTGCGTACCGGGGAAGATCGCCACGAAGAACGCCTGCGCCGCGCGTTCGCTCGTCGCGTTGCGCAGCGCGTACTCGTAGCGCCACACGCCGCCGCCGAGCGCCGTCGCCCGCGCCGCGAGCCGGAAGCGGCCGTCGCCGGCCACGTCCAAACTCGAGAGATAAACCTGCGGATCGGCGACGCGCCAGCCCTCCATCGCGGCTTCGCCGACGGCGGCCGCGCCGGTCGGCAGCAGGTTCCAGCTTTCGCCCGCGGGCACGACGCGCACGGCCCGATGCGTCGCGTTGTTGCCCGAATTCCCATCGTCGGCATCGTCGAGCGCCACGCATTGCACCTCAATGAAGTACGAGCCCCCGCCGTCCGCGAGCGGGTCGAGATCGCTGATCGCCGCCTGAAGGCGGCGGGCGATGGTCCCGCTCCAGGGCGGATCGGCATGCGGATACGGAAACTCTCCGGTGGCCGGGTTGACCTCGGCGCGCGGGCCGAGCAGCGTTCGGGTCCCCGCGCTGCCCGAACTCGTGGATGTCGAACATTGCACGCCGAGCTGGCTCGACTCGCCCGGCTGGCAGGTCTGGCAGCAGGCGTTCATTTGCAGCGGCAGGAACTCGTGATAAGCCCAGCTCATGCCGATCTGCTCGAAGCGCGCCGCGCCGCCGACGTCCTTCAGCCGGTACAGGTTTGTCACCCACACCGGATGCAGCGGCGTGCTCGCCTGGCAGTCCGCGGGCAGGTTGCCGAAGTTGCACAGCGTGACTCCGGCCGAGAAGGCGGCTACGCCGTTCTCGGGCGCGTACGACGCGATGCTGACGATGTCCGCGAATCCGACATCGGGCCCGCCGGCGACTCCGCAATCGGAGGCGCGAACGCCCGCGGCCGGCATCACGAAAACGCAGAGCACCGCTGTGACCGCACGACGCGTCGGAGCTGTGTTCGTTTCCTTGGACATCCGCCGCCTCTTCCGCATGAACAGAATAATCCGCTTCGCGAACCGCCCTCATGCGGGGCGCCGCCGCAAGCGGCCCAAGCAATTCGTTCGCAACACGGGCACGCGATTCGACTCAGAGATACTTCGCGTCGCGATCGCCTTGTTCAGACTTGCGGCCGACGGCGACTTGTTCCGCCCAGCGTCCAAGCGCCGCGTCGCTCAGCCCTTTGCGCGCTTGTGCGTCAGTTCCAGGTTCACGAATTCCTTGCCGTCCGGGCCGTTCATTCGGCCTTCCATCACGTACTCGTCGGGACCCTTGATCCTGTAGACCCATTTGAACGGGTCCTTCGACTTGGTCATGGGGTTCTCGTAGGCGCCCTCGAGCGTGATCTCCTTGCCGTCGGCCGTGCACGTGCCCTGAGCGGTCATCATCATCGTACCCATGTTGTCGGCCCAGACGGCGGTGTATTTCTGGATTCCATTGTCGTACCCGATCAGCGCGAAGCCCTCGAACGGCGTCTCGATCGGCGGCATCGGCTCGCCCTTGACCCGCTGCACGAGGAATCGGCCACCCAGGATCCACTCGGTCTCGATGGTGCTCTTGCTCTCTTCCCACGGCGCTTCCGGCGCCATGCGCATTTTTCCGGAGACCTCCCACTTGCCGGCGAGCACCTTGAGGTGCTCATGATGCTCGCCCGGCGCGGCGAGCTTCATCCACATCTCCATCATCGCGTTGGAGTCCTCGCCGCCCGGCGGCTCTGTCGCGACGTCCTGCGGTTTCTCCGGCTTGGCCGGCGGTTTCTTGTCTTCCGCCGTGGCCAGACCGGCCAGCAATCCCGCAGTCACGATGCAAACGCCGAGCATGTTCCGCCAACTCATGATTGACTCCTGAAGGAACTCACGGTTCGGATGCGTTGTCGTACGCCCTCGGTCCAAGTCCAGTGTACCACCGACCCGCGCCAGCGCCTCGCCGGTCACCCCCTGCGGGCCTGCCGGCGGGGACGCCGATGCTCCCCAGCGGGCGGAAGGACGCCGGCGCTTCACGGACTTCCGCGTCCGCCGGCGGACGCGCTCACGCGACCTGCGGCCGGGGGGCCAAGCCCGTAACGCTGCGTGGCGAAGCCGACGATCGCTCCGAGAATCGCGCCGGGCAGCGTGATTCGCAGGTAATACTTGCCCTGAAGGTACGCGACCAGGAACGCGAGGATCGCGCCCACGATTACGCCGAAGATGATCCCCGCCGGCAGCGATTTTGACCACCTGGCGAACAGCCCGGCGGCCACGCCGGTCAGAATGCCCTTAAACGTCGATCCGATGATGATGCCGATGATGCCGGCGCGCACTTCCGGGTCGGACTGCGCGTCGATCCACGCCGACGCGCCATCGACCGCACCCAGCAGCGCGCCCAGGATCAGCCCCAAGATTGGTTTGCTCATGATGAACTCCTGAACGGAGGTCCCCCGGCGATCGAAACGAATCCCGCGCCCTCACACACGGGCCAGCGGATGCAGTTCTGTTCAACTCCTGCGGCGCGTCCTTTATGCCGGCGAAGTCCAGAGCAGCAAGGCCCGCATCAGCAGGTACGCCAGCACCAGTAGGATCGGCGTCCGGTACCGAACAGCCAGGCGCACCGCACGCTCCAAGATCGGCTCGTGGTAGGCCCGCACCGCCTGCCCGTCCAGGTAGCGCGTCACGTCCTCGCGCAGCTCGCGCGCCCCGGCGTAGCGATCGCGCGGCTCGGCCGAGAGCGCCTTCTCGCAAACCGCCGCCAGGGGCTTTGGCGCCCGCGGATTGCGCCGCCGAACCGGAGTGAACTCCCCCCCGCCTGGTCGATTCCCGGCTGCTCCGGCCGGCGGCATCCCCGGCGGCGCTCCGGTTAGAAAGTAGTACAGGATCGCTCCGAGCGCGTACACGTCGCTCCGCTCGTTCACGTGTCGAACGTCGCCTCGTGCCTGCTCCGGCGACATGTAAGCCGGCGTGCCGATTACCGTCCCATGCGCCGTGCGCCGCGTCGCCGTCTCGTCGCTCTCCGCGCACGACAAGGATGGTGCGTTCGCGGGATCGTCGGGTGACGGTGGAGCCGGCGCATTGGGCGCGACCGTCCCGCGATCGAGCGATTTCGCCACGCCCCAGTCCAGCACCATCACCTCGCCGAATTCGCCGAGCATGATGTTTTGCGGCTTGAGGTCGCGATGAACCACACCACGGCTGTGCGCGAACGCGATTGTCTCGCAAATGCGCTCGAAGATGCGCAGCCGGTCCGGGAGCGAATCGGCCGCGGCGACGTGCTCGTCGAGCCGCCGCCCGCGGACGAGCTTCATGACGTAAAAGACGCGTCCGTCCGCCAACCGTCCGACGTCGTGAACCGGCACGATCCCCGGATGTTCGAGCCTGGCGATGATCCGGGCCTCGTTCAGGATGCGTTCGAACACGTCCGGCGCCGGCGAGGGGCCGTGCATGACCTTGAGCGCCACCGGCCGGCCCAGCTCGTTGTCATGCGCGAGATACACCGCGCCCATGCCGCCCTGCCCGATGCGCGACTCGATCCGGTAGCGCGCCGGCGGCTCCGGCCAGTCCAGCGCGTCGCGCAGGCGATCCAGCGCCTTGTCGGAAAGTCCGTTCACATCCGCCCGCCGCCGAGCAGTGCGCGCGCTTCCTCGCGAAACTCGTCGTCGCTGCCCGTGCACTCGCGCAGCCGCTCCAGCACCAGTTCGCGAAACCGTCGACGCACGAGCGCAAGAAAGTTCGTCACCTGCGTTACGGGCAGGCCGAAGCGCGCCGCGAGTTGCTCGTACGAGGGGCGCAGCTCGCTGGTCGATTCGTCCAGATCGTACGCCCGAAAAATCGCGAGGTGCACCTCTTTGCCGGTCTCGCTGCACCATCGTTCGAGCTCCTGGACGGCCAGGCCGAAGACGCTCCGCACCCACTCCTGGTGGAAGAACTCCTCGGGACCCTGCCGGTCGGCGGCGACCGCGAATCGAAGCTCGTCATCCGCGCTCTGATAGTCGAGCGAGAGCAGCGGCTGCCCGCCGCCGCGCTTCAGCCGGCCGCGCGCCTTGCGCTCGTTCGCGACAAAGCCGTCTAGGCACGTGCGCAGGAACGTGCGGAACGCCGCCCGTCGCGGATCGAACCGGTCGAAGTGCCGCTTCTCCATCGCCGCCACGAAGAACGATTGCGTGAGGTCCTTGGCCTCCTCGTTCGAGGCGTGCCACTTGACCCGCAGGTACTTGTAGGCCGGCTTCCAGTACGCCGCGATCAGCGCTTCGTACGCCCGCCGGCGCTCGTCCGCGTCCGCGCTGCGCGCGGCCAGCAGCGCCGAGTGCTGCGTCGCCGGGAAGTGCCCGAGCGGCCCGCCGATGTCCGTGTCGTCCTGCATCTCTGCCCGCTCGACTTGCTGTGTCGTCGCAGGAAGGAACATAGCTCACGTCGTGAGAGGGGGGAAGCACGCGCCGCCTGGGTTGCCGAGTCGGCGTCGGCGTGACCACAGCACCGCGGGAGCCTCAATCACGTTTCGGGCTTCAACCCACGCACGGTTGCCGTACACTGCCCAACGGTTTCCGGTCTGGTCGGATGCCCGGCCGCGCCCTGGAAACCTCATCGAAACCCGAGGGCGTTCCCGCATGATCCTCTCGTATCCCCTCGTCGCGCTGCTCGTGCTCGCCGCTCAAGCAACCAAGCCGGCGTCGCGCCTGGCCGCCGCAGAGCCCGCGATCGTCCCGCGTCCCGTGGAGATCGAACCTGGCGCTGGACGCTTCAGGCTCGGCGAAAAATCGGCCGTGCTGGTGCAGAGTCCGTACCCCGAGGCCAAGTCCGTCGCCGAGCAGCTCGCCGCCTGGCTGCGGACCCGAACCGGTCTGCCGCTGCCGGTGCGCGAAAAGGCGCGCGACGAGAACAGCGCCGGCTCCATCGTCCTCGCCACGGCCGGCGGCCACAGCCGGGCCTCGGATCACTATGACCTGACGATCAGCGAACGCGGCGTGGGGATTTTCGCCGCGCACCCGCAGGGTCTTTTCTACGCGTTCCAGACGCTTCGCCAGCTCCTGCCGCCGGAGTGCGAGCGCACCGCGGCCGTGCAGCCGCCGAACGAGCTGGAGTGGCCATGCCTGCGCATCAGCGACCACTCGCGCTTCCTCTGGCGTGGGATGCTGCTGGACTGCGGCCGGCACTTCATGGACAAGGAGTTCGTCAAGCGCACCATCGACCTGCTGGCGTACCACAAGCTGAACGTGCTGCACTGGCACCTGACGGAAGACCAGGGCTGGCGCATCGAGATCAAGAAGTTCCCGAAGCTCACGGAGGTGGGCGCCTGGCGGCGCGCGACGCGCGACTCCGAGCAGCCGCGCGACGCCCAGGGCCGCTACGGGGGCTTCTACACGCAAGACGACATTCGCGAGATCGTCGCCTACGCCAAGAGCCGTTACGTGACGATCGTGCCCGAAATCGAGATGCCTGGCCACTGCCTCGCGGCGCTGGCTGCCTACCCGGAGCTTTCCTGCACCGGGGGGCCGTTCGAGGTCCGCACAGAGTGGGGCGTCGAGGAGAACGTCTACTGCGCCGGGAACGAAAAGACCTTCGAGTTTCTCGAATCCGTGCTGGCCGAGGTCATCGACCTGTTCCCCGGGCAGTACATCCACATCGGCGGCGACGAGGTGCCCAAGGCGCGCTGGAATTCCTGCCCGAAGTGTCAGGAGCGCATCCAGGCCGAAGGTCTCAAGGACGAGCGAGAATTACAGAGTTACTTCGTGCGGCGCATCGAGAAGTTTCTCGCGTCCCGGAACCGCCGCCTCATCGGTTGGGACGAGATCCTCGAAGGCGGCCTGGCGCCGAACGCCACCGTGCAGTCCTGGCGCGGCATGGCCGGCGCGGTGGCCGCCGCGAGCGCCGGCCACGACGTGATCGCGTCGCCGACGAGCCACTGCTACCTCGACTATCCGCAAAGGCCCGACCCGGCCGCGCCGGGCTGGATGGGCTTCATCGACCTGGAGAAGGCGTATTCGTTTGACCCCCTTCCGGCCGCGCTCCCGGCGGCGAAGTCGAAGCACATCCAGGGCGTCGAGGGCAACATCTGGACCGAGCGCGCCCCGCAGCCGCGCGTCGACTGGCAGGTGTTTCCGCGCCTCGCGGCGCTGGCCGAGGTCGGATGGTCGCCGGCGTCGATGCGCGATTTCGCGGACTTCTCCCGCCGAATGCGAACCCATTATCGCCGGCTGGATGCGCTAGGCGTGGAGTACTTCGTCCCGCTGCCGCAGCTCGCTTCAGACATCACGTCTTTCCAGGACTCGTGCACGCTTGAGTTCAAGCCGCTCCCCGTCGACGGCCGGATCCACTTCACGCTCGACGGCAGCGAACCGACGGCCGCGTCGCCCGTGTACGCGCGCGCCATCCGGCTCGACGATTCCGCAGAGATGCGGGCACGTACGATTCTCGCCAGCGGCCGCGTCGGCGACGAAATTCGCCACCGCATCCGCAAGCTGCGGCCGCTGGACTCGGTGCAGCTTGCCGTCGTGCAGCCGGGGCTGGCATACGAGCTATACAACGGCTCGTGGCGCATGCTGCCCGAATTCGACAAGTTAACGCCCCTCCGCACGGGCGTCGCCGCGGTGCCCGAGGACGCACTCGCCGAGGCCCGCTCCGTTGCGCAAGGCGGATTCGCGCTGCGGCTGCGCGGATCGCTGTCGGCGCCGGCGGACGGCGTCTACACGATCACGCTCCGGTCCGACGACGGCGCCCGGGTGCTCCTGCACGACGAGGAGATCGTCAACCACGACGGGCTGCATGCCGTCAGCGACCGGCGTGGGGAAGTATTGTTGCGCGCCGGCTGGCACCCCCTGACGATCGAGTATTTCGACGCGGGCGGCGCATCCGCGCTGGCGGTTGAGATCGAAGGCCCCTTGCTCCAGCGCCAGCCGCTAACGCCTGGAATGCTTGGGCACGCGCCGTAGACGCCGCCGATTTCGTCCCGCCCTTGGCGTGAATGCGGCGATGTGCAAATGGGGGACCGGTCTCCCGACCGGTCTTTCTCGTTGAACCGGTCTCTCGACAGGTCTTTCTCGTAGAACCGTTCTCCCGACCGGTCTTTCTCGTAGAACCGGTCTCGCGACCGGACTTTCTCGTAGAACCGGTCTCCCGACCGGTTTTTGCCGTCGGACACGGAGGTCCGACGCTACGGCTCTCTTGTAGAACCGGTCTCCAGACCGATCTTTCTCGTCGGCCACGAGGGTCCGACGCCGCGGGGATGGCGCGCTCCCCGTCCACGCAGCCTCGCTCGCCCGACTCGAGTACGGCCTCGACGAGATTCTTCACTAAGACTATGATGCTGTCGTCCGAGGCAGCCCGTTGTGCGGCGGACGCCCCGAGTCGAGTCCAATCTGCATGGGGACATTCGGGAGACGGGGGGCATACAGATGATCAGTTCGACGTGCGAGTACGCACTTCGGGCCGTGGCGTTCCTGTGCGCGAGCCCCGAAAAGTTCTACACCGTCCAGGAAATCGCCGAAAGCACCCACGCCCCGCCCGGCTATCTCGCGAAGATCTTGCAGCTTCTCGTGCACGCCAAGATCATCCGCTCCCAGCGCGGCATCCGCGGCGGGTTCCGGCTGGGCCGCAGGCCGGCCGAGATCAGCGTGCTGGATGTGCTGCGAGCCTCCGACTTCTCGCTCGCGCGCATCGAGCATTGCCCGCTCGGCCCGCGGGGGCAGCGGCGGCTTTGCCCGCTTCACAAGCTGCTCGACGATGCGGTCGTCACCGTCGAGCAGCAACTGGCCCGGGTTTCCATGTTCGAGCTCGTCCGCGCCAGGCCGGGCGCCTCGGGCCTTGAAAACTCGCTGCTGTGCTTCCGCCCTGCCGAAGCCCGGCCGCGGCCCCGAAAGCGCCGCCTGGTCCGCGTGCCGGAGCTGAGTCGCGCCGCGTCACGGTGACTCGGGCGGCTGCGAGCGCGGCAGCTTCGCCCGCCAGCGCTGCGCCTGGTCTTCGCGCTCCTGCCGCTCGTACAGCTCCACGAGCCATTCCACGTTCCAGATCGTCTGGCGCTCTTCGGCGCCCAGTCCGGCGGTGAGCAACCGGTCGGCGGAGAGCAGCAACGGCTCGGCCCGCACGAATTCGCCCAATCCCAGGAGCGTCGCACCAAGCTGGCTTTCGATGCGCCCCATGAGCGCCGGTTCGATCGTTGCCGCGGCGTTCGCCCGTTGCAGCGCCGACTCGAGCACGTCGCGGGCGCGCTCCAGCCGCCCGCCGTCCGCAAGGCACCGCGCCAGGTGCAGCATGGAATCCAGCGTATCGGCGTGGTCCGGACCGAAGACCTCCTCATACGCGGAAGCCGCCTGCTCCGCGACGTCGATCGCCTCGTCGAACCGTCCCGCGTCCTTGAGAAGCCCGGCCAGGTTGTAGCGCGTCACCAGCGTGTACTGGTGCCGGTCGCCGAGCGTCTCGCGGAACAGCATTAGCGCCCGCCGCACGAGCGGCTCGGCCTCGTCGAAGCGCTTCTGCTGCTGAAGCAGTTGCGCGAAGTTCACGGTCGAGATCAGCGTGTCCGGATGCTTTTCGCCGAGCAGCTTCCGCCGCGTCTCGAGCGCCGTGCGCGTTAGGCGCTCGCATTCGTCGAGCTTGCCGGCGCGGCGCAGCACGCTCGCCAGGTTGCTCATGACCAGCAACGTGTCCCGGTGGACGTCGCCCACGCGCTCGCGTGTGACGTCCAGTGCCTCCCGCATCAGATCTTCGGCCTCGTCGAACGCGCCCCGCTGCGCCACGAGCGTGGCCAGGTTGTTGAGCGCCGCCGGCCGGTTGCCGTCCATCGCGCGCCCGTGGCGCCGGCACACTTCGAGCGCCTGGCGGCACAGCCTTTCGGCTTCGTCCAGGCGCCCCAGGTCGCCCAGCACCTCCACCAGCTTCAGCCGCGCGGCGACGCTCTCGACCGACTCCGGCCCCGTCGCGGCGCGGCACTGGGCCATCGCGTCGCGGACCAGACGCTCAGCCTCGGCCAGTTCGCCCCGCGCGTACACGAGGTCCGCCCAGTTCAGGAGCGATGCCCGGCTGTCGACGTGGTCGGCGCCCAGCGCGCCGCGGCGAATGTCGAGCGCCGCCGCCAAGTGGGGCGACGCCTCGTCCAGCAGCCCCATGGCCTTGAAGGTCAGCCCGATCGTGGTATGGACCGCAGCGGCGGCCTCGGGCTGCTGCGCCAGCTCGCGTTCAACGCGGGCTGAAGCGTTGTCGAGCAATTCGCGCAGCAAAGTCGTGTCGCGCATCTGGGCCACGGACGGGTCAACGGAGGCGAGCATTTCCTCGAGAAACGCCTGAACCTGCTTGGCTTTTGACGCTTCGCTTTCGGCGCGAAGCCGAGCGGCCCCTTCCGCTTCCTGTGCCGCGACAGCCGCGCGCTCCTGCGCTTGGGCGATGCGGGCCAGCTCGTCGGCGCGCGCGTACAGCACGGCCATCCATGCCCCAAATCCGATCACGAGCAGGAACACGGCCGAAACGAACGCGAACGCGACGGTGTGCCGCCGCACCAGCCGGGCGAGTCGCGCGCCCGCCCCGGGCGCCTGCGTAAGAAGCGGCTCGCCCGCAAGGAAGCGCCGCAGGTCCTCCGCCAGCACCGCAGCGCTCGGGTGCCGGCGCTCAGGGTTCTTCTCCATCGCGCGCTGAATGATCGCCGCCAGCGCGCGCGGCACGTGCACGTTCAGCCGGCGTACCGGCGTCGGCTCCTCCAGCAGCACGC
>JABRWC010000147.1:0-17889 GCA_039961675.1 Phycisphaerae bacterium
TCAGGCGTGTGCCGTCCCTTCATCCGTCTGCCTCCCAGCAACGCCCATTCGAGTGTCAATCCTAACATCCCGAATGGACTCGTTTATGGGGGGCAGGTCAGCGGCGCTTCCGCACCCGGCGCGCCCGCGGCCCGTCGGCGCGCAGTTCCAAAGTCCGGCTCATCACTCAGGACGTGTCTCACTGGGCAAGTGCGTCAGAATCGACGCGTACGTTCCGACCGCCGGCGACGTCAAGAAAGCCAACCCGAACCAGCTTCCGACGCTGTTCCTACGTGAATCCCGACCATCGCGCAACCTGCCACACCAGTTGTGGAAAAGCTGAACGCCATCGAATTCAGTTGCTCTACCGGCGCGGTTTCGGTACGTTGGCGCCAGGTTCGGCCGTACAGTCGGGTGCCCCGATTCCACGTCAACGGCTCCCGGAGACCAATATGACGCTTCACCGAGCGTTTCTGCCGGCGTGCGTAACGACGCTTGTTGTCGGGGCCGTCGCGGCCCATGCGCAGTCGGACGTCTGCGCCGACGCGCCGTGGGTGGGGCCTGGCACGCTCTTCGTCGACAACGACTTCTATGCGCTCGACGGCCCTTCGAGCTGCACCGCCTCGCGCGACGCATGGGTGCGCTACCTGCCGCAGACCCCCGGAACTCTCCAGCTCAGCGAGTTGATTGCGGACTCGGGCGGCAGCATGGCGGTCTATCTCGGCTGCCCGAGCGGTCCGGGACAGGAGCTTGCGTGTGTGGCGTTCGACGGCTCGGCCGTGCTCAGCCTGCCGGTGCGATCACTGAACGCATATTACATCCGTGTCTCGGCCGACGGGCCGTTCGGGGATACTGTTCTCACGATGGCCGGACCGCCCGCGGCGCGAGTCGTGGGTACCGACGGCGCCGATGGGCAGTACTCGACGATCGACGACGCCCTGAGCGCCGCACAATCCGGCGATACGATTTACGTGCTGCCGGGCACGTATAGCCGATTCACAGTCGTCAATAAATCGCTCAAGATCGTGGGCGCCGCCGGACCGAACGCGACGGCGATTCAAGGCACGAGCATTGCAACGAACGGCGTTGTAGAGCTCGCGGGGCTATTCGCGAAGCCGATCACCGTGGTCCCGGCGCTCGACGCCAGCTTCAACGCATCGGTCCAGGCAACGAACTGCGTGTTTCGCGGCGTTGGAGGCGCAGGGCCGGTGCAGTCGAGGTCCAGCGCTACTGTGACACTACACGGGTGTCTGTTGCTCGGTGGCAGCGCCGGCGCCTATTCGACCGTCAACGGTATGCTCAGGCTGGTCAACTGCACGATTGCAAACTCGGGTGCGGGGGTCTATCACAACGACGCCGCAAACGCGGGCGTCTCGCTTGTAAACTGCGTCATCGACGCGCCCACGCCGATTGGCGGCCCGTTCGCGCCACACGTCCTCGCGACGTACAGCCGGATCGCGGGCGGCTGGCCCGGCGTCGGAAACATCAGCGACGATCCGCAGTTCGTCGATCCCGACGGACCCGACGGTGTGCCGTTCACCGCGGACGACGATTACCGCCTGGCGAACACGTCGCCCTGCATCGACGCCGGCGACATGTACGCCGAGAGCCGGCTGGTGTTCGACCTGGACGGCGCGCCGCGTGTCGTGGATCACCCCGGCCACCTGAATGAGGGCGGACTGCCCGTCGCGGTGGACATGGGCGCGTATGAATCGCAGCCGGCGCCGTGCGAAGGCGATCTCACCGGCGACGGCCGCGTCGCCCTGGACGACCTGAGCATCCTGCTTACCCAGTTCGGTGCGATCTGTAACTGACGCACGCGACGGCGGCCCGCCCCCCATCCGGCCGCGAAGAACAGGCTCAGCTCAGGAAATGCGAGCGGCAATCGCCCTGTACCGCAATCACGCCTGCGCGGACTCCCGTAGGATGTTGGGGATGTCTGCGATCCTGCCCGGGCGGGTGTCTGCCGCCGGCCGCATGAGGCACGTGGCGTTTTTTCGTTTTGGAAGCGGGGTGGTGTGCGCCGTGAGGGCGCTATCCGCGTTCGACCGGCGCGGCGCGGGTGCAGTCGCACCCAACACAAGCATGCAAGCCACGGTCGAGGGGATCGCATGCCGCCGTTGGCGACCTACGTTCACTCGATCGACCCCATCATCGCTTCGGTCGCCGGTGTGCATCTGTGGTGGTACGGACTCAGCTACTCGCTCGGATTTCTGAATCTGTTTCTATGGTTGCGGCGACGCCGCGCCGAGCTCAGCTTCACCCCCGCGATGGTGTACGACCTGACGCTTCTGCTCAGCGCGGGCGTGCTTCTCGGCGGTCGCGGCGTCGAGGTCGTTTTTTACGAATGGCCGTTCTACCGCCAGCACCTGCACCTGATCCCGGCCTACTGGCTCGGCGGCATGGCGACGCACGGCTTGTTGCTCGGCGGCCTGGCCGGCGCATGGCTTTTCTGCCGGGGCTATCGCCGCCAGTTCTGGCCCGTAATGGACGTCCTCTGCGTCCCCGGCGCGTTCATCCTGGGAGTGGGGCGGCTCGGGAACTTCATCGACGGACAGATCGTCGGCAGCGTCACGGACGTTTGGTGGGCCGTCAAGTTCCCGGATGCCGACGGCTTCCGCCATCCGGTCGTGCTCTACGACGGGCTCAAGAACCTAGCCCTGATTCCGGTGTTGATCTACCTGTCCGGCCGCGCGTCGCGGCCCGGCACGGTGGCGGGCGTGTTTTTCTTTCTTTACGCGTTCCTGCGCATTCCGGTTGACGTTTTCCGCGAGTACCCGACAACTCTGCTTGGGCTGGCCACCGGGCAGAGTCTGAACATCGCTATGTCCCTCGCAGGCGTGTGCCTGCTGTTGTGGAGCCAGCGGAACGGCCCTCGACCCCTGCCGCGGCCGGCCGAGCAGCCGACTGCGACCGCCGTTCGCGTAGGCTCCGCGCGAAAAGCCGCACTCGGATTCCTGATCGGGTTCTCGCTCGTGATTCCGAGCGACTGGACGCAGGACGTTCCCGCTCGTTACGGAAAACGCCACGCGGGCCTCGCGCACTCGCTCTTTTACCCCGCGCTGGCCTCGGAGTCTCGGTAACGCCCGCGGCGCCACCCGCATCCAAACCCGAGAACCCGGATTCCCCATTCTTTCCGCCCAAGCCACCACGTCGATGCTGGCGTGGCGGCCCGTTGGAGCACCGTATGGCCCCCGCTGCTGCTTCGGATTGAAATCCGCCGGCAACGGGTTCGACGACGATGAGCAATGCCCTCATCCGCGACCTGACGCCCGAGCAGCTCCCCGCCGTGCACATGCCCGAGTGCGAGGTCCGGCCTGTTCTGAAGGGGCAGAAGGCGCTCGTCACGGGCGCCGGCAACGGCCGCGGGATCGCCGTGGCGCTCTGCGCCGCGGCGTGCGCAAGGAGGTTTCCTGCGCGGCCGGCAAGATCATCTGCGTCAGCGGCGTGCACGAGGTGATTTCCTCGTCCGGACACGTGAACTGCGCGGCCAGCAACGGCGGCGTGCTCCAGTTCTAGAAGTCCATCGCCCAGGAAGTCGCGCCGTGGCGCATCCGCGTGAACAGCGTCGGCCCGGGCGCGATCCGCACGCCGATCAACATGCCCGCCTGGGCCATGCCGCGGACGTACGCGGAGTTGCTGAAGCTCATTCCATACAAGCGCATCGGCGAGGTAGAGGACTTCGCCCGGCTGGCCGTCTGGCTGGCGAGCGACGCGGCGGACTACTTCACCGGCGCGAGCCTGTTCGTCGATGGGGGGATGACGCTGTATCCGGGGTTCGAGACGGGGGGGTGATTCGCGATCTGGCCCGTTGACACCCCAGCCGAAGAGCTCACGAAGCCCGCGGTGCTCAGCCACGGACAGATGGTCGTCGCACGTACTCTGGAATCAGGCAGAGGCACCGTGCCGGTGCGCGCGGAAGCAGCCGGTAATGGCCCGCTGCTGGCGACGCTCGGCGGAGCCGTCCTGCAACCGAGCCGTCCATCCCGGCATCCAACTCGGCAACCCTCGGAGGATTTCGATGGCTGCTCTCAGCCGTTTCGACTTCATCATCATCGGCACCGGCGCCGGCGGGGGAACGCTCGCCGCGAAACTTGCCCCGTCCGGCAAGCGCATCCTGCTGCTCGAACGCGGCGACTACGTGCCGCGCGAGAAGGATAACTGGAGCACGCGCGCCGTCAATCTCGACGGCAAGTACCACACCCAGGAGGTCTGGCGCGACGCCGCCGGCCGCGAGCTGTACCCGCACACGAACTATTACGTCGGCGGCAACACGAAATTCTACGGCGCGGCGCTCTTCCGCCTTCGCAAAGAGGACTTCGGCGAAATCCGCCATCACGGCGGCGTCTCGCCCGCCTGGCCGATCGGCTACGACGAGCTGGAGCCGTACTACACCGCCGCCGAGCGCATGTACCAGGTGCACGGCCAGCGCGGCGAGGACCCCACAGAACCGCCCGCCAGCGCCCCGTATCCGCACCCGCCCGTCAGCCACGAGCCGCGCATCCAGCATCTGCACGACGACCTGGCGGCGCTCGGGCTTCGCCCGTTCCATGTGCCGCTCGGCATCATGCTCGATGAGCAGAACCCGCGCGCCAGCCGGTGCATCCGCTGCGAGACCTGCGACGGACACCCCTGCCTGGTCAACGCCAAGGCCGACGCCCAGGTCTGCGGCGTCGATCCAGCGCTGGCTCATCCGAACGTCACCTTGCTCACCGGCGCGTACGTGAAGCGCTTGGAAACGACGGCGGGCGGGCGCGAAATCACGGAAGTGGTGGTCGAGCGCGGCGGCGTCCAGGAGCGCTATCGCGGCGACGTCGTGGTGATCTCGTGCGGCGCGATCAACTCGGCCGCGCTGCTGCTGCGTTCGCGCAGCGAAAATCACCCGCGCGGGCTGGCGAACGGCTCGGATGTGGTCGGCCGGCATTACATGGGCCACATCAACTCAATCCAGATGGCCTTGTCGAAGTGCCCGAATCCGACGGTGTTCCAGAAGACGCTGGCGATCAACGACTTCTACGGGCCGTCCGCCGCCTGGGATTTCCCCATGGGCCACATTTCGTTCGTCGGCAAGCTCGACGGCGACACGCTGCGGGCCGGCGCGCCGGCGCTCGTGCCCGGCTGGACGCTCGACAAGATGGCCCGCCACTCGCTGGATTTCTGGCTCACCAGCGAGGACCTGCCCGACCCGGGCAACCGCGTGACGCTCAATGCCGACGGCCAGATCGTGCTGAGCTACACGCCGAACAACGAGGCGGGCCACAAGCTCCTGATCGCCAAACTCAAGGAGCTGATGAAACGCACCACCCACTGCGGCGTCCACGGACACGAGTGCCACCAGGGGCTGCTGGCACGCTCGCTGTGGGTCGGCCAGCGCATCCCGCTCGCCGGCGTGGCGCACCAGTGCGGCACGATCCGCTTCGGCCGCGATCCGAAGACTTCGGCACTGGACGTGAACTGCAAGGCGCACGAGGTCGACAATCTCTACGTGGTTGACGCCAGCTTTTTCCCCTCCAGCGGCGCGGTGAACCCGGCGCTGACGATCATGGCCAACGCCCTGCGCGTCGGCGACCACCTTCTTGGCCGGCTCGGCGTCCGCGCAACAGACGGGCAACGTGGCAACCTCACGGCATGAACCCGAAAGCGGGCAGCTCGGACCCGCCTTGAAGCCCGATGTCGCGCCTGTCGCTGTGACCGGACCGACCGGCGACCACGCGCGCTCTACAACCGACGGATCGCACCCGGCGTCAGCTTTAGAACCAGGAGATCGCCCCAGCGCTCCAGGACGCCGCTCAGCTCCACAGGATCTGCGACAAACTCCAGCACGTGCTTGGTCGCCGGCCCGCCGCTCGCGTCAACCAGCAGAAAGTACTCCACTGCGCCGGAGGCGGCGCGCGTAACGAACATGGGCGGAATTCCGCCCGCGACGCACAGCGTGGCGCACTCTTTGTGCGTCCGGCCCTCTCCCGGCTTCATCGCCCCGAGATAGCACTTGGGGTCGATGATCTCGCCGGACAAACACACCGGTCCAAGGACAGCGGGGACCGGCCGGCGCAGGCAGGCCGCCATGGTTTCTGACGGCGCGGAAATCGGTTCCACGCCGCCCTCGGCCAGCTCGAGCATCTGCCGGCCATCGCGCTCCAGCGTGTATCCGCGAACGCGGACCAGCCGGCCGTCAAACGGCGCGATCGCGTCGGCGGCGCCGCGTTTTCCCTCCTGAACCAGGAGCACGGTGCGGGCGCCATCCGGCGAGTGTGCGTCCGGCACGCGAATCATCGCGTACGGATGCGTGTATGCGACGCCATCGAGCGTCCGGACGGCGTTCGTTTCCCACACGCCTCGGCCCGGCGAGCGCGCCGCGCCGCTCCATAGCCCCCCTGCCGCCAGAAACGCCGCCGCCAGCATCGGGATGCAGGCGCGCAGAAAAAGTCGCTGTCCAGCCGGGACCGGCAGATAGCCCACGTACAACTCGCTCGCGGGCGCCGCGCGGCGCTCCCGCGGATCATTCGCGCTCATGAACGGCCTCGATCGCCGCCGGCTGCACCGGCGTGCCCGGTGGCAGCGGCTTCGCGTTGACCCGTACGCGGCCGCCCGATACGCGCACGGAGTACGTGACGATGCGTTCGGTGAACGGCGGCGGGGCCTGCCCGTCCGCGGGCCGGTACTGCCAGCCGTGCCACGGGCACGTGACGCAGCCGTCGAGGATGCGGCCCTCGCCCAGCGGACCGCCCTGGTGAACGCACACGTTTGTAATGGCCGAGACGCACGCGCCGTGGCGGAAGACGGCGATGCGCTCGCCGCCCTGTGCGCACACAATTCGCGCCCGGCCGTCCGGAATGTCGCCGGCATCGCCGGCGTCAATCCACTCAGTCGAGTGCTGAATCGGCTCGGCCGACCGCTTGTCCGCGTTTCGTTCGCGCCAGCCGGTGATGATGTGCAGCGCGACAACCAACAGCGCGGCGCCCGCCACCAGCGGCGCCAGCCACGCGGCGCGCGGCGTCTGTAGCGCTCCGAGCGCCACGTGCAGCACGACCAGTGAGTAGGCCGGATAGACCAGCATGTGCAGCGCTTTCCAAAGCCGCGGGCCGAGATTGCGGTTCCAGAAGTCGTGGCTGGTCGCGGCCATCAGAAACAGAATCAACAGCGCCGCAAGGCCGAGCACCTGGAACGGAAAGGCGCGCAGCGAGCCGTAGCTCGTGTTTCCCGTGAGCAGCGACATCAGCGGGTTCACGACGCCAAAACCGTGGTAAAACCCCGTGGCCAGCGCCCCGTGCAGCAGCGCCACGACGAACGTCGCGACGCCGAGATGCCGCCGGTTGTACAGCAGCGGGAGGAAGCGCGGGTTCAGCCGCGCCAGCGGCCCGATGCAGAGAGTCAGCGTGAGAAGCAGGAACGCACAGCTTCCCAGCGCGCGAAGGGCGAGAATCTCGGCGCTGATGGCTTCCGCGCCGATGAACAGCAATCGCCCAAGTCCGACGTAGACGCCCAGGTACGCCGCTACGCCCGATACGAGCACGGCGTCGTAGACGCGCTTGTGCCGGTTCCATTGAACGGCGACGTAACCCACGCTCACGGCGCGCCTCCGTGTGCCGCCGGGTTCGTGGTCGAAAGCCGGTTCGCCCCCGCGCCGGGCGGCGCGGACGATTCCGGCGGACGCGGTCGATTCCAGAGCACGGCGCCCAGCAACAGCAATAGCAGCGGCCCAAGTGCGAGCCACATGCGCCAATGCCATGCCCGGTGAGGTCGCGTCATGTTTGCGAACGCCGGCGGAGAGCGCGCAGGCAGCGTGCGGACAGCAGCGGCCAGAGCGCCGCGGCGCCCGGCAGTATCAGCAACCGAAAGCCGAGCGGCGCCGCGTGCGTGGCGGGGTCCACGAGCACCATCCCGCCGGCGGCGAACGAAACCGCGAATACGGCACCGATCGCAAGGTACAGGCCGGCCAGGGTCACCACGATCTCGGCCACGGACATGGTTTCGTGCTCCAGCTCGGCGTCACCGTGCATCTGAGGAAGCCGCACCGGGCGCCGCATGCGCGCGCCGTCGCGCTGCTCGGTCCAATTCTGCCTGGCGAATCCTCGCCGTTCGCGGGGCGACTCCAACAACCGTTGGATTCGACGCGGCCGGCAGCGGTTACAGGCTCACGCGCGAGTCTCAACCGAACCGAGCCGCGCGCCCGGTGAGCGCGGGCGTCCCGCTTGCGATCGCAACGGGTCGTGCGGGCGTCGCGCCGGCCATTCGCCCCACAGGCCCGTGCGGCATTGCGATGGGCGCGCGTTGGCGCGCGCAGCGCGCTGCGCGGCGCTACGGACACGCCGTGCCGTAGTCCGAAAGCAATGCCGATAGATCGGGCAGCGTCACCGCCTGGTCGCCGTCCAGGTCGCCGTCCTGATGCGTCATGCCGCTCGTGTCGCCAAAATTGCCGAGCAGCGCGCTCAGGTCGGCAATTCCGACCCGTCCGTCGCGATCGAGATCGCCAAGACATTCCGGCGTGTGCACGATTGCGAACGAGTCTCGCACTGCGCCGTCGGCGTCCAGAAACGCCGCGTGCAGCCGGTTGTCGTCGATGTCGAGCAGCATCGAACCCAGCGTGTTCAGCGACACGTGCATGACCGGGTGGTTCAACGGGCCGCCGCCCGTCTGTCCGGAGCTGCCTGCAACGGCATACACAGTGCCGGCGTTCGAAGTGTCTTCGAGTTTCCGATACGCACCGTCGCCGCCGGGATCGCCGTCGCCGCCGTCGAGGATCATCGTGCCGGGATCGAGCGTAGCCGACACGTCGTAGTGCCCGTTGAGCAGGTAGGACCGTTCGTACGAGTGGCTGTGCCCGGTGAGCACAAGGTCCACGCCGCCCGCCTCGAGGATCGGCAGCGCGATCTCGCGCATGTCGCGCATCCGGCCGCCGCTGTCGGCCGGGTCGTCCGAGTCGTGCGAACCCTTGCTGTACGGCGGGTGGTGCCAGAAGGCGATGATCCAGTCCTGAAGCGTGTCGGCCAGGTCGGCCGCAAGCCAGGTCATCATCGCGCCGCCGGCCGAGCGGTCCGAATCCTCGGAGTCCAGGCAGATGAAATGCACGTTTGCGTAATCGAACGAGTAGTACGCCTCCGTGCCGGACGGCACGCCGCCGGCCTCGCCGTCGCGCGGCAGTACGAAGATCGAGTAATACGGTCCGCTTTCCGAGGGTGAGTCGGCGCTCATCGCGTCGTGGTTCCCGAGCGTCGGCCAGAGCACGGTGTCCCGAAGCACCTGGGGGTACATGTCGAACACGGCTACGTCGAATTCCGCCTGCGTCCCGCTGTTGTAGGCGTTGTCGCCGAGCATCAGCCAGACCTGCGCGGGCTCGCCGTCGACGTGCTGCCGGTAGCGCGCCAGCACGGCCGCCGCATTTGCGTCGGCCGTCCCCGAGTCGCCGATAACCCACACGCGCGCCGGCTGCCGCGTGCCTGCCGGCGGCGCCGTCGTGAACCGGTACGTCGCGTCTCCGCCGCGCAGCACGCCCGCGCTCGTTCCGACGGCGTAGTAGTACGTCGTGCCGGGAGAAAGCCCGGTGAGCGGCACCGAATGGCGCAGAACGGACGCGGGGTCGTCAACCACCGTGTCCAGCACGTCGGGCGAAAGTCCGTACCAGACGCGTCCATCCGCCTGGTCGTCCGTCCGCCAGCAGACCGTGACGCTGGTCGGCGCGCCGGACTGGAGATACGGCCCGCGATTCAACAAGGGCCCGCCCGCACCGGCGATCAGTTCGGCGTCGAAGCTGATGTCCGAGCTGGTCGGCGAGCTCTGGTGAATCTCAACTGCCAGCACGTTTTCCCCTTCGACCAGTCCCGCCACGGGAAGGTTCATCTGCGAGAACGCGGCCTCCGCGTCTCCACCCACGGCGCTCGACGCGGGCGTAAGGTACGTGATCGTGCCCAGCGTCATGTTGCTGCGGCCCACCTCCACGCCGTTCAGATACACCACCGCGCCGTCATCGCGCTGCAAGTACAGCGTCAACTGCGTCACGCTCGCCGCGTCGTCCACGAAGAACGCGCGGCGGAAGTACGTGGTGATGAACTTGTTGTTCGCGTCCGGGCCGAACGAGACGACCGTGTACTCGTCGCCGTCCCCGTAGCCGAGCTGTGCCGCCCCCTGCGCCCAGGCGCTGTCGTCGAACGCCGGCTCGCGCCACGCGGTCCCCTGGTCGGAGCCGTCGTCCAGGTAGCGCCAGGCGACTCCGCGGTCGATGAGCGTTGGCTGCGCGGCGATCGCGAATCGCGCGCATACCGCAACCGCGGCCAGAATTCCAAGCCAAGTGTGCACGCGCCGACACGCAGCGCTGCCGCGCGGTGCGAATGCTGTGTGTGGATTCAATCCGGTCCTCCCCTTTCCGAACCAGGCGCGGGTACGCGCGCCGCCTCTCTCTCCAGTTCGCGCAGCGCCCGATCCGCGGCCGCGCGCAGCTCCACCGTCATCGGCGCCCGCCGCGCCCTGGCCGGCAGCGCGTTCGCGGCGACCAGCGCTTCCCGGTATGCAGCGGCGGCCTCCGCGCCGCGGCCGGCCTCGCGCAGCACGTCGCCGCGGAGCACCAGGCCCGACTCCCTGCGGTTCGCGGTTTGAAGCAGCACATCGACGCGCTTGAGCGCCGACGAATAGTCGCCCAGGCAGCGATCGAGGACGATCGCCTCCTGCGCGAATGCCGGCAAGCGGCCAAGTCGCTCGATTCCAAGTTCAATGCACCGAAGTGCCTCCTCCAGTCGTTCCATCGGCGGCGATGCCAGCAGGCGCGACAATTCCAGAAAAAGGTCCGGCCGCGCCATGTCGGCGCGCTCGATCGCCTCGGCAAGGTCCACAGCGGCCTCCTCCGTGCGATCCAGCGCGACGAGCACGCGGGCGCGCGCCGTAAGCGCCGCGGCCGTCGGCGCCGCCGCGATGCTTGCGTCGAACTCGTCCAGCGCGGACGCGCGGCTGCCGGCATCGGCGAAGACGAGTCCGCGCAGCAGCGCCGTTTCGGCCGTTGGTGCGCCGCGCTCCGCCGCCCGCTGCACGTCGGCCAGGGCCGCAGGCCAATCCCCGTGATCCCGGTGCAGCTCAGCCCGTCGCAGGTAGAGCGACGCGACCTCCGGCCGGGCAGCTATCCGGCGGCTGACCCGCTCAATCTGCTCGTGCAGGTCGCCGTGCGCGAGCGCCGCCGACGGCAACGCCCCGACGACAAACGCGACCAGCCCCGCGAGGCGGCGACGACGAACCGAACGGCCGCGCGTTACCGCTGGAACTGCACTCGCGAACGCATTCTCCAACAGCGCACGACGACTCACGGCGCAAATCTCGAGTCTTGTGACGGGAAGTGGCAACCGTGCCGCCGTGGCACTCGCCACGGGATTTCAAGCGACTCCCAGTATAGCGGCAATCGGTTCCGTGCCGTGCACATTCGTCGGATGAGCGCGCACACCCCAATCCCAACCGCGCCCCGATTCGGCTGGATTCGCAGTAGAATCCTCGCCGGCGCTTGCTCGTGGGCGCCCCCGGCGCGGTCCAGTCACTGCGCCGGCACTGCATCGGAAGGCCCGCATGCAATCCGAGGATGCGCTGCGAATCTGTGCCGCAATCCTGGCCGGTGCGGTTATCGGTTGCGAGCGCGAAATCCGCGACAAGCCGGCGGGGCTGCGCACGAATGTGCTGATCTGCTTCGGCGCCGCGCTCTTCACGCTGCTGTCGGAGCGGCTCGCCGCTTCGGCCGGGGGTGACCCGGCGCGCATCGCGGCCCAGGTCGTCACGGGCATCGGGTTCCTCGGCGCGGGAGCCATCATCCACCATCGCATGAACGTCGTCGGGCTGACCACCGCGGCGACGATCTGGACCGTCGCCAGCATCGGCATGGCGTTCGGCGCCGGCCGCTTCGTCACCGGTGCGATCGCCACGCTGCTGGCGCTCGTCGTGCTGCAACTGCTCGTGCACGCCGAGGCGCTCCTCGGTCGCTGGCGCTCCACTGCCCTCCTTCGGATTCGCCTTCGCGGCACGCCGGAGCAGGCCCGCGCGCTGCGCGCCGCGCTGGAGCGCGGCAGGCTTCGCTGCCAGGCGTGGCACGTGGCGAAATCCCGCGGGGGTTTGCTGGTTTCTGCCAGGGTAGTCGGAACGGAGGACGCCATTTCCGCGGCAGAGGCCGAGCTGACGGAGCGGGATGACGTCGAGTCCTTCCATCGTTCGTAGGAACCGTGCGTGCCGCCGGCACGCGACGCCGCGCGACTTCTCGCGGGATTCGTGGTTCCCAACGGCGCAGCCATGTTCGGCCCGTCCGTTTGGCGACGCGCCGTTTGCGCTTCCCGTTAGAATCTGCGCACCTGTACAGGACCTCGCATGCAGATCGACCCCGGCGCTACTACCGCCGATCCGCTCCGATTCGCGTGCGCCGGCTGCGCCAGGACGCTCGACGTTTCTCCCGCGTTTGCCGGACGCCGCGTCCGCTGCCCGCACTGCGGCACGACTCAGGCTGCGCCTGAGGTCCGCAAATCAATCGACGCCGAAGAATCGTTCACTGCCCCGCCGCCCCCGGCCCTGCTTGCCGCGCGCATCACGCTCGGGATCGTCGCAGCCGCGGCGCTCGCGGCAACGCTCGCCGGCGGCACGGCGACGCGGTTCATGGCCGTGCTCGTGCTGCTGCTGAGCGTACAGGGCTACATGCTCGGCGCGGCGAACATCGTCGCGGCGATCCTCGGCATGGCGCTGTCCGCGTCGCTCGCCGCGCCGGTCGGCCGCTGGCTCGAAGGGCTGAGCCGCGGTCTGTTCGCGACCACCGGCCTGACGAACCGCATGATCGGCATCGGGCTGGGCGCCCTGCTCGTGTTTATGCTCGTGACGCCCGCGGCCGCGTGGCTCATTCGGCGGGCCAAGCGCCGCACGCACGCGTGGCGGCGGCATGATCGGCTCGGGGGCGTGGTGCTCGGCGCGCTGGAAGGCACGCTGCTGGGCGTACTGGTGTTCTGGGGCGTGCTGGCGCTCGAGCCGATCGCCGCCCGCGCGATCGCTCAGGCTCACGGCGGCGAGTCGTGGTCGGCGTCGCGCATTCTGGACATGGCCGGCGCGGTGCGGTCCAGCTCCATCGGCCGTGCGGCCGACGCCGTCAATCCGCTCGCCAACCTTCACGTGCTGACGCTCGCCGACCGCGTGCAGCGCATGCTCAACGATCCCGACGCGACGGACCGCTTTTTGTCGCACGAAGGGATGCAGCGCCTGCGTGAACATCCCGCCGTGAAGCGCGCGCTGGAGCGGCTCGCCGAGCCGCCCCCGATTATCGACTTCGAGGACGGTGTGAGCGACGAGGAGCTGATGACGCTGTTCGACAGTCCGCGCCTGCTGGCGATCCTGGACGAGACCAACCTGTTCGCCGAGTTGGCGCCGCTGGCGGGCGAGATCGAGGCGGCGCTCAACGACGCCCTGACGCAAACCGCACCGTAGTGCATACGGCGCCCGGGGCTCCACGGTGCGCCGACACCTTGCCGGCGAGCGCCCTGCCCGCTACCACTGCGGTATGTTCTCTCACGGACCGCTGCGGATTGAGGTTTTCAACGACTCGATCTTCGCCCAGAACGGCATGCTCGTGTGGCTCGAAGGCCAACCCGACGCCTGGATCGTCGATCCCGGCCTGCCGCCGCAGCCCGAAGAGATGTTGCAGGCGATCGAGCGGCACAAGCTGACGCGGCTGGCGATCGTGCTGACGCACTGCCACGCCGACCACATCGCCGGCATCCGCCCGCTGCGCGCCGCGCGGGCGGATGTGGCGATCGTCTGCCCGGAAGCGGAGGCGTCTTTTCTCACCAGCGCCGAGGCGAACCTCTCGGCGGCACTGGGCTTCCCCATCGTGGCGCCGCCCGCCGACGAGCTCGTCCGCCCGGGCGAATCCATGGCGCTCGGCGAGCTGATGTGGGAGATTCTGGACGTGGCCGGGCACTCGCCCGGCGGCGTGGCGTACCACTGCGCCGCGGTCGGCGTGGCGCTCGTGGGCGACGCGCTGTTCGCCGAGAGCATCGGGCGCTACGACTTCCCGCACAGCGACCGCGTCCGGCTGCTGCGGAACATCGACCGCAACCTGCTTTCGCTGCCCGACAACACCACGATCTACCCCGGCCACGGCCCGCCGGCGACGATCGGGCAGGTGAAGATGTCGAACTGGACGCTGATCTCGGAGTTGAGCCGGCTGGATGAGGATGCGGATGAGTAAGACGGAATCCGCCGCAAACTGGGGGCGGCGACACGGGGCGGGACATCGATCCGGCTTGAGACTCCCCGAACGCGTCATTCTGAGCGCCGCGCACGCGACGCGAAGGATTTCTGCTTCGATATCCGTTCGCTATTTGCTTGCGAGCTTTACGAGCTGCTTCGGCCGCAGGGCGCGCTCTCAGCATGACGGCCGCCAAGGGGCCGGACTCCGACCGGTCGGTCTCCATTGGGGGACCGGTCTCCGACCGGTCAGTACCCATTGGGGGACCGGTCTCCGACCGGTCAGTACCCTTTGGGGGACCGGTCTCCGACCGGTCAGTACCCTTTGGGGGACCGGTCTCCGACCGGTCAGTACCTCTCGGGGGACCGGTCTCCGACCGGCCAGTTCCCATTGGGGGACCGGTCTCCGACCGGTCTACGCGAATTCCCATGCCCCTCGCTCAGCGCACCGCGAATCGCTTCGTGTCCGCTCGCTGCTCCTCGTCGCGCTGCTCGCCCCGCTCGCCGGCTGCGCTCCGCGCGACGCAAAGCTCATCGACGCCTTTCCCAAGGGCGAGTACGCATCCCCCTGGCGGCTCGAAGGCGAGGTCTGGACCGGCGACTTCGAGCAGGCGGCCGCGGGCATGGGCGACGAGGCGCAGACCTGGCGCGAACTGGCGCCCCAGCGCGCCTGGCTGGCGAATTACACGCACGACCAGCGCCCCGGCCAGCGGCTTACCGCGCGCATGTTCTCGTTCGCGACCACGGACGCGGCTCGGACCGCGTACGAGCACGTGCGGCCGCGCGCGGCTGCGGAGCTGCGCGCCGGCGACGCGGGCTGCTGGACGGACGACGGGGTGCTGGTGCTTTGGGGCCGGCTGGTGATCGAAATCTTCGGCAACGCGCCACAGGGCGTGGCCCGGCCGGAACAGGCGGTGTACCTGCTGGCGTTCCTGGAAAAGGCGATGCCGGCCGGCCTTGAGGAACGTTGATCTGGTGCTACGCAAGTTTTGTGACTACGACCCTGTGCACTAGAGCGCAGCATGATCTGGTGTGTTCTACATGCTGCGCTGCTGATTATCTCATACGCCTGTCATGCAATGAGCGGCCAAGGCGGCACGCCCTTGACTGACGGGTTACTTGTGGCAAAGGGAATCACTCTGCTCGCTTTTGTCATTACGTGGCCGTTCCTCGCATGGCGCGTCATAAGTCAATTAAAGATGCAGACGCCGACAATGAAATGGACAACAGTTATTTACACCTTACTTTCTGGGCTGTTTGTGGGGTGGTTCGTATTCGGATTGCTTCGGTTGCTGTTTCCGGGATGAGACGCAGGACGCAGGCCGGGTGCCATGCCGACGGCTCTTGCGTCGGCATGTCTTCTGGTCGGTAAACTGTCGCCATGATCCCTTCGCGCCCGACCGGCGAACCTCGCCGCAAGCGACTCCGACGCGCCGACGTTCCGGGTGAGGCCCGATTCCTGACGTTCTCCTGCTTCCGTCGCCAGCCGTTCCTTTCGCGCGACCGTGCCTGCGACTGGTTCATCCAGGCCTTGGACCGCGCTCGCACGACCCACGGCTTCGATCTCTGGGCTTATGTCATTATGCCCGAGCACGCGCACGTGCTCGTCTATCCGGGCGACGCGCCCCATCGCATGGCCGACTTTCTGTACACCTTGAAGAAATCCGTGAGCCGCCGCGCGCTGGAGTTCGTCCGCAAAGCTGCGCCGCAGTTCCTCGCGCGCATGCGGGACCGGCAACCGAACGGGACCGTCTCCTACCGGTTCTGGCAGCGCGGCGGCGGGTACGACGAGAACCTATTCACGTCGACCAAAGTGTGGCAGAAGATCGACTACATCCACGAGAACCCGGTGCGGCGCGGGTTGTGCGCGCATCCGTCGGACTGGAAGTGGTCGAGCTTTCGGGCGCACGAAACGGGCGGCCAGGACCCGATCCGAATCGACTTCGACTCGCTGCCGGATTCAGGGCGTCGGCGGTGAAGAGCATGCCGACGCAAAAGCCGTCGGCATGGCCCCGGGCACCTGGCATGGCACCGGGCCGAGTTCGTGGCCAGCGCTGGTCACGGATGACGCGCGCGACGCCTCATAGACAGGCCATCGCGCGCGTCGTCGCGCCAATAACGCCAGGTGTTGCCTCAGTTGCAGCCCAGGCCGTAGTTTGTCAGCAGCGCGGACATATCGGCGCTCCCGACACAGCCGTCGCGATCGACGTCGGCATAGGGATTGAATGCCCCCTGCCCGTCGCAACTCCCGTATGCGTCCATGAGCGCAGACAGGTCCGCGATGTCGACGTCGCCATCGGCGTCGACGTCGCCCTGCAAGACGGCCTGATAGACCCAGTGCCGGTCCCAGTCATCCGTCTCGCCGTCCAGATTCTCGTCGAGTTGGATGCGGTAGCCATCGTCGTCAAGGTCCCAGCCGAAGTGCTGATCGACGCCCTCAAGGTCGTCGCAGTCCACCTCGCCATTGCGATCGAGGTCCGCGAAGATCCCGGAATCCAGGCCGAGGTCGACGAGCCAATCCATGACGGCGATGTCGCCCTCGTCAATGCAGCCGCTCGCGTTCAGGTCCCAAGCGGCCGTGTTCGGGTCAGGGTTGTTCGGATCGGATGGGGCATTCGGGTCGATCATTCCGCCGAGTGCCAGCACGTCGAGTTGGTTGAACCGACCGCTCCCGTCGACGTCCAAGACCGCATCCGTAAACGTGAGCTTGGTGAGCTTGAGCTCGTGTACGCCGGGTTCCGCATTGAAGTACGTCGTCTGTGTCGCCGGCGCATTCGGGTCCCCCGGATCGCTCACGAGCCCGCTGTCGATGACGAGCGTTCCGATTCCCATGCGCCACGCCGCGTCGGCCGGAAAGTCGTTCCACAACAGCATGGTAATCTCGCGCTCGATTCGATTCGGCCCGCCACTCGCGGGCTGCGGCCAGAACATGGCGAGCAACTCACCTTGCCAGGTCTCACCGTCGCGACCATGTGGAAGCACCTCGAGTTCCACCGCGCTGAATGCGATCCCGGACCCATAGCCCGATGCCTCAAAGTCGATCCACGTCCCTCCAGGCGGCGGCGGTGGCAGGTGACACGACGAGCCCCAGCGCCATACCGAGCCCTCAGCGTGCAACAACCAGTGGTCGCTCACCGGATAGTACACCGCGCTGTGCTTGCAGGCCGCAATCCCCGGCAAGTACGACATGTCCTGGCAGTCTTCGCCTCCGCCAGGCCAGTACGCATCGGCGCTTACAAGGCTCCCGCACCAGCTGCTGTACACGTCCACGTCCGATATCCCACCCGCGCAGTAGGCGCCAAAGTCGGAGCACGGCTGGTGGTACCAGAAGTGCGAACGAGCCGAGGCGTACGCGAATTGCCACGTCGCGCAGATGTCAATCTCTTCATCGTCGTAGAACAGGAAGAAGACTGCCTCCCCGAAGCTGCAGCCGTCCGCGGGATTCGGTTGGACGCACGGCAAGCCGCAGTGGGAGTCCGGCAGTTCCGCGGCCCGGACCGCACCAGAGACGAGGACCGCGGCGAACACGACGATGGCAGGCTTGACCAGGCTTTGCATAGGTTCCCCCTTGTTCTGGAATGCAAGACCGCAGATCAACGCACAGCGACCGCTCAGACCGTCCTTGCCTCAATCCCAAATTGTTAGCGCGCACCTCCCTTCAACACTCGGCGCTGGCGACTTACCACTGGACGGCTGCTTGAACTCCGACAATCACCTATCTCC
>JABRWC010000148.1:0-14779 GCA_039961675.1 Phycisphaerae bacterium
GTGCTCCGCCGCTGCGGCGGAGCACCGTGCGCGCAGCGCGGCGCTGCTGGAGGGCCTGGTGGCCGCATACCCGGACGACTCGGAGCTACTCCGCGACATGGCAATCGAGGAGCAGTCGTGGGGCATCCGCGAGCGCGACACCGGCCAATACGACGCGGCACGCGCGCACCTGGCGCGTGCGCTGGAACTGTTCCAGAGGCGGCTGCGTGACGCGCCGAGGCACGTGCAGGCGCGGCTGGACGTAGCGCTGTCCGAGTACAACAACGCGGCGCTGGAGCAGGCCACGCTTCCGCCCGAGCAGCGGCTGGAGCGCCTGAACCGCGCGCGGTCCATGGTCGAGGCGATTCTCGCCGAGCATCCGGGGCGCGCCGACGCCGCCGACCTGCTCGCCAGCGTGCACGACTTCCTCGGAAATACGCACGCGGCCATGCGGCGATCCGGCGAGGCGTTGCGCTCCTACGAGGAATCGCTGCGTCTGCGGCGCAAGCTCGCGGCGGCCGATCCGGGGGACTTCCGGGCGCAGCGGGCGCTGCACGTGAGCCTGGGGAAGCTGAGCGACACGCGCGTGGCTCTGGCGGATGCCGAACCCGACCGAAAGGACGCGCACCTGCAAGCGGCGCTGGAAGCGTGCCGCGAAGCCCGAACGATCGCGGGCGCGCTCTACGCCCGTGAGCCCGACAACCTCGAAGCACTGGCCTGCGCCGCGGTCGGCTGCGACAACCTGGGCGACGTCCACTTCGCGCTGGGTAACCTGGTTGAGGCCGAGCGGAGCTACCGCGAGATGCTGGAGTTCGAGGAGCGTCACCTCACTCGTGACCCGCAACGCCTGTCGGCACGCTTCAACCGCATGGTCGGAATCTACAAGCTCGGGCTGTGCCTCGGCACCGAAGCGGAGCAGCTCGCGGGCACGCCCGAAGCCGCCGCCAAGTGGCGCGCGGCGCGCGAGCAGTTCCTGCGCAGCCGCGAGCTGGCCGCCGCGCTGCCCGAAGAGCACGCCGGGAGCGCGCTGGCCGAGCTGAACGCCAAGCTCGCGACGTGCGACGAGGCGCTGCGCGCAGCCGCTTCGCAGCCGGCCAGCGCCAGCGCACCGGCAGCGGGAAATGGGCCGCGGTAGCGGGCACGGCGCATCCGCGTTCCTTGCGCCTGGCGGAGGGCGACCGCCGCGCCGTTCTATCTCGTGGCCGCCGTGTAGATCTCGCGCAACGCCGCCGCGCCGACACGCCGCGGGTTGAACGTCGCGGTCCACTCCTGCGCCGCCAGCGCGGCCAGATCGTCGAGGGCGCTTTCCGGTACGCCGATCTCAACCAGCACCTGCGGCGCACCGGCGGCGACGAGCAGCGCTTCGATCTTGCCAACCAGCGACTCCGCATCCGCGTCAAGGTCTGAGTACGGGTTCTCGCCGCCGGCCGCATTGAAGCGCACCACGTGCGGCAGCATCAGCCCGACCGCCACGCCGTGCGCGACGCCGAAGCGCTGCGTAAGCGGATTCGCGCAGGCGTGCGCGGCGCCGAGCATGGACAGCTCGATCGCCGCCCCCGCGAGGTGCGCGCCGGCGAGCATCGCCGCCCACGATCGCCGGTCCCTCGGGTCGGCCATCGCCCGTGGAAACGCCCCCGAGAGCGCCCGCCACGCCGCGCACGACAAAGCGCGCGAGCGCTCGTTTCGCCGTGTGCTGCCCGCCGTCTCGACCGCATGCGCCAGCGCGTCGATGCCCGCGTGCGCCGCGATCTCGCGCGGCTGCGTGACCAGCAGGTCCGGGTCGAGGATCGCCACGTGCGGACGAAGCCCGCCTTCGCGCGGCAGCCGCCGGTCGCCGCAGGCCATCTTGCGGTTCGTCGCCGCGTCGCTGATGAGCGCAAAGGACTGCGCCTCGCTGCCCGTGCCGGCGGTCGTGGGGATGAGAAGCATCGGAAGCAACGGTTTGCGGCGGGCCAGCACGTCGGCCGGTGGATCGCCGCGATAGTCGCTCATCTGACCGCCGTTGGTGAGCAGCAGGTTGACGCCCTTGGCGCAATCCATGGCGCTACCGCCGCCAAGGCCGACGATCAGGTCCGGTTCGGCCTGCCGCGCGGTGTCGAGTCCCGCGGCAACGTGCTCGGTGGTGGGGTTCTCGTGGGCGCCGTCGAAGACCGCGATGCGGATGCCCTCGGCTTCCAGGTACTGCATGGCCCGCGCGACGTGCCCGGCCGCGACGATGCCGGGGTCGCTGACCAGCAGCACGCGCTGGGCGCGAAGCTCACGGCACAGCGTGCCAAGCTGGGCAAGCGCGCCCGGTCCAAAGACGACGCGCACTGGCGAGGCGCGGAGCAGTTCATCGAGGTTGGCCGAATCGTGCACGGGAAGATCATAGCGGGCGTGCATCGCGGAAAAAGCGACGTGCGAGGCTTGAATCCGCGCCAAGCCTCGCGGGTCCGCCCACGTCCGCTCAGTCGCCGCGCGGCGCGGGCTGCGTCGCGATGCCGCCCCGCGCGGACACATGAGAGACCGTCCACGCCCGCGCGCGGTCATGCGCGCTCGTCAGCGCCGGCTCCTGCATCACCACGTGACTTGCGCCAACGACCGCGAACACGCGCTCGCCGCGACGCACGGCGTCGCTGAGCAACCCGACCATGTGGACATCGCGCAGCTCGCTAACCCTGCGCGCCAGCGCGTTCAGGAACGTCCCGTTCGCAGCGGGATCGAACCACTCGCGCGGCACGGAGCGCCAATCCGGCTGTTCGGGAAACAGCTCCGCAAATACCGAGTCGAGCTCCCTCACGTCGCGCGGTGGGCCTTGCAGCGACTGGAACTGCGACAGAGACGACAGGACGCGCCCCATGAACGCCTCAAGCGGTTCGGCCCCCGCAGACTGCCGATAGCTGATCCACGGCAGCAGCGCGTGGTAGAGCTTCACTTGCTGCGGCGAAAAGCCGGCCGCGAGCGCGTCGTCCACGAGCTGATCCAGCGTCGGCTCGAGACTCTTGACCGGCACGCCGTCTCTTGCCGCCAGAAACCGCACCAGCCCTGCTTCACCGTGGTGCGAGATCGCCTCGGCGGCCGACGACAGCGCCGGCGGGTCGCCGCCCTCGTTGAACGCGATCGCGGGGCGAAAATCGGTCCAGAGCTGCTCGATCCAGCGGCATTGCGGATCGTCCGGCTCGTACGAATGCCGCGCGCCGAAGTAGATCAGCTCGCCGCCGTTGCCGTCTTGCACTTCGAGCACATAGGGGACGGCGTGCGAAATCGCGCGATACTCCTCAAACGTCATGATCCTCGCCGCGGCGCGCGGCGCGGCGCACGCCGGCAGGAGAATACTCCCGGCGAACATCGTCCCGACGGCGCACGCGCGACCGAAGCGACGACTGGAACGCGACCAGCGCGAGTGAACCCGCAGCGCGGCGTTTGCGATTTGTCGTCTGCCGGCCGGCCCCGATGCGCCGCGGTCGCTTGCGCATGTCGCATTTTCCAGCTTGCATCCTGAGCTCACGCGCGCCCCTCACGTCTGCGCCGTCTCGGCTGACTGAAATGCTCGCTGGCGATACAGCAGCTCGAACAGATTGCCCTCGTGCGGCTGGTCCCAACTGATGCGCGTCGTCGGAATCGGGCCGAGGTTCAGCCGCTCAATGTTCGGCGACGCCATCAGGGAGTCGATCAGCCGCTGGTCGCGCGTGATCGCGCTGACCACCAGCGTGCGGCCGATCGTCTCAGCCATGCGTTCCTTCGGGCACTCGACAACGCTCGCGTACGGAAACAGGAACTCGCGGTTGGCAAGCGAATGCTCCCAGCCTTCGCACCGAACAATCGTCGGCAGCAGCCACGCCACGCGCCCGCGTCGAACCAGGCGCGGCGTGCCGCGAAGACGCTGGGTGACGTCCTCCGCCCCCGGCTCGCGCAGCCCCGCGTCGATGCTGGCCGAAATCGACTCCGCAATCGCCGGATTGGCGAACGCGGCGATCTCCGCCCGCGGATCGTCCGCCGGCAGCGCCTCGACCTTCGCCAACCTCGCCGCGAGCGCCTCGGCGATCTTGCAGCCGCTGCGCGGCGTCCAGACCGCGGATGCATTGATGCACGAGCGTCCGCCGTTGGCCGCGATCGACGACACCATCACGTCAAGATGCGTCTCCCATTCCCCGGCCGCGTCGTCGCCCAGCAGCACCTTGCTGTAGCCGGGGCCGTGCAGCTCGATCCGCGGGTCGTCCGCCCACGGGCGCGTCGTCATCGCGTCGCCGAAGAGCATGGCCCGGTCCACGCAGCGCAGCAACTCGGCCGCCCCGGTGTGGTCGGTCGGGTAGAATCCGAACGCTTCGCGCGGCACGCCCGCGGCGGAGAGTGCCTCGATGATCCGCAGCGGCGTCCAGGGTTCCTCGCGCCCCGGCTTGAGCACGACCGGGGCCTTGAGCGCCACCGCCGGAATCCACAGGCCGTGCACGCCGGGCGAATTGCTGGGCAGCACCGCGCCGAAGACGCGGCCATCGCGGAAGAAGCTCAGCGTGCGGCCCTGGCGCTGACCGTGGCCGCGATCGAGGATTTCCAGCGGCAGCCCGCGCGTCAGTCCGGCGAGCACGCTTTCCAGCTCGCGGAGCACGCGGTGAATCTTGGCGGCGTTCTCGCGGCAGTACGTGACGGGCATGCCGGTCGTAGCCGACAGAGAGCGCACATAGTCGTCAAACGATTGGCGCGGGCCGGCCGGATCGCCGAGTGGCAGCTCGTCGTGCAGGAAGCGCTCGGAAGCCTCCGCGCAGCGGGCGATCAACTCGCCGACGGGGAGGGATTCGAGAACACCCGACCGCACGCGGCCGATGTCGCGTGCCAGCATGCCGCTGTTGGCCTGGCTGACGCGCGCGACCGGCTCGCCGGTGGCGTGGTGGAGCAGCTCGACCTGGTCGATGCTCTGGTACGGCCGGCCGTGGCGGAGGACGGGAATGTTCAACAAGATTGGCTCCCGATCGCGTGATCGCGAGGTGTTGGGTCCAATCCAGGCAAGGAACCATGGGAGCCCGAAGCGCAAGCGAGGGTCAGTCAGTGTCGCAGCGCTGCCTCACACTCGCGCGTCGCGCTTGGATCGCAAATGGCCCGCAAGCCCCGGCATCACCTCCGCACCTCAAAGTGTGACCGTCCTCCGGCCGCAACCTCGCGAAATTCCCCGCGACCATGTCCGGCGTGACGAAGAGCACCACGGGCCTCGAAGTCCGCCGGTTCATCCCGGTGGCTTTCGAGGCCCGCCGAAGCTTGACGCGGAGAGGGGGGGATTCGAACCCCCGGTACCGGTTTTTACCAGTACGACGGTTTAGCAAACCGTTGCCTTCAGCCTCTCGGCCACCTCTCCAATCGAAAGCGTCCCCCAAAACGGCCCCGGGGGCTTCGCCCGCGCGACCCCGGAACACCGCCTCGGGAGAATGGTACCCAACCGCCGCTTGACTGCCTAGCGCCGAACTTTGCAGACTTTACCCAAAGGGGGCGCGCAGCTTTCGGCCGAACCGGCCGGAGGCGCGCAATGCAGGCGATCTACGAAAACGTCCAGACGGTCGCGCTGCCGACAACAGCTTTGACACAGCCTCGGGCGCGGGCTCCGACAGAGCCGCGCAACGTCGAGAGCACAGCCAAGGCGGCCCGCGAGCCGCCCCTGGCCGACGCACTCGACCCAACGCACGCCGTGCTCAAGCTCGTGCGGCAGTCGGTCGCGGCGTACAACGAAATCTTGGCCGCCCAGTCGGAGAGCGGCAATGAATCGCAGGCGGCGCAAGAGCTCGGGGGCCGCGTCGACCAGTACGCGTGAGCGCCCGGCGAGATAGGCGACATTCGCCGCCCGCTCAGCCGCCCTTTGCCTTCGCGGCGTTCATCCGCTTCATCAGCCGGCTCTTTCGGCGGGCGGCGGTGTTGCGGTGAATCAGCCCCTTGTTGGCCTGGCGATCCAGCGCGCGGACTGCGGCCAGGAGCTTCTTGTCGGCCGAAGCACCGGCGGCGCCGGTGAGCGCATCCAGCACGCCGCGGACCTTGCTCTTGAGCGCCGAGCGCGCGGCTCGATTGTGCATGCGGCGTTTTTCGTTCTGGCGGATTCGCTTCCTGGCAGAGATTGAGTGAGCCAAGCCCGTACTCCTGTCGTGTTCGTTCCCCGGTCGTAAGTTTCAACCCAGTGCTTCGAGCCGTTTGCGCGCCTCGCCGCCCGCGTAGTTGTAGTCCAGCCGCAGCAGCTTGCCGTAAGTCGCCTTGGCCTCGTCCGTGGCGCCGGACGCTTCCTGCGCCTGCCCCAGCCACCACAACAACTCCTTGGCGACGTCGTCGCCCGCGACGTCGTACGAATCCAGCGCTTCCTTCAGCACCGCCGCGGCCTGGGCGGGCGCCTGCTTCAGCAGGAACGCGCGGCCGATCATCATCTGGCAGCGCGTCCGGCTGCGCGGGTCGCCCTGCGCGGCCTGGAGCATGGGGATCGCCTCGTCGTACTCGCCGAGTTGGAACAGCACGGCGCCGCAGCGATACTTGGCGCGCAGGTCCGTCGGATACATCTTCACGCGCTCGCGGCGGACTTCGAGCTCCGTCTGAAGCTCCTCCGCCCGCGCCAGCCGCAACTGCTGGCGGTCCTCCTCCGTCCCGGTCCGGGCGGCCTTTTCGCGCAGGGCGCGCGTGCGACGGCCAAGCTTACGAAGCACGATGTCGTCGGCCGAGACCTTGAAGCTGTAATTGTCGAGATCGCGGTACGCCTGCATCAGCACTGCAATGGCGCGGTCGTCGGACTCGTCGTCTTCTCGTTTGGACAGCGCCTCGACGTAGACCTTTATCTTCTGCGGAACCGTGGGATTCGCCTCGTAATCTTTGCGTGCCGCGGCGATCAGGGCATCGAGCGTGCTTTCTCCCTGCTTGGCCCGCTCGGCGTCGTGCAGCAGCTTCTGCGAGGCCCCGTCGCGAAGCGAGTCACGGAACGAATCCGCCTCGGCGTACTTGCCCTTGGTGATCGTCAGCCGCCCGGAGAGATCGCGCTGCTCGTCACGCAGCGCCATGTCGCCGGGGTTGTGGGCGATCAGCAACTCCACTGCGTTCACCGCCGCCTCGTAGCACCAGGCCGCAGTCGGCGCGTCGCCCCATGCGTCCGCCTTCTCGGCCATCTCGACCAGCAATTGCCGAAACGTCTTGAAACGCGAGAGGTTCTGCTTCTTCTCCCGCCGCAGCGAATCGAGCACCTTGGGGGCGATGAACTTGACCGTCTCGCGCAGCTCGGCCTTGACCGCGTTCTTCAGCACGCCGTCCAGGTACGTGGCGCTCGTCGGGTCCTTGGCCAGCAGCAGTTCGGCGTTGAGCATGCTGGTGAGCGCGTTCTTGCCGCTGATGGGACGCTTGATGCTGTCCATCATGCCCGGCTTCTTGCCGCCCGCCTGCTGTCGCTGAATCGCCAGCGACCAGAGCGGCATGTGGCCTTCCTCGACCGCCTCCGGCCAGAACGCCAGCCCGTTCACATAGCACTCGATCGCGTAGTCGTACGCCCGCCGGCCGCGCTCGTCGTCGGCCTTCTTGAACCATGCGCGCGCCTTGGCCTTGTCCTGGTCGGAGTACTGCGGCGGCCCCCTGCCCGCGGCGGGCGCGTCGTTGGTCTTGTTCTCGGAAGCGCTCTTGGCCATGTCGTTCCCTGACCGCGGCTGGCCCCGCGACCTGGCCGGCGCGGCGGTCGGCAAAACACTCAGCATAACGGATCGCCGCCGCGCGTTGAAGAGCGCTCGGCCGGTCAAGGCGATACGCGGACGCTGTGCAGCGGCAGGCTCCCGTCCGCAAGCCCGAGGATGAGCTTGAACGCCCAGCCGCCGAGCATGAACAGCAGCAGTCCCCAGAACAGCAGGTGCGGCGACGGCTCGACGCGCAGGCGGCTCGGCAGGCGGCCGGCGACCAGAACCCAGATGGCGCCGGCCCCCGCAAGGACTGTCGCCAACGCAAGCCCGAGTCCTGCGGGCTGGGCGAGGAAGGCGCTCACGAGTCGACCGCGCACTGCGTACGAGAACGCCGTGGTCATGCCGCACGTCGGGCACGGGTAGCCCGTCTTAAGCAGGAAGCCGCACGGGGCGAAGCCGAGGCGCTGGTGCGTGCCGTATCCGCGCGCGTCCGGTTTGAGATAGGCGGCCAGGCCGAGAATCCCCGTGCAAGCAAGCAGCACCAGCCCTGCAATGGCTCGGCCGGCCGACGTCGCCTTGCGACGTGCCGGCACAGCCGGCGCAGATGCGGAAGTCGGCTCGTCCATCGCTGCGCTCAATGCCGGACGGCCGCGGCGCGACGCACGTTGGACCGGAACTTGCGCCTGGGGCGGCGTTCACCCAGCACCTGCTGCGCCTTGCCGAGATTGCTGACCTTGAAGATCCCCAGCGTGTTGCCGCCTCGCGCGCCGGTCGTGCAGTACGCGTAGTGCACGTTGATCGCTTCCGCCGCCAGCCGTTCCACGACGTCCGCGAGCGCCCCGGGCCGGTTCGGGAGCGTGACGGTCAGCACGGTGGTCTCGGTCTTGGGCAGATCGAGATTCGCGAGCGCGGCCCGCGCATCGTCCGGATTCTCTGTTACCACGCGGAGCACGCCGTGATCGGTCGAGTCCTGGAGTGTGAGGGCGATGATGTTGACCTTTCGGTCCGCGAGATGTTGCGCGATTCGCTGAAGGACGCCCGGGCGATTCGCGAGAAACAGCGAGAATTGCAGGTCGGTTCGAACGCTCGCGTGGACGCTCATTGCGGAGTCTCCAACCGTGGCCCCGCGCGGCGCGGGTCCGCCGTGCCGATCAACGGGGCGGTCCCGGTACGAATTGCTCGAGTGTTTCCACCGGTTCTTCCGCAGATCAGAGGATTGCGGTCGCGCGGCCCAGCCCGCCGGGGCGATGCATGCGCCGCACCCACCGGGCGACTGAGAGTATATCCCCGGCCGACGGACCGCACCATCATGCGCGGTAGCTCAGACGTATCGGATTCCCTGCGCGCGGCCCGATTCGAGCGCTGGAATCGGATGCCGACCGCGAGCCGGCGGAAGCCATTGGCCCGGCGCTGGATCGTCGCGGTCTCCGTCGCGCTGGCAAGCCGCAAGTTATTTCTGAATAATGCTTTACGAATTCGGACGCCGACGGCTGGCCGAACTGTGGCGATAAAAAGAGGGCACCAGGGCTACCCTAAGGCATCCCGGTGCTCTCCGGAGGGGAAAGAAGCCGTTTTGAAACGCTCTGCCCGAGAGCAGTATGACTTATCAGACCACTTGATTATTGCTGATTGTTCAAACGCCGTCAAGTCTCAATTCAAAAAAAATACGCATTACGCTTAGATAGTGTATCGACAGACTTGACAAGTGCCTGAACCTAATTGTTCAAATCCTGTCCCGGGGCCGAACCGCGACCCCCCTTCCACCCCTTACCCCCTCACTTCCCGATGCAGAAGCGAGCGAAGATCCGGCGGAGCACCTCGTCCGTCTGCTGGGCCCGGGTGAGCGCGCTCAGGCGATCCCATGCGCTTCGAAGCTCAATGGCGATCAGCTCCGGCGCAGCCAATCCTCCAACGTCGATTTCGGTCAGACCTCGGGCACGGCGCAGGTCTGCCGCGACGGCGGCCAGTTCATGCGAGCGATCCAACTCACCACCGGCGGCGATGCCCGACAACTCAGTCCGAGCCGCGTGTACGAGCTCGTCCATTCCGGCCCGAGTGAGCGCACTGATTCGCACGACCGGCACGCCAAGGTCGGGTGAAGGCAGGCACCGCGGCCGGTCGGACTTGTTCATCACGACGATCAACCGGCCCGCGCGCGCCCGTCGCAGCGCCTCGCGCTCGGCAAGCGTCCACGGCCGCGCGCAGTCGTGGACCCACAGGACCAGGTCGGCCGTCTCCGCGGCGCGCTCGGTGGCCTGGTGCGCCGCCGCTTCCAGCTCGTCCTGCGCGGCCCCCAGCCCGGCCGAGTCCTGGAGCACCACGCGCAGCCCGTCCAGCTCCAGCTCGGCGGTCAGAACGTCGCGCGTCGTGCCCAGAACCGGCGAGACGATCGCCCGTTCGTAGCCCAATAGTGCGTTAAAGAGCGTGCTCTTGCCCGCATTCGGCAGGCCGACCAGCGCCACGTGCGGCGCCCGGTCCCGACGTCGGCGCTCGTTCAGCCCGGCAATCTCACCCAGTTCCACGAGCAATCGATCGACGGTCCGCTGAATCTCGTCGGGCGTGACGAACGAAACGTCTTCCTCGTCGACGAAGTCGATCCCCGCTTCGACCGCCGCGGTCAGCGAAGCGATCTCTTCGACCGCAGCGGTCAACCTGGCGTGGGAGGCGGCGCGCCGCTCCCGCGCGTTGCGCAGCGTGTCCGCTCGGTCCGCGCCCTGGAGCATGTCGAGCACGTCGTCCACGCGCGCCGCGTCGAGCTTGCCGTTCAGGAATGCCCGGGCCGTGAACTCGCCCGGCAGCGCACGCCGCGCGCCGGCCTCGATGAGCCGCGCACATGCGGCGCGCAGCAACGGGAGGCAGCCGACGGTGTGCAGCTCGACGACATCCTGACCGCTGTAGCTGCGCGGTGCGCGGAACTCGTACGCGATCGCCGGCACGCACAATTGATCGTCCGCGATCAGCGTGACATGGCGCCAGCGGGGAGGCCGCTTCCCGTCGTCGATCGCCGCCCGATCCAGCACCGCCGCAGCGATCCGAAATGCCTCCGGACCGCTCAGGCGGATGACCCCCAGCGGTGACGCCTCCCAGGCGCTGGAGACGGCGATGATGGTGTCATCGACGGCCGGAAACAACATGGCGCACCGGCACGGCTACCCGCCCGGCATCGACGCGGGCCGCGACTGCGAAACGGCCGTGGACGGGCCGCTGGCCGCCGCCGGCGCGCGGGCGAACAAGACCTCCCGCACGCGCCACAGGCCGTCATTCCCGCGCACGCAGGCAATTTCGATCACGGCGCGGCTTCCTTCACCCGTGGCGGGTACGTGCACGGCAGCCGTCCTGCCGTCCTCCGACGTCTTGGCGCGGCTGACCGCGTCCAGCGCCAGGCCGTCGGCATAGTACGCGAGCGTCGCGCCCCAGAGGTCGGTGTAACCGCGGAGCGGATTGTCGCCGAGGACGGTCTTGAAGCGCGGCGAGCCCTCCAGCGATTTGAGAATCTCATGCGCCGCGGCCAACTGGACGAGCCGCTCACGGGCACGCTCGGCAGCCGCCCGGTCATGCGCAGCGACTGCTTTCAGTTCCGCCCGCACGGTCTCGAGAACGCTCCGCGCCACGGCTTCCGGCGTGGCTTGGTCGATCGGCGGAAGGGCGGCCGCGGGCGAGTTGGTGGATGGCTGACAACCGGCAAACAGAACGAGCACCGCGCCGAGCGCCAGCCCGCCCGGCGCAGGACGCGCCGGCGAACGAACGCCGCGCTTCCGAACGCGGCCTGGGTAAGCAACTACGTTATGGATCACGGCTTGGGTTCCACGGCGACCGGACCGGTCATGCAGTCCGGCTCGAGTTTCGGGAACAGTATTTTCGGCTCGCCCAGCGGTCGCCCCGTCGGCAGCGGCTCGGGCGGCCTCCAGCGCACGGTCTGGTCGTCGATGCCAAGCATGGCAAGCATGCGCCGCGCCGCCCCGGGCATGAACGGGTAGCTCATGATCGCCAGTGCGTGCACCGACTGGATGCAAGTGGCGATCGCCGCGGCGCAGTCGGACGGGTCGTCCTTGCGCGTGCGCCAAGGCTCGCGCTGACCGAAGTACAGGTTGCAGTCGCGCGCAAACGCCATGACGGCTTCCAGCCCCGCCTTGAAGCGGAACGCGCTCAGCTCCGCTCCCGCCTGCGTCAGTGCGGCTTCGGCGCGCGCCAGGTGGGCGCGGTCCGCGTCCGACTGCCGCGAGGCGTCGGGCGTCCGGCCCTCGAAGTACTTCGCCGCGAACGTCAGCGCGCGGTTCACGAAGTTTCCGTACGCCGCGACCAGCTCGTTGTTGTTCCGCGCCACGAAGTCCGCCGGATCGAACGCGGTACGCGCCGTCTCCGAGGCGATGGCGGTAAGGTAGTAACGCAGCGCGTCCGGATCGAAGCGTTTGAGGAACTCCTCGATCCAGACGGGGGAGTCCTGCGGCGTCTGGCTCTTGCTGATCTTGACCATCTCGCCGCCGATGCGGAAGTTCACGAACTGGTTGGCGACCACGCTGGTGGGGAGCTGGTAACGGCCCTCGGCCATCAGCATCGCCGGCCAGATCAGCGCGTGGAAGACCGTGTTATCCTCGCCGATGAAGTGGTGGATCTCCGTGTCCGGATCGGCCCACCAGCCTTTGTACGCCAGGGGGTCGCCCTCGCGCTTTGCCAGCAGCGCCGCGGTGAAGGACATGTAGCCGATCGGCGCGTCGAACCAGACGTAGAGCACCTTGCCCCTGGCGTCCGGGTCGTCGAGCGGGACCGGGATGCCCCACTGGATGTCGCGCGTCATGGCCCGCTCGGGCAGGCCCTGCTTGATCTGCCCCAGCGCGAAGTTGAGCACCTGCGATCGCCATCGTCCCTGCTTCGACTCCAGCCAGGCTTGGAGCGGCTTTTCAAACTCGCTCAGCCGCAGGTACCAATGCGCGGTCTCCCGCACCTCCGGCTTGTCCTGCGGGTTGAGCACGCTGCGCGGTTCGATCAGGTTCAGCGCGTCGATCACCGCGCCCGTGCGGTCGCATTGGTCGCCGTAGGTCTCGTGGTCCTTGCACAGCGGGCAGATGCCGCGAACGTAGCGGTCGGGCAGGAAGCGGCCGGCCCGCGCGTCGTAGAGCTGCCGCGTGCGCCGCTTCGTGAAGTAGCCCTTGTCGTAGATGCGCGTGAAGAACTGCTGGCTGAGTTGCGCGTGCAGCTCCGCGTATCCGGGCTGGTGCGTCCCGCCGTACACGTCGAAGTCGATCCCCAGCCCGGCGAACGCCAGCTTCTGGCGCTCGTGGTAGAAGCTCGAAATCTCCTGCGGCGTGGTATTCTCCTGGAGCGCCGAGATCTCGATCGCCACGCCGTTGTCGTCGCTGCCGCAGATGAAAAGCACCTCCTCGCCGCGGGCTCGCAGGTAGCGGACGTACGTGTCGGCGGGCAGGTACGCGCCGGCGATGTGACCGACGTGCAGGCGGTTGTTGGAATAGGGCAGGGCCGCGGTGACCAGGTATTTCTTCGGCATCCGGCTGGGCGCTCCGGTCTTGAATTCGCTGCGGATGGTATGGGCCGTGCGCGGCGCTTGCAACGCGGCGCGCTCAGCGGCGCTCGGCGAACTGCTGATAGTATTGCGCGATCATCGGGACGAGGTACTCGTTGAACGCGCGGTCGGCGTCGTAGTCGGGCATCCAGCCCCAGTCGCGCCGGGCCGGCGTGTCGTCCACGTCGGCCGGCCAGGTGTGCACGATCGCGTTCCGCGGCCGGTCCGGGTGAAACGTGATCTCCGCATCCGGGAACGCGCGCAGCACACGCGCGCGGATTTCACCGGCCGTCAGGCTGAAGCCGCCGGTGTTGTAGACGCGCTGCGTGAGCCTGGCGGCAGGCGCGGCCGCGAGCTGCACCAGGGCCTTGATCGCGTCCGGCATGGCCATGAACGGAATGCGCGTCTCCTCGGTTACGAAGCAGGCGTATGGCTTGCCCTGCGCCGCGGCGTGGATCATCTCGGAGGCGTAGTCGCTGGTTCCGCCGGCGGGCATCGTCACGGCGCTGATAAGCCCGGGGAAGCGAATGGCGCGGAAATCCACACCGCTGGGTCCGGCTTCCGCCGCGAGCTGCCGGTAGTTCTCACTGAAGTACCGGCCGAGATGCTCGCAGTACAGTTTGTTGCAGCCGTACATGGTCGTGGGCGAGTTGAACTCGCACTCCTTGACCTTCGCGAGGCGGTTTTTCGTCTCCAGGTCCGGCAGGCCGTACGCGGCGATCGAGCTGGGGAAGATGAACTTGACCGCCGTTCCGTGCCAGCGGGCCTGCTCGTGGGCGAGCTGAAGCAGGTTCAGCGTGCCGTTGACGTTGACCTTGTGGGCCGTGTCGGGCGTGTACTCGCTGCGCGTGCTGAGCAGCGCGGCGAGATGATAGATGATGTGAATCTCGTATTCGCTCACCAGCCGCTGAAGCAGGTTGTGGTCGAGGATGTCGCCCGCAATGCAGGCCACGCAGTAGTCGCCCAGGCGGGCGTCCATCGGCTTGAGATCGAGGGCCACGATGCCGTACGGCAGGTTGCGGTCGCAGTGCTCGATCAGCCCGTGGCCGATCTCGCCGTTGGCGCCCGTGATCAGGATGACCGGCTTTCTCATGTGCGTCCTCCCCCGTCCGTTGGTCCTTCATTCTCCAGTGTCGCGGCCGGCGAATGCGGCGGCAAGGGCGCGGGCACCGTCGCCGCGACGATGCCCCGCGGCGTGCCCGAGTTCGCCCCTCCCGTTTCCCGCAGCGCGCGGCGCAGCGCGTCCAGCAGCAACAGCAGGCCGACGCTCGCCGCGTACCCGATCACACGCGCGATCCCCTCCAGCGTGCGCGCGGCCTGAAGCGCGCCGCGAACGGATGCCCCGCCGGGTGGGACGCCCGGAACGCCGGTGGGCAGCGCCGACGCACCCACGCCGCCTGCATAGGGGATGGTCCTGAGGCGACGCGCAGCTTCATCTGAGATGAGCGACGGCGTGGGGGACACGCTCTGCTGCGCAGCCGTGGCGGCCGGAACGGCGAATCGTGAAAGCAACCACGAGCTGATGATCATCGCCGTGCAGACCGCCAGCGCCAGGAGCACTGTGCGCGCAGCGACAGCCGCAACACGCCGTTGCAACCGCCGCAGTAAACGCTCAAGCTGCATGAGCAGGGCGGCGCCGTACGCCAGCGCAAGGAGGTCGCCGTTCAGGCTCAGCTGGCGCCAGACT